>JBDNHU010000595.1:0-20555 GCA_041688615.1 Mariniblastus sp. | reverse complement strand
TGGGCGATACCGGCCTTGAATTCTCGTTCACTCAATGTGTTCAATACCGTGGGGGCGATCCAAACCATTTCAGGCTGCCAAAAACAGCCGACCAAGTTCTTACCTTGCGGCAAATTGATTGCGACTTTTCCGCCTACCGAACTATCGACCTGGGCCAGCAACGTTGTGGGGACTTGGACCATTCTTAGGCCGCGAAGATGAGTTGCGGCGATGAAGCCAGCCAAATCTCCAACCACGCCGCCGCCTAGCGCGATGACAACGGCCTTGCGATCCACCGCTGTGCTGGCTAATTGCTGCCACCACTGATTCGCGATTTCGATCGATTTTGATTTTTCTCCAGCGGGGCAGCGCAGGACTAATGGTGAAAAGTCTAGCTTTTGGAAGGCTGTGAGGACGTGACTCCCCAATAGCTTGTCCACATTTTCATCTGTTGCGATCACCACCGAGGTGGGCTTGAGTTCCGACAGGACCCATTGGGCCATTTGATCCCAGTCGTCCAGCCCAACAAAAATGGGATACGTGCCAGCATCGGTTTTAACTACGATCGAAGGTTCCATCAGCCAAGTACTTCAAGTTTGCAGGCAAGTGTTGTTTCTGTTTATTGTGGTCACAGGCGGTGGTCGATTTCCAAGTTTACCGGGCGGTTGTGTACCATCTGCAGACGGCATTGAATTTAGAATCAACCGAAGCAATTTTTGAATCTATTTGGCGGTCTTACCAAGGCCGAGATAGCCAGCAGTTACACCGACCAGCAAGCCAATCACATGGCACCAGTTGGCCATGTTCACCTGCAACAGTGCGGTGTCCATTCCGGTAACACCCAGCAACAGTGACCCAAACATCAAGATGATCATCAGGGTGCTTAATTGGTATTCTGGGACGAATGACCTTGAGCCTCGCATCCAAATAAATCCTAACATCGCGTACACGACACCCGAGATTCCGCCAAAATAGGATTGAATGTATTGCGAGTCCAGCGAACTTCCAACGCCCGCACCATCAAATCGCGTGGGCACCAAGCCTTGAAGTAGATTTGACGCAAACGCACTTACGAGTACCAGTAAAATCAGAAAACGAGTGCCCTCTTTGCGTTCAATCACGAAACCGAAGAAAACTAAACCCAGCATGTTGAAAATGAGATGTCGAAAACTGGCGTGCAAAAAGATCGGCGTTATCGTTCGCCAAACTTCGCCGTTACGCAGATTATAACTGGCAAGCGCAAACTCTTGCCAATCCGATGGAAGTAATCGCATCAGTATTGGAATTGAAGAACTAGTCCTGAACGAAGCCAACAGTTCGGCCTCGGGAGCCGACATGAACGTTACCGCGCGAAAAACGAATGTATTTTCGTTGAAGCCAAAATCTGTTGCCACAAAAATGAGACAACATGCGACAATTAAAAACAACGAAAACGGTGGGCGTCGCGACAGCGAGCGATTATCGACCCGGACCATGTTCTTTTGTGTCTGAGCTAACCTCTTGGCCGCTTGGGCACGAAGCTGGGCAGCTTTTGGGGTGGCCTTGGCATATTTGGGGTCGTCGGGTGACTTTTTGAATTCATCGAAAAGTGGCTTGGCTTGTTCTAGGTCGTCTTCTTCGATGATCCAAATGTCAAAGCCGGACTTCTCACT
Source organism: Mariniblastus sp. (assembly GCA_041688615.1). Lineage (GTDB taxonomy): Bacteria > Planctomycetota > Planctomycetia > Pirellulales > Pirellulaceae > M30B19. The sequence goes on along the minus strand of JBDNHU010000595.1, from coordinate 18,924 downwards.
TACGTCCGCGCGAGCTTCGATTCCACTTGCAACTAAGAAGTCAATAAACTTGTGAACTTTTTGATCGTCATGCGATCCAATGTGTCTCATGCCTGAGTTTACCAATTGCGAGTGAAGCGAGCGAGGACTAACCCCTAATTTACTTGATGTAACCCGAGGCAACAATCTGCAAGTCGCCAACAAGGCGGTTGATACACCGTTGAACTTAAGCAGAGAAAGCAACCTAGCAGATTGATTTGCGATCAGCAAAGGTGGTGGAAACTAGTGTGCGACCTGTGGGCAGTAGTGCGACCTTCAGTAGGCAGTAGTGCAACCTTTAGTAGGCAGTAGTGCGAATTGTCTGAGTAGGGACGGGCATGCTTAAGTCTCGGCGGTCGTTGATTCCAATTCTCTTTGCAGCAGTTCCGAGTCTTGGTAGTAATCCTTAAACTGCAAGAGTTTGGCCGCGTCTGGGTCCAAGATCACGATCGTGTCCGGGTGCAATTGCAAAGCCGATGCCGGGACTCGAGCGGTGACCGAGCCTTCAATCATCGCCTGAATCGCTTTGGCTTTTGCAGGCCCTGTCGCCAATAACATGCAGCGTCTGGCTTTGAGGATCGAACCGATACCCATGGTCACGGATAGTTTGGGAACATCATCAATGGAATTGAAGAAACGCGCGTTGTCTTGCCGAGTCACTCGGGTCAGTGCCTTGATCCGAGTTCTGCTGGCCAGCGAAGAACCTGGTTCATTAAACCCGATGTGTCCGTCGCTACCAATTCCCAAAAGCTGTAGATCGATACCACCGGCAGCCAAGATCTTTTCATCATAGTCGGCACCCTGCCGGAGCAAGTTTTTGGATTCAACCTGGGGTAGGTGAGTCGCTTCGGGTCTGACATTGATATGGCGGAATAGCTGTTCCTGCATGAAGCAACGATAGGATTCCGGGTGACCGATTTCCAGCCCCACGTATTCATCCAGATTGAACGTGGTAGCCTGCTGAAAGTTGAGCAGTCCTTGCTGAAATTTTTGAATCAATTTTTGATACAGCTTGATCGGAGTTGAACCGGTGGCCAATCCCAGAACGACATCGGGCTTGTGAAGCAACAAGCTTTGAAAAAAGCCGCTGGCGCACTCGGCAACCGCATCAGCATCACTTTCAATAATGACTCGCACGAATCTAACACTCCAAATATTTTACATCCAGTCGAAATGAACTTCGCTGAATTGTAAACGTGTTTGACCGGCACGACTACGCGACGTTGACGTGGTAACGCACTTAAGCAACGTCTGACTTGATGTCTGCGACAATTCGCAGCACGGTCTTGGCGTCTTTGGGACGTTTGTTCGCATCGCTTTCCAAGCATCGCATGACAATTTTTGCGAGTTCAGGATCGATATCAGGTCGATATTTCGAGAGATTTGTTGCCGGGCGTTGATCATGGGCTAATGCGGCCAATCCGGTTGTGTCCGTTGCCTCCCAGGGGTGTTCGAAAGCTAGTAACTTGTACATTGATACGCCCAGAGAGAATAAGTCCAGTCGATGATCGGTGGATCGGCGGCGCACCACTTCAGGTGCCATGTACTGCGGTGTTCCCGTTCGATTTCCCGGCGTTCGGAATTCGGGTAGATCGGGAACGCTAAGTCCGAAATCGATCAACTTGAGCCGCTTGAAGTCGTCGTAGCAAATGAAGTTACGCGGGCAAATGTCGCGATGAATAAACCCTTTGCTGTGTACTGCGGCGATCGAATCAACCATGTCCTTGACCAAGTTCATGCGATGAGGAATCAAACCAGGGTGCCTATCGTTCACCAAAGTGTTCAAACCCGGGCCCTTGATATATTCCATCAGAATGTAATGCTCGCCCTTGGTTGTCATTCCATAGGCATCCGTGGCGACGATCGTCGGGTGAATCATCAGCATTGCAATTTCGCCTTCTTCAGGCTTGTTCAGTCCCTTGAATCGCTGTTCAAAGTACGCTCGCTTTTCGCTATCCAGAAACTTAATTCCTTTGTATTCGCCCGTCCTGATATCGCGGGCCACTCGAAAACTACTCATTGTTCCAGAGAAGGCGTGGCGATCGAGTTCGAATCGAGCGGAAACATCCAACCGATTCCTACTGCCAAACATGGATTTCATTTTGTCGAAAATACCCATAAAGTACCTATGCCTTCGCGTAAAGTTTGGTGGGTCAACGGTTTCGATGGAATGAAAGGTAGGACGTTCAGGGTTGTAAATCGTTGCAATTGCTTCATCACAAGTCAACCTCCGCGATCTACCAAGATTTAATTCTAATCAACTGCGGCGAATTCTGCTAAGCTGGATAGTGAATCAATGTGAACTGGCTGGTAGCTTTTCGGCCTCTGAAGGATGTCAAAGATCGCTTACTGACGAATCTGACGCCAATACCGATAACCGCATGTTCAACAGCGGGGGCAGGACCAGTCAGCGGGATTTTCCGTGTGTTGGTACCTGGACTGCTGGTACCTGGACTGCTGGTACCTGGACTGCTGGTACTTTGGATCGGGCCAAATGACTAATTTTGCCAGGCGGACTCACCGGAAAAATTGCTGAAAAGCGTCTGCCGTTGTCTGCCACTAGTGGATTTCGGTTGGGGATTAATAAGAATGCGAAAATCGGTGCGTGCCCGAATGGGTCAGCCGATGTCAGATGTCTTACTAAATATAGGTCATTTCATGGAATTTGATGCACAGTTGCCGCCTCATTATTCTGGAATCACACGGCTTTTCCCTTTGCCAAATTTGGTACTGTTTCCGGGCGTGGTTCAGCAGTTACACGCTTTCGAACCTAGATATCGCCAAATGGTCAAGCACGCTTTAGCCGGAGATCGCCTAATCGGGATGGCGACGTCGGTGAGTCCCGCCTTGGGTTTTGGTTCTAGCAAGCGGCAGCCTGAGGCCATGTTTCGAACCGTTTGTCTGGCAAAACTATTGGATTGCCAAGAGGCCCCCGACGGAACCTTCTTTTTGAACATTTTAGGATTGCGACGTGCTTGGGTTCGTCGAGAGATTCCAACCGAAAATCTTTTTCGTATGGCGGATCTGCGACTCTTGGATGATCAGCCTATCTTGGAAGAGTCATCTTTAGATATTCAAGACAGTCAATCGCTAGATGATCTGGGGAACAAGTCGCGAATTCAGCGTGCGCTGGAGATTGAATTTTGGAAGCGAGAATTGGCAAAAATTTTGTTCAAAATCTTGCCGCCAATTCTGCAGAATCGAGGACAGATTGAACAGTTGATGAACCCTGATCTTTCGCTTTACTTGTTGACGGATATTATTTCCTACATGCTGAATTTGCCAACTCAGTTCAAACTAAAGCAACTGGAATTGGTGGATCAGGTTGCCAGAGCACAACGCTTAGTAAGTTTATTTGACCGGTCGCAACGGAAGCTTGTCACCAGTTCGTCCGAAACTTCCGATTCTGTGGGAATCGAGCCCGAACCATCAGGGAGTTCAGGAAATGAATTGATGTGGGCAATTGGCAGTCCGCAAGCCAACAGTACGGTTGGTGATCTTAGTGGCGTCGAACTTACTGATTCGGACGATGCCGGTGTGGACGATGCCGGTGTGGACGATGCCGGTGTGGACGATGCCGGTGTGGACGATGATGCGGATGCCCCGAGGTCCATTGAAGTGGATTTTCAGTTTGTCTCGCATGAAATACAAGTCAAATCCAAGGGCACGCAGGTTTTGGATGAATCGATGATCTTGGACGACAAAGTGGTTGAATATCCCAATTTACCCACTGGTAAAAGTCCGGCGATGTTTTCGATTGAATTGAGTGAGATTAAGAAAGAAACAGTGGCCGGGCCGACTGGATCAGAGAATGAGAATGGCGACCAAACGCAAGGTAGCCAAGTCAAGCCAAGTGACGGAAATTTAAGTCAAGCCAGCAGCGAACAAGCACCAACGGCGGACTCGGATTCCAGTCCAATCAGTAACGAAAGTGGCGACGCGCTGGACGACCCGGGTGATCAGGATGGCGTGAAGGATGCTGATAGTGATTCGTTGTAAAGTTTGGCCATCGTTGTGCGGCAATTGCATTACGTTTGGGCAACGCTCTAAATCGGATAAGGTGAAACCCGAGTTGATTGAGGCCGTAATTCTGTGCCAGTGGCTACTTAGGCCGGGTTCCGCACCAGACCATTTTTCGTGACAATAGGAGATGTGTTGCCAGGACAGCAGATCGCTGTTCCCGCGTAAGTTATTGTTCGCGATGTGGCGGTGAATTTGATTGCAGTGAATTTGATTGCGGTGAATTTGATTGCAGTGAATTTGATTGCAGTGAATTTGATTGCAGTGAATTAAAACGCGGGTGCCATCAGGCGGGTGTAGAAGTTTGGTTTGATGATTAGGACTGGCTTGTTGGACGAGAGCGAATTTGGGTTGGAACTGCCGTTGTTTACATTCGCCAGCGATTCAAGGCCGCGGATGGGTAATGTGATGTTGGCTTACTTTTTTTGAGTAATTTTCTTTTATGGACCCACAACGTCATCGAATACAGGAGGATTTACGCGGCTTGGTTGCCGGAACCGTCTTATGCGATGACGTAACCCTGCAACAGTACAGCAGCGACGCAAGTATCTTTCAGATGCGTCCGTTGGGTGTTGTGCGTCCAAGTCATCATGAAGACGTCGTCGCTGTGATGAAGTATGCCGACCAAAACAGTATTCCTGTTACCGCTCGGGGCGCGGGATCTGGACTGGCCGGTGAAGCGATTGGCCACGGATTGGTGATCGATTTTTCGCATTCGATGTGCGGTATCACTTCCGTGGGCCGAGACACCGTTACCGTGCAGCCTGGCGTAGTTTTGGCAAACTTGAATCGACACCTGGCAAAGTATGGTCGAATTTTTGGACCGGATCCTGCGACCCGAAGTTTTTCCACAATCGGCAGTTCGATTGCCAGAGACGCCGCGGGTTCGCATTGGTTAGACTTTGGTTCAACCGGTGACAAGGTGGTTCATTTGCGTCTGGTATTGGCGGACGGGACTTCGATCGAGGTTGGGACGACTGCGACGGATCGAAACACGGAGCATCGGCAGTCAAAGTTTCTAATGCAAAGTAGCGTGGCCTCTTGTTTGCAGCGTTACCAGGCGTTGATTCAACGTGAAAGTAGGGAATCGCAAGCCGCCGGTTATCGCTTTCAGGGTATCGATTTGCAATGTGAAATCGATCTGTTGCCACTGATCATTGGTAGCGAAGGTACATTGGCTTTGATTACCGAAGCCACGCTTGCCACCGATCCCTGGGTATCCCACCGAGGCGTTGTGTTGTTGTTTTTCTCAAAGATCACCGATGCCGCCAAGGTTAGTTGCCAGTTGGCGAAGCAAGATATTACTGCGTGTGATCTGTTGGATCGACGGTTGTTGTCAATCGCTCGGGAGTCGGACGCCAGATATGCTGACATGATCCCCGTTGCAGCCGAAGCCATGCTGTTGGTGGAGGCCAAAGACAACGATTTGAATACGTTGATGGAAAAGCTGAAAAATGTGGTTTCGTCGGCTCAAGATCAGTTAGCTCAGAATCTTCCTAATTTTATCACGACCGATGATGAAAAGCGCGACTTGTGTTGGCGTTTGGTTCGGCGAATCATTCCCACGTTGTATCGCCTGCGTGGATCGACCCGAGCGATTCCGTATGTGGAAGATATTTTGGTGCCTCCCAGAAATTTGGAGCAATTTTTGATCATGGCGCAAGATTTATTTAATCAGCATCAGATCACGACGTCGGTTTTCGCTCACGCGGCCCAAAGCCGAATCCACTTAAGACCATTTATTGATATTACTAATCGAAAACAAATGGAATTGTTGGTTCGGTTAACGGAGCAGTTGTATTCGAACGTTTGGCACCTGGGTGGGACCGTGGGTGCACATGGTGGATTGGGTCTTGCTCGTACTCCGTATTTGCGCAGCCAAGCGGGAAGTCTCTATCCAATTCTTTCTGAGATCAAGAGGATTTTCGACCCGAAATATATTTTGAATCCGGGTAAAATTATTCAGAATCGAACCGGTACCCATTTGGATTTTGTACGATCAGTGGTTCCGCAGGCGGTTTCGTTTTTGGACGCAACCCAAGCTTCCGATTCACAAGTAATGGTGAAGCTTGACCAGATCAATGGACTGGATGTATCATTCCAAAATGATGAAAACGATCCCGACAATCTGAAACAAGCGTCTTTGCAAGCCTCTTTCGATTCGCCGATTGGTTCACGCGACGATGGCGAAGGATCGGAAGTCGAAAAACGCAAAATTGCGATTCATTCAGGAACCGTCGCTCCAAATTCACCTCACCTGCGAACCGCTAGTCCTACGCGTGCGCTGAACGTGCTGCAGCCAGAATTGCAGTGGGATTCAGGGTCGTTAATGCAGGCCACTCGAAATTGTAACGGTTGTGGTCGCTGCCGGACTGAGGGAAGTATTGAGCGGATGTGCCCAATGTTTCGTGCGGATAATTCCGAAGAAGCATCGCCGCGGGCTAAGGCAAATTTATTACGAGCTGTGATGACCGGCGAATTGGAACCCAATGTCTTAACGTCGGAAGAGATCAAAGCGGTAACCGACACGTGCTTTAATTGTCACCAATGTCGCGTGGATTGCCCAGCAAGTGTAGATATTCCCAAGATCGTAAACGAGATGCGTGCTCACTATTGGGCTACCAATGGCCTGAGTCTTTCTGAACGCTTACTCAATCGCTTGGATCTGCTGTTTCGTGTTGCAAGTCTCTCCCCGACTTTGACTAATTTTCTGGTCACACAAAATTGGAGTCGTTGGATTTTGGCGAAAGTGTTTGGGATTGCAGCCAACCGCAAGTTGCCAAAGTTTCACGGAAGAACTTTCCTGTCATGGGCCAGGCGACGTAGGCTGGATAAGGCTGCCGATCAATCCAATCGAAAGGTTGTGTTGTTTGTGGACGCGTTCGTCAATTGGAATGATTCGGAATTGGGTCGCGCGTTGGTTTGCATTCTTGAGCACAACGGGATCGCGGTCTCTGTGCCTCAAAATCAAAAAATATCGGGTCTAAGTCTGATTTCGGCAGGTGCGGTCGGACCGGCAAGAAAAATTGCCCAGGCGAACGTTTCCATTTTGGCCGAATTGGTTCGCGAAGGGGCTCAGGTGGTCACGTCAGAACCCGCCGCAGCGTTGGCGATCAAGCACGAATATCAGCATATCCTCTCTGACCCCGATGCCAAACTAGTGGCGGATAATACTTTCGAAGCAACTGAATTTCTATGGAAGTTGCACCAAGAGGGCAAGCTGAATACAGATTTTCGACCGACACCTATCACCATTGCCCACCATTTGCCTTGTCATCAGCGCGCGACCGTTGAAGGGAATCCTGGTATCGATCTGCTGCGTCTAATCCCTGAATTAGAAGTGGTTTCCGTTGAAAAGGGATGTTCGGGGATGGCGGGGATGTTTGGTGTGTTTGAAAAGAACTATTGGCGTTCGTTAAAAATCGGTCACGAATTGATTCGCGAGATCCGTAAACCAATATTCTTGGCGGGTACCACCGAGTGCAGTTCGTGTCGAATTCAAATGGAACAAGGTGCATCCAAACCGACCGTTCATCCGATCAAGATTTTGGCTCGTGCCTACGGTTTGATGCCCGAATTGGAAGACGTTTTCGAACGAAAGTGCTTCCCCAGGGTGCTGTCCTAAACCCGTGGTTGTAACCGTGCGCACCGTTGGATCAACCGTGAGTTGTCTCCGGATTACTCGTTCAAAATATTTGTGTGTTCAGCGAACCCTTAAGTTTAAACGCCACTATCACGGTCCAAGCGTGTGGTGAAGCATGTCAAAGATCCCCAGTGGAAGGATCTTTAACTTGATCCAATGCGGCTTTAATTTACCGCACGATGCTTAACGCAAATCGATTATCGTTCGTCCAGTAAAAACTTCATCAGGTCGTTGGTGCCAAGTGGCCGAGTGCGTGAAAGGACTTCACCATACTTGAAACCTGCGGCTGCTCCGAAAGTCATCGACATGGCGCGAATGCGATCGAAGATGTCTTTCTTCGCATCAGGGAACTGGGTCTTATAGCAGGCCACCGCATTTATTTTTCGTTCCAAGGATTCGGTGATGTCGACCGTAAAGCGATGCGGTAGGGTCGAGCCATAATGTAAGTCGAACGATAGCGGAAAGTACAACTGGCAGGGAACCGTGTGTACGGGAATGCCATCGAAATGTGCGTCCCACTTTGTCAGTCGGCTGTAGAAAACTGCCGCGTCGGTGATTTGCATCGCTTGCCAATGATCGGGGGATGCCATTGGGGTTTTGTGCCCGAAACCGATGACCACCTTGGGTCGGTAACGCCTAAATTCGGTAGCCAAAGCAACCCGGGCTTCAAAAGAATCAAACAGACGTCGATTGGGTAGATCCAAGACAATTCGTTTGTGAACCCCTAACGCATGGGCCGCCGCTTGAGCTTCGGCAAGCCTAACTTCTGGCCCCGGGCTTAAGGGAGTGGGCTCGCCATCGGTCAAGTCAACAATTCCAACTCGATAGCCCTGCATCGCAAGCATGGCCAAGGTGCCACCGCACGCAATTTCAACATCATCTGGATGAGCCCCGACGGCGATCACGTCCAGTTGGTCTTCCTTGGTGGTAGTTTCGCTCACGGAGATTCCTTCTCGAACTGTCGGGTCCGAATAAATGCTAAAAGGCAATTCGTTGAAACCAGGTTCGTTGAAACCAGGTCGGCAATAACGTGCGACGACGGTCGGGTCCCAATTACTTCGGCGTTTCTGTTGTGGAAGAAACTTCTTTTGATTCTACAACCCGTAGGACTCGATTGGAAACCGTCGTACGGCCTGTTCTATCGGTCCAACGCACCTGTACCAAGTGGTGTCCAACGGCAGCATTAGCCACAAGGTCGCCTAAGGGCAGTTTCCATAAGTGTTCGGTTTCATTCGGGGCACCTAGCATAGGTCTGCCGTCAGGTAAGAGTTCCCGTTGAGCGACCTCTTGGTAAAGCGGGGACACGCCATTGTAATTAACCAACGGGTGCCAATCACCTTCCCAACCAACTCGCGCTTCCACCTTGTCTTGGGATGTTGCGTTGAAGACATTTGCAATCAGATCGGTGGCAACCATCTTATTGGTGGCTACTTCGTCGGGAAAGACGATGTTCATTTGATACGATTTCGGGCGACCCGCTGCATAGAAATCTAATTGGTAGTTTGTATTGTCAAAAGAAATGATTGAGTAACCGTTTGGGGCTCCATCTTTCATCATCGTATGCGGAATACCGCGTTCGTCTGGATTGCCACCCCACCAACTGCCGCTGACGGTAACATTAATAATGTGGTGATGAGGTTGGTCGCCATTCCAGCCATCGGTCTGGTCAATAAACTTGTTCGCGTGATAGTGAGTGTGCCCAGAGATCGAAAGACAGAACGGACGTTTTTCAATCAAGCGATACAATTCTTGCCGATCGATCGTACCTGTTAGCGGGATGTGCATCAGGATAACAACCAGTGAATTGGCGGGCACCAAAGCTAGGTCGTTCTTGATGAATTCCAATTGCTGCTGGCCAAATTTTGCGTTGTACTTGCTGCGTCCATCGGTTGGGTCAACATGGTAATTGATGTTGTCTGCCGCGATGAAGTGGACATTCCCATAATCAAAACTGTAGTAGCTTGGACCGTAAGTGTTTTCAAAAGTTTCGTTGGCATACTTTCTCTGTTTGACATCAAGATTGATATCGTGATTGCCAATGATGTTGTACCAGGGAATTCCAAGTAGCCCGTAGGTTTCATTAACCGCAGTGAAGCAAGACAGGTCGTCAAAAACAATGTCACCCAAGGTTACACCCATCGAAGCGTCCGTACCAATCACTTCCGGGATCACATCTTCAGCGATGTAGCCAACTTCGGTTAGGTTTCGTGGCTGAGGATCTCCAAACAGGATCGCCTTAAAATTTTCTGGCTCATTTTGCGGATAGAGCGGGAAATTGATGGAACTGGGTAACGGGCCAGTGGCAGCCACGCCCGAGAAACGAAGCTTTGGCGAACCGGCTGGTTTATGAATGTAATAAAATCTGGGCAGATTGTCTTCAGAAAGTGCAGTGCGAAAACCACGAGGCTTTATGACAAAGACGATTTGGTCGTCGCTGACAGGGATGTTGTATTCGCCCTGCGGATTGGTCATCACAATGGATTGCCCGTTGGAAATTCTAACGCCACTGATTCGTTGTTCGTCAGCGTCAAGTTTTCCATCATGGTTCGAATCTACGAACACGATTCCTTTGGCCATTTGCTGTTCCGAAGAAACTGGAGTTTCCCCTTGCCAGGCAAGGCAAGGGGTAACCATGGCATTCAAAACCACAACCTTAATGATTAAGCTAAAGGCCAAAGCGATGCGCTGAATTACTTGCCGCACGGGAATATCTCCGAATGAACAATGGACTGAAATTGAGGTGAGTTTCGTTTGGATGGATGTCGAATGGGTGAAGTGAAAACCAAAGAACGGTCTAAGGGGAATTCACGGCGTTGCGATTTTGGATCTAAGTGGTGGCAGTGGAATCTTTGGTGGGCATAGGACGGATTGCCGATCGTCTGGCGAAAAACACGGGACCAAGTTCAGTCTACAAATTGACCAACGCGTTGAAAGTCAAAACAGATTTTTCGCGAACCATTCCATCTAATTGGCAGGCACTAATTGGCATGCAAGGTCGTGTTGTGGTTTCGAGGCACCTTTGTCTCTTGCTGTTCCGAACCAATCATGGGGTTTTGTACCTGGTGCCAAAAACGATGCCAAGATTGTTGGCGTCCGGTGTCCGAGTCACTGGATGAATTTGCATCAGCACGGGCGTAACTTGGATATTGTTTCATTTCAGAATACGGCATAGGCCGACTGTCCTGACCTTCAACGGTATTCAAGTCTGCGTCCTTGTCATACCCGACGGTATAAAGCAAAAACGTTCGCTTGTATCCAGATTCAGTTGGCAGGTCTGGAACATTGAAATGCAGTTGGACCGCATCACCGGTTCCCAGAACTACCAGTTCGTCATCAGTTGATTGTAGTTTCCGAAGCACGTTGCCGTAAGCAGTGAACGGGCCACTCATGGGAGCCCAAACCGCATCTTGGGTCACATCCGCAGCATCGAAAAGCTCAGGGCCATTTTCAGAGTGAAGTTTTCTTCGCGAAGTGCCTCGATGTAGGGTCCTGGCCGAAACTAGATTCGCCTCGTTTATCACTAATTCTATTTCTTCCGAGGTGTCCGCGGTATAAATGTGATCCCAGTAAATCTCAGCCGAACCACTGATCTTCAAGCGATGGTCATTTGTCGGAAACAATCCGGCCAAGGGGACCGACATGGTCTTAGTCTTGCCACCTGGGAAGCCCATCGCTTGTTTGCAAGGTTGCCATTGTCCATCTTCACCAATCACGTGCATCGACGGAAATTCTGGACCTTGCGTGCCTGGGTGTTGTTGCAAAAGGACGTTGATCGAAGTGTCGGTAGGTTGAATCCAACCGGTCAGCAGCAATGTCAAATCTTCTGTTGGATTGGGCCCGAGGTCTAGGATCAAGTCATGCTTTTCCACAAATCCTTGCGCGTACCGATTGGTGAACCCTTTGAAATAACGCTGGTCTTCGTTCAAAACCAGATCCAGGACATCATTGCCATCTTGATCGACGGCCGATAATGGGGCCACACGCTGTTTCACCTGGTACAGTCGATGCTGGGTGATGGAAGGTGGGCCAACCTTGTCGTTAATTTGGATTTCGATATCCGCTGGATGGTCAATTACCTGCAAGCGGACATGATCAAAGTAAGCGGCCTCCCAAAGTTCTTCAGTGAACATCACGCGGTAGGTTCCATCGGTTGCAACCAACGAACCTGGTGGCATTCGCAAGTATTCCCAGTTCCTGGTTGGGACTAAACCCCCTTTGGGTGATTGCAATCCAATGGGCGCCGCCCACAAACAGTCCGAGAAAAATTGCCACTGTTGGCCATCCCAATTATAAATGAATGGACATGACCCTTTAAGAATGTACAGCATCTCCACGCGTTGCTGTCCCTGAGGAAGCAGCAGGACCTGAGGAATCCCATTGGACCAAATGATGCGTGCCAGGTCCACCTTTTTCGCTTGGCCCAATCCAATATGCACCGACGGGCGGGTTACCGTTTCTGCAAAATAGGATTGGCCGATTCGGGCTTCCAAAAGTGATCCCATTCCGATGTGATTGGTCTTGGAAAAATTGTCGCCTCGGCCTCGAGGAACAATTTCCAGCCAATTGTTTTGGTTCCCGCCCTCATTCGAGTAAATCGAAAGTTTCTGGTCCGCAATTAGGATCAAGTCTAAATCACCATCCGAATCCAGGTCGCCACGATCGCCCGACGTGGGCCGACTGGTTTGGACTGAAGTTCCTGACGGCGTGAACTGTATTTTGTTGGAACCAAGGGATAGGGCATTGCCGCGGTAGGTCGCCGGAAAATACTCAAGCACGCCATCCCGCCAAGTTAGCAGGTCTTGAGTCCCACTATTATCAAAGTCACCGACCTGCCAATCGTCCGTAATGCTGCCAGGCACTTGAATTTCCAATGGATCGTCAAGCCACTGAACCTTGGACCAGGCAACGGTACGAGTAAACTGCAGTTGAGTGCCGGAAACGTTTCGGCAAACGATATCCCAGCTGGCATTTCCATCCATTTCGGCCACCGCAAATCCTGCAGTAGGCGAGGAGAACGGAAGGTCCAGGGGTTTCCAGCGGAAGGCACTATGCCGACAATTTTCCAAGATGCCAAATTTTCCGTCCGCTTTTTGGACCAAGATGTCCATGTAAAGATCCCGATCCCAGTCAACGATCTGCATTTTCGAAATTTGATTTAAATCTTCTGGCAAGAACGACCATTGCGTAGCATCGACGAACGTATTGTTGGCGCGGTTGATCAGGAATCTAATGCCCTCTGAGGTAACAACGGCCACATCTAAATCTCCATCTTGGTCAAAATCTAACAATACCATCGAACTGATGTCTTGGACCTTTGCCAGTTCCTGGGGTTGTTCCACTTGAGTTAATCCAAAGCCATCTTCTTGGGTCCAAGTTGTGGTCAATACATCCAGGCCGTTTTCGCCCCACACCAAGACTTGCGGAAGTTCGGACTGAGTGACCACACCTTCGGGCACTTGATTTGCAGTCTGTACTTTTCGTTCAATTCCACTGCCGGTATCTGCAATCATCAATAGGTACGCAGCGTGGATGCCTTTGGCCTTTCGGTTAAGCGAGTGGGACATTAGTGGCGCGTCCGAAAGTTTGGTCAGAGGTCCGGCGTAGACTTCGATTCGATCTTCATAAAGCAGAAACGCATCCAAGACGCCGTCGAAGTTAACATCTGCTAAACTCATGTCCAATACTGGCGACGAATTCAATCTTTCGGGAACCTTGACCGGTATGAAATTGATCGAAATCGAATGGTTGGTGGTGTTCGAGATTTGGCCGGCTGCCTGAACGATAGAATCCGAGAATTCATTTGCCAAATAATCTAAGGGGTTAGGAGTCAGTTCTTGAATGTCTACTTTGTACGGTTCTTTGCCGCGCATCGAATTATCGATATCGATCATCAACCGCACCAACGAATCCCAGTCTTGTTTGGGAATAGCCGCTTGAATTGCATCCATGGTTTGGCTTAGATCTCCATAGCTGGATTCCTTGCCCTGGTATTGGCTGCTACTAAAGTTTGCCTTCTCCAGAATTGGTCGCTTTTGGTTCCAATAAGCTTCGAAATCAGCGCTCTTGGTAGTAGCCTGCTCCAGTAACGACTTGCAAATGACATACAAGTTGTTGGGCACCAGATCCCGCAGTTCCGTCAGTGCCTGGGACTTCTGGTCATTCATCTTCGTAATGGCGTATTCGTCGATGGACTTATTTACAGAGAACCAAAAGGGCGCATGATCGGGGCGACTGGTCGCTGCCTGAAAGTATTCCTCAGCAATTTTTAGTTGGAATTCTTTGGGGACTTCCAATGCTGCGATGAGACTGCCTTGAATCCAATGGTTGATGGCGGAATCCGAAAATTCCATTAACATCTGCACGTTTTTGATCGCAAGTTTCTTGGCTTCGTCGGGATCGATCGCAACCGAATTTTCATCGTCAGCGGTCCCATCTTGCTTATCTGCCGATTTCAACATCAGAATCCTAGCGATCGCCATGTTGCGGATCGGTAGTTCTTCTTCGGGGAACCATTGGTGAATTTGTTCGTAACGTTGTAACGCTTGGTCAAATCCGAAGGTCAGCTTTCCATTTTCGTCTTCGCCAACGGAAAAATTTTCGTTCTCTAATGCGCCATTGGCTTCGTAACCTAACTGAATTGCCAACTGAGCCTTCTGCTGGCGCTCCTGGTTGCCATTTTGCCACCACCAAAAACCAACTGCCCCAACAATAAGCACAGCGATGCAAAAAATGACCAGCGGCTTGATCTTGGCAACACGAGAATTCTTGCGGCGTGATGTGGTCGGAAGCATCTTCGACAGCTGGTTTGGGTTTGCCATAATAGAATGCACACTTGCGTGAAGTCTGGGAGTCAGGAATGGTGCCATCTTTGATTCACATGGCCGGAAAGGACGTAATGGAGTATTGGGAACCTTGAGCGATCGGGAGCGATCGATTTCGCGAATTCGCCTTACGTCAATGGTAACGGGATCGCAAACGGATTAAACTACCAATTAACCGCCGATGTTACTATCAAGAGGCGGTGGTTTATTGGCATTGCGGCGAACAAGTTACGTCGCATTTGACCTTGGCAAGCCGCATAGGTAAGCCGCATGGGCAAGCCGCATGGGCAAGCCCGATTTCGATGGGAAATTCAGATTTGAATTGTTTTCAATGAATGATCAATACACAGACGCGGAAATTGAAGCGTTCCTAGACGAAGCTTTAGACCCGGCTCGGGCATCTGAAATCGAAGAATTAGCCCGTAAAGATTCGGAATTGCTAAAGCGGATGTCGATGATCAATCGTCGCCGGGATGCGGGTGTGCATTCAATGGGTGCCATCTGGCGCCGCTACCAAATCGGTGTCCCCGGTCGCGAGGTAATGGGCCAGTTCCTGCTGGGGATCCTTGATTCAGGGCACGCCGATTACATTCGATTCCGCTTGGAAGTCCTGAAGTGCCCTTACACTTTGGCGATGCGGAACGATCTGGAAGGGGCTACAAATCATGAGGAAGTGGTGCGAACCAAGGATCGCTGCGACAGCATTTACCAGTCAAGTGCCGGCCTGCTTGGTAAGAAACCGGGCAATCGCTAACGAACTTGGGTTCGCCGGTAATTCCCGACCATGGGCAATGTCGCACCGATTAACAACGCATGTGAACGGTTCAAGGTTCCTGCGTTTGTATCTGGCGAAAACGTCTTTGTGGATGTGTTGTTTGCGGGCACTGTTGTTTGCGGGCACTGTTGGTGAACTTCGTGGCTAGATTTCGGATTGCTGGCCCAACCGCACCGCAAAGCATCACATCGCGAGAACGTGAATTCTGTTTAAAAAAAAAAACGACCAAGCCATCACTGGTTTGGTCGCTCTTTACGGATTTAGCACGAAAATGAAATCAGCCAGGCCAAATCGTCATTGAAGACGAAATCGTTTTCAGACTCGCCCAGGCTCTCTAATGCAGAAGATCCTTTTGGAGATCTGACTTACTTTTCACCTTCTTGAAGTTTCCAGGCCCGCTGCCATCTGGGTTCACCGGATTTCATTTTGAATTCTTCCAGCAAACGTTTCTCCATATCTTCAAGGTGCCCAGCCCCGTAGAAGATTCCAATTTTACGTTTGCCCTTTTCCATTTCTTCTTGCATTACTTCCATGGCTTTGGTGTTGCGATGGGTAATGATGGTCGAACCACTATCCCCTTCCCAAATGGCCATTCCGACATCCATCTTTATCAACTGCTTTGCTGCCGAACGACGCATACGATAGATACGTTCATCACCCGATGACATCAATGCACGGAACATTTCGATATCACTACCGCCATTCGCCCCGCCCATCGCGGCACTCATTCCTAGTGTGCGGAAGAAAACCTTGGTCAATGATTCATTGTTCTTGCTCATCGATTCAGCGAACTCTTCGGGCGACATATCCGCATGCACAAAGTTCTTCGCGTTATAGTCAATGTGATCCAACTGGAACTTCAATCCCAGCATCGACATCATGCCTTTTTGCAACGCAGCAACCGGGTTCATTCCGCTGTCATCGCGTTTGTCAATTTTCGTTCCCTTCGGTGCCACCAATTCATACAGCAATGAGTCGTACGCTCGGAACTGTTCGTTGAATTCTTTGTAATAGTCGCGTTCGCCAATGTGAACCACACCAATTAGATCCACTTCAAGGATCGTTCCGTCTTCCAATTTCTTTGTGTAGGTGATGGTGGAAGTTTCCATCGCTGCCGGCTTGCCCTTTTTGTCGTTCCGAATCCGAACGAAACGACTTTCCTCCGGGGCACTCGTTGTGCTGGCCTTATTTTCGCCAGTTTTGTCATCTGGTTGAGTTGCCTTGGCGGATTCGGTTTGGGAACTGGCCAGGGGCAAGCTTCCGGAAAAATTTAGGGACAATGCAATCGCAGCAACGATCATCCATCCCAGATTCCGCTGTGATCCTACGCAAAAGTGCTTCATGTTATTCATAACAACCTTTCGACAGTCGTTTTGTCTGAAAATTCAAAATTCGTGCCAGTAATCCTAGCCCGAAAACCAAGTGCAAACAACGTCCCCGCTAGGATCGCTGCCACTGCCTGCTCCCTCCGGAGTTTAACCGAAAAGTAATTGACCTAGAAAACACCTCTGCTCCCCAGTTTTGAAGTCAATGGCCAAACTTCTTCGTAGGCATGTTTCGTCGCTGCCTAGGCAGGCGTAAACGTATCGCCGGAAAACTTGAATCAGGCACCGTCGAATCTGAATAAGGCTTTCTTCCGAGATAGCTTTCCGATCTCAACACGAAACCAGCGGCGGTTTGGTCTGGCAAACCCGTGGTGCTCGTGGTGCTCGTGGTCTGACGTTATTGATGCAAGTCGGGGGGCTACGAGTCTTGAACTTGTTTCAGTTCCGTTTTCGAGGGTAGGCTGCGTTTACAAAAAAAGCGACGCAACTAAAAAAGTTACCTCGCTTGAAGATTGATCAGTTCATCTTTTCGGCAAATCTGCTGGAAAAAACGAAATTATGCACGGCGACGGCGAGAAATTAGGCCAGCCACGCCTGCTGCGGCCAAAATCGCAAAGCTTGTTGGCTCTGGAACTGCTGAAAACCCTTGAGGTCTTCCGCTGCCGCTTCCCCAGTAAACCCAGCCGTCATCACCTTTTCCGGGACGTCCACCTGGTCGGCCTGGACGAGATGGATCGTCACTACCGTCGTCGCCACTACCCCAGTCGTCGCCGGTACGGGTACCGTCGTCATCATCACCACCTGGATTGCTTGGCTTGGTCGAACCGCCATCTGGCCATATGTCGTCAGTCCGGCCACCACTCAGGTCTGGGACGTTGTAGCCAAGGTCACGGAACTGAGCCAAAGTCACTTCCGAGATAAAGTTTTGATTGCCATAGGCCGTTCCAATCATTATTTCTTCCAGGCCTGTGGTTGGATCATAGAAATAAGGATCGTCATCTTCCCAGTGACCGCCTTGCGTGCCGGCGCCACCACTGGCTTCCAGAGGAACAAACGGAGCAAAAGTGTTGCCTGAACCTTCTCGGTAAGCTGTAACTGCATTCTGTCCAGTAAAGCCTAAACCTGAACGATCGACGTAACCAAAATCATTCCACAACGTGCCGAAACCCAAAGCGTGCATCGTTTCGTGAATGATGGTGTCTTGGAAAATGCCAGTGGCAACCATGAACCCAATGTCATCAGTATCAACGGTCATGCCGCCAGTAACTGCCACCGCACCTCGGGAACCGTTCTTGGTGTAGCCTGGGCCACCCCAACGCAAAACGTCGTTGGGTCCAGCAAATGCCAAAATGCCAAAGGCACCGTCGATAGCGTCAAATGTGACATCCATCGTGAAACCGTTGTACTGGGATTCGATAGCTCGAGGACCACTCCAGGAATGAAGCAAGCCTTCAACGGTCGAGAACGCCGCGTTGAAGTCATCAAGATACTGGCCGAACCCACCGGCGCCAGTTACATCGTAATTCACGTCAATCGAGAATCGAACATCTGCTTTTGCCGTGTTTCCGAAAGACGAAGCCATGAAAATGGTCCCGACTGTCAAAGCCTTTACTAGGCCAGACGCAAGCGTTCCATAACCAATTCTGTTCTTCATATTGTGTTTGTCCTATGTTTGCTGCCTCTACTGTCCAGTCATCAAATGGCAAACAGGAGTTCAACCCTGCCACCGCTAGATTTGACAACGCTTCTTACTTACCCATCCTAACTGTCTGGTTTTGTAAAAACAATTCAAAATCCGGACGATCGATACAACTTATTATTAAAATGCGTGCTTTGGGTGTTTCGAGTTGTCCTTGGTGGGCATTCTTGGGGCTAATTCTACCGGATTGCCTGACATATTCGTGAAATTTTACCTTTCTTATTCAACCCGTACAAAGCAGAGTTCCGATACTATCGTTGACGTTGCTCCTGCCCGCGTCTCTCTATACCCGATAGGGCAGGTTGTCGATTGGCTGATAAAAGTGGAACTCACCCATGTTAAAGCGACTTTTTACTACAACCTTGGCAGCATTGATGCTGGTGATCGGCTCATCCCATTTGCTGGCCAAACAGCAGGGTATGCAGGGTGATCCCAAATCGGGAGTTGGTCCTGGTCCCGATGTTCACGGAACGTTTGAGACAAGTCTGTTTGACTACGATGCTCAGATGTTTGCACCGTTGACTTTGGACGACATCGAAGGTCCCAGAGACACCAACACGGGTTGGTATTTCACCTACGATCGAACCTACCTGTCGGTTGGCCGTCCAGATCCAACTTCGACT
>JBDNHU010000594.1:0-6065 GCA_041688615.1 Mariniblastus sp. | reverse complement strand
GATCAACGGCACGAACGATGCTCCGGTGATTACGGTGGAAGTTGCAGATAGTGCGGCCCAGACGTTGAGCGAAACGGATTCGACATTAAGCACGACCGGAACGTTGACTGTGGGTGATTTGGACTTGACCGATGTCGTGACCTCGACGGTTAGTACAGTGGTTGCTAGTGGCACGACGACTGGCCTGGGTTCGAATAACGCAGCGCTGCTGGCAATGTTGACATCGACGGCGAACGTGATCGACGGGACTGAATTGGTCGACACGCTGACGTGGGACTTCAATTCAGCAGCGGAATCGTTTGATTACTTGGCGGTGGGCGAGACGTTGACGTTGACGTACACGATCACCGTGACTGATAGCCAGGGCGCTACGGACACTCAGGACGTTACGATCACGATCAACGGCACGAACGATGTTCCGATCTTTTCTAAGCAGGACGGTGATCTTGACACAGTGTTGATCAAGGAGACGGATACTACGCTAGAACAACGTGGGCTAATTACGGTGACGGATCTGGATCTTAGTGACCTGGTAACGGCTTCGGTTCAATCGGTATCGGTTACCGGTGACCTACCGGGATTAAAGTCGAATCGGTTGGCGATTCTGGACATGCTAAGTGTTTCCAATATTGCACTGGATCAGTCACAATCGAATAACTCACTGGAGTGGGTGTTCAATTCGGGAGATGAATATTTCAACTATCTGGCGCCGGGTGATCGTTTGACGATCAAGTACACGGTGATATTGTCTGATGTGCATGGCACCTTGGATACTCAAGAGATTGAGATCACCATCAAGGGTACCAATGACGAACCCGAATCCCGAAGTGAAACTTATGTGATCGGGCAAAGTGAATTGCTAACCGCTTTGGTTGAAGGCGTTTTGTTTAATGACTATGACTTGGATCAGGACGGCTTGATCGCTGTTTTGGTCGATCGCCCCGGCCATGGAACGATTCGTTTTAACTCCGACGGTACCTTTATCTACTCGCCAGATCGATCATTCTTCGGTATTGATCAGTTTACTTATGTTGCAAACGATGGAACTGAAAATGGCAAATTGACTACGGTTTTGATTGTGATTCAAGGTTTGGACAATCCGATCGATGCTAGAAACTCGTTGGGGACCGCTTCTTCGGATGCTGTAGGTGATAGTAACAACGAAGCCAAGACCCGGGATAGCGACGAAGAGGAATCGGTTGACGATCAGGAATCTGATTTGGAATCCGTGGACACAATTTCGGCAGTGGTTGTGGATGAAACGGTCGGACAAGAGACCGATGGGGATGTCGCAGGCCAAGACGAGGAAGCTAGTGGAGAGTCCGGGTTACCCAATGCACAAGATGCGGCTGTTGTTCTGCATCGATTGGCGAATTCCCGACAATCGTTTGATCCCGCGGAAATGGAACGACTCTCACGATTGTTGGAGGACACAAATTCGTTATCACTGTCCTTTGATGCCTACCATTTGTGGAATTTATCTGGGGAACCGGGGCAAGATAAAGATACAACTGAACTTGGTGGACAGAAGTCATTAGAAAACTCGCTTGTTACAGGCTCCATTGTCGCTACTGCGGGCTATGTTTTGTGGACATTGCGGGGTGGTGTGCTGATGGCGACGATGATGACGTCCCTGCCAAGTTGGAAATTTATCCATCCTTTGCCCGTATTAGACAGTTTTAATGACATCGCCGATGGCGAAGATCTGGATGCATTTGATTCGATTTTGGATTCAGATCAGGACGGCCAATCGCTCTAAATAATAGATAATGTTCAAATTTAACTTACCAATCCCATTACGAATTGCCATGATCTTAGGCTTCATGACCTCATCGGTCTTGTGGACAGCCTACGGACTGCGCATGCTACCGGATAAACGGGAAGTTGAACTTGAAAGTCGAATTCGCCTGGGACAGGTTCAAACGCTTCCGACGATGCATTACTTGCGAGATCTTCGCTATCGGGAACTGAAGAATTTCTTAAGCAATATGGCCAAGCAACATCCCGAAATTATTTCGGTTGGTGTGCGAAGTGCCAGCGGTCGTTTGATTGTAGATGTCAATGATCACAATGAACATTGGGACGTGCCGATCGACGAAAAATCAGATCCCGATCACTTCGTTGCTGACATTGTTCAAGGCAATAAGGTCGCTGGGCGTCTAGAGGTTCGGTTCCAGGCGATGTCTCCCTATGGAGGCTTGCACCCGTTCTTGATCTATCCAGGCCCAATGATTGTGGCCTGTTCCAGCTTAGTCATTTTCTTGTCTTGGCTGTTCTTACGCAATATTCTAAAGCAATTGGATCCTTCCAAAGTTGTGCCGATGCGTGTTCGTTCGGCCTTGGACGCGTTGTCGGAAGCTTTGTTCTTAGTAGATCAGAAAGGGCGGATTGTTCTGGTCAACCGAGCCTTCTCGCGATTGCGTCCCAATTCTAGGGACTTGATTGGCGGCAGTCCCAAGGAATTTCAATGGTTGGACGACAAAGGTGAAAAGCCGCTGGAATCCACGCCTTGGGACGAATGTTTGGTCGATGGAACGGCGCGGCAGGGCGTGGTTCTGGGGCTTAATGACGAACAAAATAAGTTGAAGTTGTTCAACGTCAACGCGGTTCCAATCGAAGGCGAATCGGGGGGCATTCGCGGTGTGTTGGTGTCGATGGACGACATTACGAACACGGAACTTCGCAAGGCGCAAATGGCCAGGATGTTGGACGAGCTGAGGCAAGGTGAAATTGAAATCAAGAAGAAGAACAAAGAGCTGCAATTCTTGGCAACTCGAGATCCTTTGACTGGTTGTTTGAATCGACGATCATTTTACGAGACCTTTGAAAAAGATAAAGCCGACAATCGGTTCGGTGTTTTCTCTTGCGCAATGGTGGACATTGACCACTTTAAATCGATCAACGATAACCACGGCCACGCGATGGGGGATGCCGTTTTACGCGAAGTTGGGAGGCTTCTGCGTGAAAAATCGCCTGTAGGCGAAAAGGTTTGTCGATTCGGTGGTGAAGAATTCTGCGTGTTCCTGCCAGGGGTAAACGCCGAGCGAGCGCTGGAAGTTGCCGAATCTATTCGCAAAGTGATTGCTGCCTGCCAAATCGGAGAACTAAGAATCACAGCCAGTGTGGGCGTGAGTAGTTCCACAGATCTAAATGTGAGTCCAGAACTTCTGTTGGAAGAATCGGACAAGGGACTGTATTTCTCGAAACACAACGGCCGGAATAAGAGCACGCACTTTGACGATATTCCAAGCGATTTCGATTCGGATGAAGAGGATCGAGTGGCGGATTCTCGCATTTCGCTGGAATCGTTGTCGATTCCTTTTGAATCGGTGTCAGGTTTGATGCGAGCGTTGTCGTATCGCCACCAATCAACTGCCAGCCATTCGTGTCGCGTTGCTAACCTTTGTGTGAGGGTCGCTCAGGACCTGATGTCGCCAAGAGAAGTTTACATTTTGGAATCCGCAGCATTGTTGCACGATATCGGCAAGATTGGTGTGCCGGATGCCATTCTGTTGAAGCCCGGCAAATTGACAGATTTGGAATGGCAGGTGATGGATCAACATGATGCCTACAGCGTCGATATTGTCCAGGCCGCTTACGGTTCGAAAGAAGTGTCGGACATTGTCGAATGTCATCACTCGCATTACACCGACCATAATAAGGGCCTCCCTCAGGGTGAAAAAATCCCGCTTGGTGCTCGAATACTGGCGATTTGCGATGCCTACGATGCCATGGTTAGTGATCGACCATATCGTAAGGGGCGCCTACGCCACGAAGCGATCAGAGAACTTCGCCGCTGTGCGCCTTCTCAATTCGATCCAAAGTTGGTTGAACACTTTATTGAGACAACAGATGACTATATCGCCAATGAATTTGACATGGTGATCCCAACCCAGTGTGCGTTGCAAGTTGGTTTGCATGTCGAGAAATTGTCCGAAGCGGTCACCCGTACTGACATGCCAAGTATTCGTCAGTTGACTAAGAATCTGATTGAACAGACCGAAAGTGAACCCTTGGTTTCTAATGTTACCAACGCCGCGATACGGTTACGCGATTTGGCGGACAGTGAAGTACAAGAGCTGCAAGATATTCATCGACAAACCAATGAACTTCTGGATGCTTGCCGAGTCGCCAGAGCCGGATTGGTGAACTTTAACTACTGTCGCGTGAGCGATTACAGGCCTAGCTAAATGAACCATCACCCAGTACCAAAACGGCCACGCACAGGCGAAACAAGTTGACCATCCAATCTAAGCCAGTCAAGGACAAGTGAAGCGTTGTATCCCCGATGCCCAAAGAAGTGTTGGCCCTTCAGGCATTTTTGCTTAACCTAGGTTCTAGCGAACGATTGCCGTTCACTTTTTGCTTTGTTGCGCCTGAATCACTCGATCCAGGGGGTATTGGCGAATGCCATAATTGCGCCGGTGTTTTTGCAAGTATTTTAGCCGGCGATAACCTTCGCTGATCTCCTGCTGACGTTGCTGTTGGTAGGCGTGATCAAGTTCACTCTTGCTCATCGGACCTTCGATCATGACCTCAGGGAAGTCCGGGTCGACGATAAACTGAGCCATCGTTGGGTTGCACAGCAAGTGCCGTTCGGGCTGCGAATCTAAACCTTCGGCATCAATCCATCCCAAAACAAATCGCAAGTAGACCTCGCTTTGGTCGATTCTTTTGACTTCTTCCTGGCAGACCGTGCATAGATACCCTTGGTCACACTTGGCCATCGTGTTGTCCCCGTTTCCGATCGTGCGTTACGTTGATAATTGCAATTTCCGTTGGTAATTGCGAGGTTTTTGCAATCAAGGCCTTACGTGAAGGCAGGCTTTGGGTTGTCGCACGCTGACCATTTGATCGGCGACTGCTAAGCGTCGTGCGTTAGGTTGAAGTCGTCGTGGATCTTGTTAAAGATCCTTCCACTTGGGATCATCCACAAGATCCACTACAAGTTTGGACAGTTATTTCCCGGACGATGCCAAGCAACTTTCACCGATAACACTTAATCCAACCCTCTCAATGTTGTCCAACAACTTTAGGTAAAAGCCAGGACGTCAGACATCGAATAACGCCCCACTGATTTGCCGACTAGGAACTTTGCGGCCGCTAAGGCGCCGCGAGCATATCCGTCGCGATTGCTAGCCGCGACTCGAACTTCGATCGTTTCGCCCAGCATGCCAAAAATGATCAAGTGTTGGCCGGCATCGTCACCGGTGCGAACTGCGTGATAACCGATCTCATTTCTGGGCCGTTCACCGACTATGCCTTCGCGACCATGGGCGACGGTTGTATGTCCCATTTCTTTGGCAATGACTTCGCCAAAACGAAGGGCCGTTCCGCTGGGTGCATCATGCTTGAAGCGGTGGTGGCGTTCAATGATTTCCACGTCTGCGTCTTGTCCCGACTCTTTTAACGCCCGCGCGGCCACCTTGGACAGGTGAATTGCCAAATTCACCGCAGTACTCATGTTCGGAGAGGTCAAGATAGCGATCTCTTGGGCCGCTTTGTCAATTTCTGCTTCAAATGCCAAGCTGAATCCCGTGGTCGCCAATACCAGTGGAATCTTTCGCTGCAAGCAAAGTGCCAGAGCGGACTGGGCGCCAGCAGGCGAACTGAAGTCGATCATCACCTGGCAAGTTGAATCAAGTTCACACCCGATCGGAACACCGTTGGCCTCGATTCCCGCCATTTGACCGCTGTCTTTTCCAATCGCAGGACTACCGTCAAATTCGACCGACGACACCAAGTGAAGTTCAGGGTCCTGAGCCCCACAGGCCACCAAACGTTGTCCCATTCGGCCGGCGGCCCCATTGATCGCAAATCGCACTTCGGTCATCTAAGCTTCCTTGTTTTTACTCTTCTTTTTGTTCAGTGGCAAAATTATAGAGTGTGACGGGCTGGGGGACGACCGGATGCCTAAACGGCCTGTTTTCCTGCAAAATTCTTGGTTGGGCACCCGGTTTAGGATGAAGGTCCACCTTCCCGACACGTGCTTTCATCTTTACCAATTTTTGGAAATTTGCTAGACCAAGTAAAGTTTCAGCTGCAAAGTGCCGTGCAGATTTTTC
>JBDNHU010000593.1:0-11579 GCA_041688615.1 Mariniblastus sp. | reverse complement strand
GATTAGCGTCAATTCCAACTGTGGTTCACGTTCGGACGTAAAATTCAGTAAATCCAAGACCATGGACTTCATTGAATTTACACCGTTTTCAATTTTGGAAAGCAGACCAACGGATTGTTCACTTTGCACCTTAGAATCGCAGGCTTGCGACTGCAGCTGGCGTTTAAGTAAACTCATGTACAAAGTCATGGGAACCAAATTATTTCTAACCTCATGTGCGACATGTGCTGCCATTTGCCCCAGGTCGGCAAGCCGATTCTTGCGAGCCAGTTGTCGGTTCTTCTCTTCTAATTCATCCGTCAAACGCCGAATCTCTTGCTGCAACGTCAAATGAGTCTGTTGCAGGCGATCGGTGGCCGTTTGCCAGATATCCAGTACGGTTTCTAGAGTCAATTCCTGGGCAACCTGGGCAATGGATTGACCGTCAAAACAACGAGCACCGGTACCGGCTGGCTGATTCAAAGTTTCTGCAAATTCGGTTTCGATAGACGTTGAAGTCGGCATACGGTTCTTTCTCCTTACAGATTTTCCGCGTGTTCGTTTTTTTTGCAGGCAAGCTTTTAAGCGTTCTGCTGGACCTTGCATCCCAGTCACCTGTGTCTTTGTTTCTATTGCTGCCCAAACTATCTTCCAAAACCTGGCAACCATTGACGAACAGATCGCAGGACTGGTCGCTTGACGGTAGCGCCGGCGAACAAGCAAAGTCGCGTTGGATTGCAACCACTTACTATCCCTCGGACGACAAATCAAATCGATTCATTGGTTGATTGGCTTCTTGTTGATACGCACGAGTCGCATGGTTAGCAGTCACCGAACCTTGCAGTTGTTCCTGGATCATTGATTGTTGGCGTCTCATTGTTTGCGCACAATAGTTCTCGATTTCCAAGACATCACGAAATACGGCTTCACATTGGTCGGCCTGGGTTCGGCACGCTTCGCGATTTTCGGGTGACGTCCAAAGACGTCGGTCAGGATCTTGCTGCCGAAACGGATCCATACAGCGATCGACCGCATTCAGTGCTTCCAGAACTTTTTGCTTGATGGCCAACAATGGAATGAAGTCTACTTCAGCTGCATCCACCATTTGCCGCTGCTTTATCACCAGTTTATGCAATTCGAAAACCAGTTTGCGTTTCTGGCTCACCAATGTCGCTAATCGCGCAGTCGAAAGATCAATATTGATCGCATTGTTTGCGAAATTGGAATCTTGAAAATTCACGAAAATCACCTCGTTGAAGTATGACCCAAACCAACGCCTTCTACTGTTTTCAAACGATCAAATCGTGCTTAACCAGTCTAACAACGCCACCCAACGCTCTCGAGAAAATCGCGTCGTTTCTTCGAAGTCAGAAGTTAATGGAATCCGATCCCGCAACAAGATTTTTGCTTGGTCAATAATCTTTTTTGCTTCCTCATTGCGATTCATTCTGCGATAACAGGCAGCGATTTGAACGTAAGCCTCCAAGACTTCCGGCTCTAGGATTACCAAATTACTTGCTGAACGATACATGGAGATCGATTGTTCAAATTGATTTAGGCGAAAATACAGAGTGCCTCGAGTAAAAAACGAATTCCGCAGCAACTTGTCTTCCACATCATCTAATGGCCGTTGTTCTCGAATTTCAATCAAGTGCTCTTCTAATTGATCCAAATACACAATCGCCTTTTCATCGGTGCGACGAATTAAATCCGTTAGTTGAACTTGCTTTGCATTAATGGTGGTCTGAGACAATTGGATTTCGTGCCAACGATTGGATCTACGGTACGCGTCGGCCAGATAGTAGCGTCCCACCTTGGCAGCCGGCAGCCGTCCTTCACGTTGAACCGCTTCGTTCAATCTTCCGATCGCCTGTTGATAAAAATCGTACGACTGTTGCAATAATTTAATGGGATCTTCTTCACCATCGGCGGTTAGATTTCCTGCTGCGGCATTGCTTAATGCTTCGCGTTTCATCCCTTCATTGAATAGCAGATCACCCAGCAAAAATAGCGAATTGATCCACTCTTGCGAACTGGGCGTCAACGCATCATTATCCAAATTCGCCCGCAACATTAATTGCGCCTGCTCGGGATTGGACAATTCCAAATAACATTCAGCCGCTTGGTACCGTGCTTGGTAAACGACTGGGTCGTTTGGAAATAGGGTCCAACAACTGGTCAAAGCCTCGATCGCTCCAGCGAATTTTCGTTGCGCTAACAAGGACTGGCCAATCCTTAGTCGAGCCAAGGAACCTCGTTGATCGTCATTGGTATCAAGGTATTGCTGGAATGCCAATTTTGCACGGTAATAATCTTCTGCGTTAAAATAGGCCTCGCCTGCTTGAAACAGGTAGTTTGAATAGTCAGCCGAGGCGTAACGGTTTACGGCCAAAGAATACAATGCGTGACCGTAATCGGTATACTTTTCGATGATTCGACTGCGAACTTCTTCTTTTTCCGAAAACTTGACCCTTGCCGATTGTTCTTCTAACAGTTCGATCCACCGCTTCAAAGCGATAGATTTGTATTCCGCAGAATCGCCCAATGGAATAGGAGGTTCACGGAGCATCGAAGCCGTGCGAAAGTGGTCCGCCAACTTCACCGCACTCGCACAATCGTCTAATTTTACGTACTGAAGCACGGCATGTTCGATCCGTTTGCTGATGGATTCCTTATTCAACCATTCGGTTTCACCTTGATTGTTGGGGCGAACCGCTTCCCGCAAAATACTGGTGAATAAACTAAATGCCTCGGCAAACCGCTCCATTTCCAACAAACATTGCGCTTCCCAAAAGCCCGCAGCAATACCGATGGGACGATCAAAAAACTGACGTCGAACGTAAGTAAAACTCTCGACTGCCGTCTCTAAATCGCCTGCCCCCATACAGGCCATACCCAACAAGAATCGTTTTCTCGCTCGCTCTAAATCATCACTATCTTCCATGTCTTGCTGCAGAACATCGATGGCCTTTTGATAAAGCTCGGTCAGTTCCAACTCTGGGCGACGCTGCTCTTCTTTCTCAACGGCTTCCTGCAAATACGCTTCACCAAAGGCAGTGTTTACCCTACCGCGTTCTGGAGAATCCTCAGGAAGCAAATTGAAAATATCCATGGCCAGAGGAATCTTCTTATCTTTGAGTAACATTCTTGCCTTCAAAGAAAGTGCGTCGATGCGTTGACTGGAATCTAACATTGGATCGGCCAACAATTGGTCCACGTATTGGATCCCTTCAGCCTTTGAAAGTTGAGGATCTTGAAGGTAAACTTGCCCTAACCAACCAAGAATTTCATGCTTGTTCTCTTTAGTGGTCTTGATCGCGCGCACCAACGGTTCACGTGCATTGGATAAAGAACCTGCCATATACAAACTACGCCCCCATGCATATTCCAAATCTGGGCGTAAATCTTCGGGCACACCTTGTAATTCAGCTTCATCAAAGTAGCGTGACGCGATCAGGTACAATCCTTGCTTACGTTCTTGTCTGCGTTCACGTTCGCAGTCTGTTCGTACCAACGCGGTGCCAATGATGTACGCGGGCAAGCCCTTTTGGTCATCGCTCAATTCACCACCGGACAAGACCTTGATTGCCGCTTCGCGGGCCTCCGGAAACTTCTGATCTGCCAGTAACTCCAGAGCCTCTTCGATGGTGGGCACATTTTTGTCGTTGGCAACCAGCGATCCAGACGCCCAAGCGACAATTCCAATTAGACCAGCAGCCGCTAACAACGCCCCACCACTCAAAAGTGGGTTGGCGAAAAGGGATTTACGCAACCGCCCGAATATCGATTTCTTTATTTCAATTTCTGGCACTGGCATGAAATTAACAAATGGGTAGTGAGGTGTCGGCAGGACGGTTTAGAAACTTTAGGCATCTTCAAGTTGCTTGTACAAAAAGAACAGATTTGCTGTCAATCGAAATCAAGTCAATCGTGCCAGCGAATCTTGAAAATCAGAAATTAAAATTCACTTGTTGAACAAGCAGGCAATGCAAGCCGATCCCATTGCATAGGATTATGTTAGCCAGAAGGGCCCCATTTGAGCTTGACTTTTACTCAACTGCCGTACGAATCAAGCAGGCCAAAAGACATTTTCTCGAATCGATCAAGTCCAGAACCAAGCGTGCCAGCCAAGTGACTCTTGCCTAGTTTAAGTCGGTAAAAGTGGACTCGATTTCGTCAGACTGAAGCCGATAAAGTCGACGATCAGCGACGATCAGCGACGATTTAACAAGCTTGGTGGGCTTGAGTGCCGTCGAAAGAAGCGGCTAAACAAGCGACCGGCAAACTGCGCACTCTACCACGACCTTCAAAACCAAATCTGCAGCGAGTAGGTTTGATGTCAGTTAGATAGGCAGCTGCACCGAACCAAATGATCGCTGCGGGCAATGAAGAATGACCCGAAGGGGTTGCGACGGGTTTGCTAGTGAGAAGCGGATTCCCTGAATAATTCGGGGCAATCTTAACTGCTTTGACCTGTCACCTGCTCCATGATCCATTTATTGGAATCACTAAAAACTTGGCGGCACCCTACGTTGTCGTTGGGATATTGACGCAATGTGATCGAAAAGCCGCCTGTATGAAGCAACGACAAGTTCGAACACAAAGAAGCTTCTGGAAAGACAGTTGAATCGCGATAATGAGCCCAAAAGATCGGTACATTGCGAGCCGCCTTTAGTTGGGCGAACGGGGTCAACGCTTTGGGCAGGTCCCCATTGATAGAAATCACACCAGCCACCAGGCTCGGGTTCTGCAACGCCAAGCGAAAGGCCATGGTACCGCCGGCCCCTGTGCCGGCAAGGAACACTTTATCAGCGTTAATATTCAAGCGTCGCTTGACCGCGGTGATGCACTGGGCTAACGCCAGGTCGCTGAGTTCGATGACGTCTTCGCATTGCCCCCAACTGCATTTCAATCCCGGTGACAGGGGTGACGCAAACGAGGCACCTACGTAATTTTGATAACTGATCTGAGACATGACTTGGTGGATCATGCTCTCATTTTGTTGCTCATCGTGCAAATATACGACCAAGGGGTAACTGTAATTTTTCTCGTAACCCGACGGGATGAACAAACTGTGAGGATAGACCGCCTGCCCCATCTTGGTCGGCAAACCCGCCGCGACGGTTTCGGTTCGCATGCGCGGATTGTCTTCAACTGAATCTTCGACACTACTGATTGAACCTGCGGTTGGGCGGTTCAAATTTTCTTCAACTAACGCAAGAGGTCCAAACTGCAATCGATTCATGAGGGTGTATTCACTTCGAATTTAGTTTTCAACGGACTGGTCTATCTACAGTGTTCTGGTACCAAGTTTTTATTGGACCGAACGCGTCGCGTCAATGTCACAGACACATTTCTTGAAAAGTAGTTTGCTAGCGAAAAAAAAAGCTTGCTGGATCGCTCCAGCAAGCTTGACTTTTGCCTTGAATTTCGAATCACCCACACGGCCCAAAACCAAACCGTGTTCCAGCCAACCCAAACAACGCCGCCTAAACAACGCCGCCTAAACAACGCCGCCTAAGCAAAGGAGTCTAGGCAAAGAAGCCTAAGCCGGCATGTTGTCGATAATGGCGACCAATTCTTTCACCGCATCAACGCTTTTGTTAAACGCCGCTTGTTCTTGTGCATCTAATTCTAACTGCACAATCTTGCAAACACCGCCGGCACCCAAAATTACAGGGACACCCACATAGTATCCGCCAACGCCGTATTCTTTATCACAATACGCTGCGCAGGGGATCAATCTTCGCTTGTCTTTAACAACGGCTTCCACCATCTGTGCGGTTGCGGCAGCAGGCGCATAGTAGGCGCTTCCGGTCTTCAGCAAGCCAACAATTTCGGCGCCACCTTTCCGCGCGCGATCCACGATTTCATCCAATCGCTTCTCATCCATTAAGCGGCGAATGGGAATACCACCCACACTGGTACAGCTAGGCATTGGCACCATTGTGTCACCGTGGCCACCCATCAATAGGGCCGAAACATCTTCGACACTCACACCCAATTCCATCGCGATAAACGTTCGGTACCGCGCGGTATCCAGAACGCCTGCCTGACCAATCACTCGCTCTGAAGGAAAACCGCTGACCTTCAAGAACTGCTGAACCATGGCATCCAAAGGATTCGAAACCACAATTACCACAGCGTTGGGGCTGGTACTTTTGATTTGCTGGGCGACACTTGCAACAATCTTTGCATTGGTCGCCAACAAATCGTCGCGGCTCATTCCTGGCTTTCGCGCGATACCCGCGGTCACCACGACGACATCGCTGTTTGCGGTGTCCGCATAATCGTTGGTGCCAATGATATTGGCATCAAATCCCATGATCGGCGACGATTGCATCAGGTCCAACGCTTTCCCCTTGGGGACGTCTTCCAGCGCAGGAATGTCCAACAGGACAATATCGCCCAATTCCATCGAAGCGCACCAATGAGCACACGTGGCTCCGACATTTCCAGCACCAATAATTGAAACCTTGGCTCGCGCCATTGCGGGCTCTCCTTTTTTAGATTTTTCAACGAGTGAAATCAGTTCAAACTTGACTTATCAATCCGCCTGCCGGAGACCACCAAAGAGATCGCCAAGGTCGGGGTTCTCATTATAGGGTTTTAGGCGATAACCCATAAGCCGACAGACGCCCCAATCGGTATTGGATTCACACCCAATTCAACGGTTTTTCGACCGGAAACGCGGACGACGTTTGTAGCTGCCAAGCCCGGCCACCAGCAAGCCGATCGTTGCCAAGGCTACTGGAAATAAGAGCAACCAGCCGATCGGCCAAGACGCTTGTTGACCTCCGGGCGGTGACTGTAGTTTTGGCTCGAATCCAACCAGCAACGGACTCCATTGATCAAGTGCCGAGTCCTTAGTGCGGCTTGATTGGTAGCTCCAAAGCTTAAAAAAGAACGCATCGCAACTGATCCACTGCCGCATCGATTCTCCAGCTTGCAATCCTGCGGGTAGTTGGCGGCAAGCAATCACTACAGGAAAGTGCTTCTGATAAGTGATCTTCCTGTCTTTGGAAAAATTCAAGCGAATTGGCTTCTTCAAAGGCACTAACAAGTGTAGCAAATAGTATTGAGAAACCCCTAATTGTTCACCCCGTTCACCGGCTTCGTTTTGAACTCGAGTGATCTGCTTCACGACGCCAAAAACATGAAACCCTTGGCCGACCTGTTTATTGGGATTGAGTATCGATTGGCGTATTGGCAATTCCTGATCAAATCCCAATCCCGCTGGAGCTTTCCCAACAGCAGACAGCATCTGATAAAATCCCTCGTTATCTGCTGGAACCAATTCCCGACGTTGGCTAAGGGCTAACGAATCTAGTAGCCCTAAGTCAAAACCCGACGCCGACAACGTCTGCCACGACTGTACCAACTGTCCCAAGTTCCGCGACGAATCACCAGCTTCTTGGCGGTCGATAAACCGAGACCCCTGCACCAATGCTTCAAGCGCCAACGGGTTCCCTCCTGCCCAGCCTAATCGCTTAGTCAATCCCGTTGGCAAAGGATCCGTTGGTGATTGTGTTTCAAAATCAATCACCTTAGCAACGCCTTTGGTTCCAATCCCCAAGACGGTGGCAAAGACATTCAATCGCGACCCAGTCGAGACCGATTCCGCCGAGACCGATTCCGCCGAACCAACTTGGGGAGTGCGAATTCCCGATGTTCGGATTTCCGGCGAATACCAGGCCCGAACCCCGTCTTCACCGGACTTGAAGTCCAAACCCAGAAACAAATCTGGAATATGTGACGTGAATATACGAAAACGTTGCGATTGACTTGGGATAGAAACAGCATTTACCGAACCAGCACTTGCTTCGGTCAAGACAAGCACACATTCATACAGGGTAAATGTCGGATTTACAAATCCCTCGATACGCTGAACGCCGTTCGATGAATCTTCATTAGACGCCTGGCCCTTTTTTGGATTCTCCGGCAAATCTACACCAGCGTCTCGCACCAGTAAGCCCTCCATCGTAGGCTCATCGGTGACGTGGATTCGAACACTTTCTAAATAACCCTGGACCTTGAAAACGTCCTCCTGCAAATTGATCGCATTGGGTGAAAGACCATTCCAAGCAGCGGCATCATAAGCCCGCACCGCCCCTTGAATCTGATGCCAATCGCGGAACGGCTTGCGGTCGATGGTCTCGATCGCCTGAAAAAGCAAACGGGACGACGGACTAAGGCCGCGGGCTGCGACCAATACAGACGCCTCACTTTCTTCAAGTCCAATAAAATTTGAGAACTCACGGTCAAACGTACCCACTGGGACAATCGCCAGACAATGGGTTTGGTAGAACCCGCAAGAAAACAACAGAACCGTTACCAACAGAATCCGCAAATTGAAAAGTCGTTCCCAACTGATGTTCCCAACCGCAACCCAACCTGCAAACACATCCGTTTTGAACGTGGCACGCCAAAGATAGAATTCAGATCGCCAGTGAAGCATTCTCCGAATCATCGCAATTCCTTACTATCGGTTTCGTCATTGCTGGAAGTGACTTCACGGATTGTGAGGGTCGACGTCGAATCCCTCGAAACTTCTTCATCTTTCGTTTCGTGGTCAACTTCGCCGGTTTGACGAGTCATGCGTTCTAACGACTGTGACGGACTGTCGATTTGATGCTTGCCCAACCAATTGACTTCAGCCGAATTCCTAATGCGTTGACCAATCGGATTGGCCGACCTATATCGAGTCGAAATCCAGACAAAACCGGCCAAAATAGCCGCAAACAAAGTGATGACCACCGTTGCAATTCCCCATTGCGAAGACGATAAATTCGCGGCAGGCTGTCGCGTCGTAATTTTGGCCAGCGATGTTTTTGAAGCAATCAAAAGAGGACACGCCGCCGTTTTGGAATCCGAAACTGGGTAGGGATAAATCTTAAAGAAGATGCCTGACACCGATACCGAACGTCGAGGATCACTCTTGCTTTGGGCCAATGCTCTTAATTCAGGATCATCCAAACAGTAAACACAATAGGGGCCCTGAGATGAAATCCCGGGCTGAATCCAAGCCACGCAATAGTCTTCCCCTTCCACATATTGGCCAACTTCGCGATTGGATTGACGTTTCAAATCAACTCGCCGCAACGTCCCTGAAATCTGGACCCATTTCCCGCGAAACGACTCGGGTTGCCCCATTAGATTTTGCCGAGTAACCGGGATCGCGGACAGCGAGTTATCATTCAGCTTAGCCCCCGTTTCTTTTTGAGCAGCCGCAACCGCTTGCACGGTACGCAACCAACTGGCGCGCTCTTCTGGGCGTCCTAGCCGACTGCCATCGCTGATGATTGACACGAGAATCGGATCGATCAGACGGCGGCGAATTTCAGCCCAATGACCTTGTCCCGCCAACTGCTGCCCCAAAGTTCGATCCGGCGGCAGAGTCAATTCCGAGGTATTCGCTTCGGGATCCTCGGATTCCACACTGCCGCGGCGCAACACGGGTTCCCAATAACTAGACAACCACAAACCTTGATCAACAATCGAAGTCGCCTGGTCCATAGAAAGTTTGGCGGGCAATTTGTAAAGCGTCGGCATTTGTGTCGCGTCGATGTCAACTTGCGGCAAGTCCAAGAGCGGTTCGCCAGACGACTGTGCCAAGTCAGCATCGGATTCCACACCATTTTCAGACGCCACGTCTGAGGGAACTGCCTCAAAACTTCCTTGACTTCCAGCCTGCATGGCTGCGGAAGTTTTCACTTGTCGGTCAAACAAATTTCGCAAGTTCGAAAGTCGAGAAATCGCCGAACGTAATTCACTGTTTTCGACCACACTCACGTTCGTCGCATCGGTCCAAGCGGACAACCCGACCACCAAGGCAAATCGCTCGCCCGGACTCATTCGCTTAACGGCGAACTCCCAAAAGACACGCTCCAGTTCCCAATCGATCGAATCGGGAAGGCCCGAAAACGAAGAATTCCCAACACCCGATAGCGATCCGATTTCGGAACTCGTTCCACCTTCTTCGCGGACTTGGGAAGCA
The DNA here is from genome assembly GCA_041688615.1 of Mariniblastus sp. Taxonomy (GTDB): domain Bacteria; phylum Planctomycetota; class Planctomycetia; order Pirellulales; family Pirellulaceae; genus M30B19. The sequence continues at coordinate 1,603 of JBDNHU010000593.1, read as the reverse complement.
GGATCCTGTTCCGACCGCTCCAATTCAGCGATCGATTCTGCTCCATACTGGGAAAGCAATTGCTTGTTCTGTTTGGCTCGCTGATCCATTTCAACAAGCCATTGCCATGCTTGAGGCTGCCCCGCTTGCTGCATCGCCCAGATCACGGCGCACAGGGAACCGACCAACATCAACAATTTGATTTGAACGGATCGAGACGCATAATTGGGCGGACTTTTCTTAGATTCAGGATCCAGAAATCGAAGGTTCTTTGAGGCCATTGGACATAAACCATTTGAATTCAAATTCGATAAACTCTTGAAATCAGAAACTGACGATAATGCCAATAATGAAAGCTGAATCTTCACCAGTGGCGGGATTTCAAGAGCAAAAGATAGTAAATTGACACGTTTTGACGTTAACCATAGTTTCGAACCGCTTGTCGCAGCCGCCACTTGGTGATGGTAACCCGCGTTTGAGTCAATTGGATTATTATAGAGTAGTTTCCGTGATTGCTGTGGGTATTGTTTGAATCCGCACGTTTCCAGTAGTAGGATTTAGGAGCCCCCCATAGTAGGATTTAGAAGTAATGGGTCGCCAAACATCCGCAGGCTCGGTTGCTAAACCAAAGATCGGACAGGGACAACTTGTCCGAACCTTTTCAGGGTTTCTGATTCAAGTTTTCTTCCGTGGGCCACAGTCCTTACCGCTTGCCTTTTAGGGCTGTGACGTTTGCCATAGTAAAAGCATTGGAATCCGGAAACAATTTACCAAGAATGGACAAAAGGGAAATTTGATTTTTTAAAGGCACTGGTTTCTGTTCAAAAGTAGCCGACGACGCATTTTTTGGAACTGTCAGAGCAGAAGTTGGATTTTCACATCCAAATTTGTTCAGCCAGATTTCGACACCCAAAGATTTTCTCATGTGGTGTCGCTGCTATCTGGTTCTGACTAGCCCACAGGTGCGATGACGAATGACTTGGCCAGGTTATCACTTTTCTATTCGACAACTTATCTTTGACTGATTGAACTGAATTCGCCCCTTTTGATTCACTCATTAAGGTTGACTTTCCTATCGATCGTTTTTGACGTTGCGACCGTTAAAGGTTTCACGTTGTATCAATCGCTAAATCCATGCTGACACTGCCAATTTCAATGGAAGTTGTTTGCCTACCTGTAGTTCTTCCGATGCTAGACAAGTCAGTAACTTGGTTTGCGACTTGCCGAAGGTAGTCTGTGGGTGGATGACCCTAAGTTAGAAGGGGCAGTCACACCCAAGGGGCTGATGGATCAACCGTTAGTTGCGCGAAATCATTGGATGAATTCGAAAACGTTTGGTTGGCATCAATTATCCAAGTCAAAAATAATCCGTTGGCGGCGGATAAAATGGTGCGGTTTTCCGTACGAAATTGACTGCGATCGACCTTTACTTAGGGAAGATTTCAAATCATTGCCAATTTCCATTGTTTTTTTTTCACACAAGCGGTGGCCTGAGGTCGCAAATTCCAGATAATGTTCCACATAGGAACCTGGAGCAAATTTCGGCTGCGTTGCCTGAACGATGCAGCCTAAGTTATTTGCAATCATTCCCATCGATGGGTAGTATTTTCGTAAGATTCCCACG
>JBDNHU010000592.1:0-12140 GCA_041688615.1 Mariniblastus sp. | reverse complement strand
GCCAACTTATAAAGTTCGCCGGTGTGAATCGGCTCGGGTGAAATTGGGGCCGGTTCCATCCGCTTAATTGGAACCGATGCACGGTGGTATGATTTGCAGCGTGTGACGTGCCATTTGCTTGCGTGCACTCGGATAAACTTGGGGCAAGGTGCGTTTTCTCTTCTGTTTGGGCAGGGCAAGGCAAAAGCTTGGCAGGAAAGCAGGTTTTTAAAAGTTTTTCTGCGAATTCTGAAATATATCTTCGCTCAATGGCCACTTAATTACTGAACAGACGCCGCCAGTGTGGAGCGATCTTCTTCCCATTCAGTTGATGGTTTGCAATGCAGCAACTTCCGGAACAACGGCGAATCTACGACCAGTGGGTCTCGCTGCACGCCGAAGGACTGCTGCGTTATGCCGCCGATTAGTGGGAAATCCCTCGGTCGCCGAGGATTTGGTTCAGGAAACCTTTCTGCAAGCCTGGCAGGGCAGGGCGGAGTTCTCGAAAATCACTCAACCCAAAGCCTGGTTGTTCAAGATTTTATTCCGCCAAAGCGTGGCGTATTTTCGCACCGTAAAACGCTGCGATACGCTGAATGTTGAAGACTTGGAAACGTTGGGTAGTGAAGATCCTAGCCAGAGTCATCTGGAGGAAGCCGAATTTCTGCAAGCTTGCTTGGATCGACTTCCGCTTGCATATAGGCAGGTGTTATTGCTTGTGGTAATGCAGCAAATTTCGACCCAGGAAGCGGCGGATATTCTTGAAGTTCCTTTGGGGACCGTGTTGAATCGATTGCATCGTGGGCGAAATAAGTTGAAAGAAATATATTTGCAAGGGCTGGCCGATTCATCGGTTGACCCATTGTGAATTGACATCCGTTGACCGAGGCGATTTTTGGGTTTTGAATTGAAAGTGCTGAATTTAAAGTACCATACACCTTTTATTGTTTTACATTTTGGTGTTTATTTTCTTGTTTCGATTTGAATAAAGAATAGCGACAGAGACTATGGAACCGGTTTGGAACGATGATCAAGAACTTGGCCAGCGCCTGCACCAAGTGCCGGTAGATCCTGAATTTTTGCAACGTTTGCGTGATCTGCCAGCTACAGAACTTGTGACCAATGGCGACAACTCGAATGAAGGTTCGTCGGTCTTTGTGGCGGTTGCCGATGACCAACGGCGGATTGGGCCGCAGACCCGTTTCAACGTGCGGTGGCTGGCGGTAGCGGCATTGGTTGTCATTTCGCTGACCGGTTCTTGGATCTATTTCAGCTGTGAAGTTCGACAGGTTGTAGACAATGGATTGAAAGGGCGTGCGTCGATTGATTTGGAAACAAATCAAGGGCAATTGCCTGACGCCGGTGCCAGGCAAGATTGGATCGTGAATGATCAGATTCATCAATCTCAGCGGCGAATCCTGAAGTTGCGATTACGGCTTGCAGCAATGGAGCGTGAGCAATCCAAAGATGAACAGACTAAAGTGGCTGGCACTTTATTTGACGACGTTTTGGATTCGGTGCAACGTGAATTGATGGCAGAGATCTTAGTTGAATCGGCAGATTTGGCTCAGCGTATGGGGGCTGGCGACTTGATTAGCGCCGAGAATCGGTCAATGGTGTTGCAGCAGTTTCCGGAGACAAAAGTTGCAGCCGGATTGTTAGAGAAGCGATAATTTTTCCGCTTGCCGTTTGGAATCGAACGCGAATTCACGTTCGCCGAAAATGGCTTTCAAATCAAGCATCTTACCGCAAGGAGAATGAAGAGTGACATTAAACGGAAGACTGGGACTTTGGTCAGGCTATTGCCTGCTGGCGTTGGTATTGATGCCGCATGATTTAGAAGCTCAGGAGGTACGGATCGACGATCCGATGCAAGTTCCATCCATCGAACGGGCATTGGCATTCAGCCTGATGACGCAGGACGCACTGCAAAGTGAATTGGTTGAATTGGAAACAGCTAAATTCAAGGGGTACGTTGAATACCTACGGGGTATGTCTAAGGAGTATCGAGAACAGGAAGTAAGGCAAGAGCAAAAAATAAAAGACGTTCAAGATGAGATTTTGAGCTTTCAAGACGCCGCTGCCGAAATGGGTTTGCCTGCAAGGTTGTCTGACGACTGGGTGGCAGAGATCGAAGCAAAGCAATCGAGTTTGAAAATTGCTTTAGCGGGAAAGAAAGCTCGCCAGCAACTGCTAATCGAAAAGGCCAAGGAAAAAACTAAGCAAAATCAAGATGTGTTTGCAAGAGAGTTGAGCCTTTGCCAACAGATCATGGATGTAGAAAAGAAGCGTTTGAATGCTGTGGAACGTTTGGCAGAAAAAAACTTGGCACGAAGCACTGCAATAGCCGAACAGAAACAAGCGGTCCTGGCAGCGGAATTGGAATGGGCAAAATTGCAGCGACTATCACAAAGTCCTGCTGGAGGGTCACTGGCCGATGAACTGGAGAGTGTTTCATTGGATATTGCAGAATTATTTGCCCAAGTCGAAGCCATTGAGTCGCAATTGAATGCCTATCGAAAGGGAGAACGGAAACTTCGCCAGTTGAATGGCCTGATCCGTAATCAATTGCCGATCCAGCAGAAGCGTTATATAGATAGGGTTCAACAGGCACAAGCGAGTACCGACCTGTATGAGCGGGCGATTTATGTCCAGAAGATGCTTCTGGCGGCCTATGAGAAAAAAGATGCCGCCCAGCCGAAGGAAGCCGAAAGCCAGCCGAAGGAAGCCGAAAGCCAACCGAAAGAATCGGCGAAAGAATCGGCGAAGTGATGCAGCGATCCTACCACATGCGATTGGAAACTTCTTATTAAGTGTAAGGAAACGCTGATGGCCAATGAATCACAACATTGCCTCTGCGACTTTGGTGATCGGGCCTAGTGAGAAGTCCGCTTGCGGAAAGCAGACGCGTCGAAAACGGGTGTGACCGACCTTCGAAAATGGCTGGGTCTGACTTACAATTGAATCTTCGACTCAAGGGCGATCCCAGCGGATCGCCCTTTTGCCATTTCATTCTAGAATCGCAATTGTAGGAAATATGAATCAAGTAATTGACTTGCGAAGCGACACGGTAACTCAACCTTGCTCGGCAATGCGGAAAGCCATGGCAGACGCAGTTGTGGGTGACGATGTCATCGACATTGACCCAACGGTTAGAGCGTTGCAAGAAAAAATTGCACAGATGTTGGGTAAAGAAGCGGCGATCTTCATGCCATCAGGCACGATGACCAATCAGATTGCTGTTCGCATTCATTGCCAACCAGGTGACGAATTTCTGTGTGAATATGGATGCCATATCTTCAACTACGAACAAGCGGCCTACGCTTCGATGTCCGGTGTTTCGGTGCACCCATTAGTCGGGAAACAGGGAAGGCTGACCCACCAACAATTTCAAGCGGGAATGAGGCCAGACAACGAACACGCAGCGAGAACACGATTGGTTTGCCTAGAAAATACTCACAATAAGGCTGGCGGAAAGGTTCAGTCGCAAAGTGAAGTGCAGCGAATCTGCCAATGGGCTCATGAAGCAGGTCTGATGTGCCACCTAGACGGTGCCAGGCTCTTCAACGCGGCGATTGCAACAGGGGTTTCTCTCGCAGAATTGGCCCAACCGTTTGATACCGTCAGCGTCTGTTTTAGCAAAGGCCTGGGCGCCCCAGTTGGTTCCGCTTTAGTGGGTAGCAAAGACCTGATCGCCAAGGCTAGGCGGAATCGGAAGGCGTTTGGGGGAGGCATGCGGCAGGGTGGGATCATTGCCGCAGGTGCGCTGTTTGCGTTGGAGAACAATCTCCAACGATTGGCAGTCGATCACGCCAATGCGTTGTTGATGGCCCAGGTGATTGAGAATACCCCTGGGATCTGGATTGTCGAACCTGGCCAAGATCGTTTGGTGGACACCAACATTGTTCTTTTTGAAGTTCAGCCTGCATTGGGAACCGCTGCTGAATTTGTGCAACAGTTGGAAAGCGTAGGCGTTCGCTGCTTTCCTTTTAGCACAACTTCTGTGCGTTTGGTGACCCATCTTCATATTTCTTCCGCGGATGCCCAAGAGGCGGCGAAGCGAGTTGCGAATGTCGCGTTGGCGATGGCGTGAACCCGCTTGGTCGCCTTTTTCACTTGCATTGGCAGTGATAAACTAAGTCGTCGCGGTGAGGGTTGGAGTGAGTATGCGGGCGATTCGTCTGGCGTTATTACCAATAGGCTTGCCGTAAGTTGTTGGCCACAAGTTGCTGGCAGTCTTGCGGTGGAGACAATTTTTTGGTTTCCGGTGTGAATACGCGAATGAATGATTGCGGCAAGTTGATTTCATCTATTGTTTCTACAGTTTGAATTCTTAAGGAAAATGGGTCCATGGTTGACTATCACGATTTGATGCGAGATCTGCATGTTAAGAACGATTCTAAGATCGTGATGTTGGTCGGCGACGGACTGGGCGGCTTACCGCTGCAGCCCGGTGGAAAAACCGAATTGGAAACCGCGAATACTCCAAATTTGGATGGCTTGGTCGCTAAGGGAACTTGCGGTTTAAGCATGCCTGTGTTGCCAGGTATTGCACCCGGAAGTGGTCCTGGTCACCTTGGCTTATTCGGCTACGATCCGTTGAAATTTTTGATCGGTCGTGGAGCCCTGGAGGCGACTGGGATTGGTTTGGAATTGCAAGCCAATGATGTGGCGGTTCGTTGCAATTTTTGTACTTTGGATGCCAATGGTAATATTTCAGATCGACGTGCAGGGCGAATTGCTTCGGATGACAGCAAGGTGATCGTCGAGAAGTTGCAAGCGGTCAAGATTGACGGCGTTGAAGTGATCGTCAAGCCGGTCAAAGAGCATCGCTTTGTGGTTCTGTTCCGAGCAGAAGGTTTGGGTGGAAAAGTTCGCGACACTGACCCACAACAAACCGGTGTGCCGCCATTGGATCCTGTCGCCGAAGATGCGGCTAGTCAGAGAACGGCCGAAATCGCAAAGCAGTTTGTTTTGAAGGCTCGAGAAATTATCAAGGATGAACCCAAGGCCAACGGTCTGACGATGCGTGGATTTTCCGCAAAGCCAGCCATTCCTTCTTATCAAGAATTGTACGGGTTGAAGGCGGCTGCGATTGCTGTCTATCCAATGTACAAAGGGTTGGCCAGTTTGGTGGGGATGGACATCATTGGTGACGCTGCCGATTTAGATCAGCAGATGGAAGTGTTGAAGCAGAATTGGGACAAATATGATTTCTTCTTTATTCACTTTAAGTATACCGATTCGACAGGTGAGGACGGAGATTTTGACACAAAAGTCAAGCGGACCGAAGAATTGGATTCCGCGATTCCTGCGATCATGGCGTTGGATCCCTCGGTCGTAATTGTAACCGGAGATCACAGCACGCCCGCATACTTGAAGAGTCACAGTTGGCATCCAGTTCCAACCCTTTTGTACTCAGATTGTTGCCGCAGCGACGCCTGCACGATCTTTGGTGAATCGACCTGTCTGCAAGGCGGGCTTGGTCAATTCGAAGCCAAGTACCTGATGGGATTGGCGATGGCTAATGCAGGTCGACTGTCGAAATTCGGCGCCTAATTGCTTGCGTAAAAGTTCTTGTTCAAACAGAGATCGTGGTTGAATCTTAATCCGCGTTCTCTGTTTTTTTATGCGTTCCCACACGCTACCATTTAATGAAGCCAAAGCAAAGTTTTCCAGGCAGGTAGAAAGCCATCCAGTTCGACGGGCCGCAAACAATCGTGTGCAGCTTTTGATGCTGGCTTGCAGTGACTGCCGGTGGTGCTTGGGCAAGCTGGTCGCAATTTTTCTAGTTTGACGAAATCAAAAGGAAGACGCAAATATTTGCTCGCGCAGTTTTGTTCCGTGTTCGTGGATTGCTTGCCTTCCTGGAGTTGGCTGCCTTTGTCGTATTTATGACGGTGGAATTCCGCCGGCTGGCTTTGAGGCTATCTGGCTTGAAACCCCCCGTCATCACCAAGCTATATTTGGTGGCAAGCTTGACAATGTTGGCAGCCTGTGGCCTTTTCGCAGTTTTATTTTCAGGTATCGCTTCGACCGCCATGCTGCGTGACCCAAACGCTGATTACAATTCCAGAGGAGCCGATGCCGTATGGCAAATGACTTCGCAAGCTGGTTGGTGCACTGTGCTTAGCCGTGGGTTTCAGATATTGCCGTCCGCACTTACGGTTGAGTACGGGTTATTTGGCACCAAAAGCGACGGAGCCCTGCATGTTCGATTCTCCTGGCATTGCTTTGTTCATCTGTAGGTGTCTGTGTGGCTTGGTTTATCAGTTCCTTTTTGGGAAGCAGCATGCTGATTGGGCTGTACCTATTCGCCCGATAACCGGCGTTTATTGCAGGCGGATCATAAGGATTTGCTATTTTAGGCATTTGATTAAACGTCCAGATCGTTCGAGTGCAATCGTTTGCTAACTGACCATAATTAACCGGGTGAAAACTGCTGATCGGGGCCGATGAACAGGACTTGTTTTTCGGTCATAGGGAATCGTTGCAAGGCTTGGCAAACGTCCGCGATCTGAACTTGATTGATCAACTGTGTCACTTCGGCTACGGATTTGAAATTGCCGAAGGTAAGCCACTGGCTACCCAAGTCGAACATTCGATTTTCACCAATTTCGCTTGCCAGATTCATACTAGCGACCGCTTTGGCTTTCGCCAGGTCCAGTTCTTTTTGGGTCGGTCCTTCTTCAAGGAATTGCTTTTCCAATTGTTGGAAGTGATCCCAAACCGCTTTGCTATCTTCAGGGCGACTGGAGAAAATTGAAATCAACGTCCCCGTCCCTTCGTATTCGTAATGTCCTACCGACGCCATGTCGGCGTTGCCGGGATCGACTAATTCCCAGAACAATCGGCTTCCTGAATCGTCACCAAAGATGAGTGCTCCCAGGCGAGCGGCGAAACGCATCGGATCGTCATGCGCAGGCCCGGGGCTTAATTGAAGAATGTATTGCTGGTTCGATTGCGGGACATGCAGGAACTGCGACCCAACAATCGCGGTGTGCGGTAGGCAAATTCGTTCCGGAGTCGGAAGCTTTTCCCACGCAGCGGTGAATTTCTCAAGATCGGCAATCAATCGTTCAAAGTCGACTCGACCTGCCACGGCCAAGACCAAGTTACTGGCGGCATAGTGGTTCCGATGGAATTGACGCATGGCAGCCGAAGTCATTTCGCCAACGGTTTCTTCGGTGCCAAGCACTGATTTTGCTAACGCATGTTGTCCAAAATAATCCGCCATGATCTTTTCATGGCCGCCGTAGGGTGGCTGGTCCTTGTACATTGCGATCTCTTCCAGGATCACTTGTTTTTCTGTTTCGAAATCTTCTTCCAGCAGTGATGGTCGCATCATGTCGGTTAACAATTCGACGATCGGAGTTTGGAAGTCGGGTAGAACCGTTGCGTGGTAAATCGTGCTTTCTTCGCTGGTGCGCGCGTTGCTGTTAGCGCCCAGTTCGTCAAGTTGCAAGTTGATTTCCAGCGCCGAACGATTGGGGGTTCCCTTGAAACACATATGTTCCAAGAAGTGGCTAACACCGGACACGTCCAATGTTTCGTCACGGGAACCGGTGCGTACGAAATAGCCAAGCGAAAGGAGTTGGCATCGCGAATTGTGGTCCGCTACGACTTGAAGACCGTTGGATAACTTATGAGTGAGCAACGCCATGGGGCATCTCCAGTGCTTCTGGTCCAACGGTAACAGCGGTTGTGATCTCGATTGGATTGTCCGCCAAGAACTGATTGACTCGTTGGACTGACAGTCCATTTAACAGATCATTGATTTCATCTTGGCTGCGCACCCGATGCAAATAAAACCAGTCTCCCGCAATCGCAGCCGCTCGCGATCGACAGGATTCCTGTTGGGCCATTAATCCCGTTCGAATCTGGATCTTTAGCCGATGCAATTCTTCTTCGGTGACTCCATCACGCATTCGCTGAAATTCGGTAAACATCGTGTCCAGTGTTTCTTGGGCTCTGGCGGATGTGGTGCCTGCATAGGCGGTGATGCAGGCAGAATCTTTCAACGAATGGATGCCAGCAAATACGGTGTAGCAAAGTCCACGCTTCTCGCGGACTTCTTGGAATAAACGGGAACTCATGCCATCTCCCAAAACGCCGACAGCACAGCGAATCAAGAAATAATCGTCAGTGCCAAAAGGGATGGTCGGGGATGCAAATGCAATGTGTGTCTGTTGGCTATCTTGGGGAATGTGTTGATAGTCAGTTGCGCCTAATGCATACGTCAGCTTTTCTTCCGCGCCGGCTTCCCAATCGCCCCAGATTGCTTCGACTTGTTGAACCAGTTGATCCCAGTCAAAGTTGCCGGCGACACTTAAGATCATGTCGCGAGGGTTGTAATGTTTTTTGTAAAAATCAACGACGTCTTGATAGTTTAATTTTTCAAGTTCGTCCAATTCACCGTCGGCCCAGCGTCCCAATGTGTCGCCAAAATATTGTTTGCGAAGCACTCGCAGGGTCATCTGCGAAAGATCGTCTTGTTGGGCAAAGAGTTCCTGAAGACAGACCTTCTTGGATGGCGAAAATTCGGCTTTGGGTAGTTTGGGTCGACGTGTCAGATCGCCATAAAGTCGCAACAATTCGGGCAGCTTTTCAGACAAGCACGAACCACCGTAGCTGGTGTGGTACGTTGAAACGCTGTTGTTTGTGCTGGCGCCCAACATTTCAACAGCTTCCAGAAAACTACGACTGTCTAAAGACCCACAACCACGTTCTGCAACTTCGCAAGTCATGGTTGCCAAGCCACTTTGTCCCAGAGGATCAAACGCGGCGCCTGCAGGGAGGAGAATTGAAAAAGCGGCGGTGCTTAGCCATGGCATAGATTCACCCAGCAATACCAGGCCATTGTCGAACTGGCGGGTGAATAGTTGGCCTTCCTGCATCAATGACTCCCGACGATGTTGGCAATATTAAAAGGTTTAACGCTTCAAGTAACGGTTGGCATGTTTTCACTTGGTCCCGACACTTGGTCCTAGCGACTGGTCCTGCGACGTCAGAAGGCCTGGCAACGATTGAACTAGAAATTCACTGGAATTGAAAATTGCTTGCGAACTGGCCGCATACTTTTGCAATTCTGCCGGAACGTATCGTATGCCAATACCTCCAAAATGGGTAGCAGCGGGATACAGTTTGTTTTTATGGCTGCGTTTTAGCGATGTTTCGTTTCCGCAAGGGCCACCCAATGCATCACACGGTCAACGGAAGCGGCGATCGATAAAAGTCGTACAACGCTTGTTCAATGATGGGTGTCATTTCCTTTTGTGTGGGCAAAAGTGCCGCCAAAATTCTTGCCCGACGAATGACGCCTTTTTCTAAAAAGCCAAAATTAAGTCGGTGCCCAAGCGTGACTGTTTCGCCAATAATCGATACTTTGGTTTCGGTTTGGTCGCCAGGGAACGTGGCCAAGACCAGGGTTGCTGGGATGTCCGACAGTTCAAGGATCAAGGCATTCTGATCCTCAACACCATTACCCGCGGTGCTGACGTGGGTTGAAAGTGTCTGAGCCCCGTCGTCCAAGTCCGTTGAATTTGCAATTCGTCCCTGAGTATCAATTTCGACCATCTGGACATTGGCACAGCGCAGCTTCGAAATCGCAGACCAAGTGATCTGTTCGTCCAGCAATCGAGTGTTCGCCGAAATCCACCATTCGATGTTTAAGGCGTTATTTAGCTTCGGATCGGTGGGTTCAACGCTTGAATCAATCGATCCCTTGGTGGCGATTGAATTAGATTCGGATTGGGTGACTCGCCAATAACACTCGATTCCGGTTGGCCGGTTCTCACCGTAGGGGAATTCGACCACCAAATCATCGCCGCGGACCAAATGTTCGCTATCTGCGGCATCATTGATGCTGTAGCCTTCGATTGCAAATAGGTGATCTATCGGCGCGTCGACGCCTGCGTACTTCCAGGACGTCATTCCGCTGGTAGGCAAGGCAGGGTCGACCAGCATCTGAAAGTCGCTCTTGGATTGTCCTTGCCAAAGATAATGATCTTCTTCTTTTTCCCAGCTCATCAATGTTTACCTTGAAAATTTGGCTGTCTATTGATTGTCACCCAGTACGTGTTCGGAGCCCGGTACCGCTTTGGAGTCCGGTGCCAAGCTAACGTAAATTGCGGTTAAGCAGGGGCCGGCATCAAATGCAGTTGACGGGTTGGATCAACAAGTTTAGCTACCTGCAACAGCACCGTGCCTGCAACAGCACCGTTGTCGTGGCGGGTGCCATCGATCACACGGCATTTTCCGTTTGAAGCTTCGACCGCTTGAAGGTGCTAAGCGGTTGATTCTACGGTCGGTCAACAAAAAATGCCAACCCGCAAGCGAGTTGGCCGTTCGAAAGTTCAACTTAAATCCTGGATCGTTTATTGATCGAAGGCAGACGAAGCCGAGGGAGGGCGTCGCGGTGTGAAGCCATCGATCGTCTTGGTTGAGGAATCTAGGCTTTGGATCGCTGGTTCTGGATGGAAACCATTCAGGTGCAGAAATTCGCGAACCGCAATCTTCTGAACGCCATTCTTGGCCGCCAAACGATCCATTTCCGAAAAGGCTGAACGTTGTTTTTCGCCTTCCGGTTCGTCACCCACGATAAGGTATCGAGTATTCAGATCGATCTTGCCTTCGATGTTGCCTTCTTCATCCATGACCGACGCCAATATGCCGTGATTCTTGGCAATGAAACCCTTGAGACGAGCTAGGTCAGATTCACCATCATTGTCCAAATCGATTCGGCCAGAAATTGCGACAGGCACTTCGTAGCCTGGATCCCAGGTCGCTGTCACGATCTGATCGTTTGGCAAAATCGGGTCACGGTCGTTCATGCTGACAATTCGAGCCTCGGCCTGGTGAGCGCCAAGAATATTGGTGACTTCTAGAGTTGCTTTCTCCAAACCGGCTTCCAACTCAATTCCGCGACCGAAGACGCTGAAGTTGACTCGGCGATACAATCCGTCGGCAAAACCAAGATTGATGTAAACTTTGCCAGAAGATGGGGAAAGTTCAACAATCCGGCCATCAGCCACCATGAACCTCTTGCGTTCATACTGCCGCAGTTGAACAACTTTAGATGCCAGCAAGCGTTGAGTATTTTCAACTTCGGTGGCTAATGAATCTCGCAAAGTCTTCAGGTTCGAAATTTCATCTGAATAATTCTTCACGCCTTCGCTGTGCGACTTCTCGGCCATCGCCAACTTGGAAGTGAATTCGTCTCGAGCGGCTTCTAGCTGGGTTTCGACTGATGCCAATTTCTTGCTAATCGTGTTGACTTCATTTTGAAGTGAAGTGGCGCGATCATTGGATTTTTTGACTTCGGTGTCACGCTCGCTGTTGGCTTGCTTGACGTTATCTTGAGCAATTTGAAGCAATTCGTTGGTCTGTGTTACTTTGGTTAATAAGTCGGCAACCAGGCTGCGCCATGAACGGTTGGCTGCGTCTTCGGTGGTCGAAGCAAACAAACGCAAGTCGTTATTGTAAAGCGTGCGAACTTCAGCAATCTTGTCTGCGATTCCCTTGTCAGCGATCTGGGCCAAAATTGGGTCCAAATTTTCGCTCTGCCCCGAACCGATCATAATCTTCATCGCATCCACGGCGGCTTCGGCCGATCGACGGACGTTTTCCTCTTGACGAAGCTTCTCTTGTAAATCCTGAGCCTTCGCTTCGGCTTGATTCGAGCTGCTGATGCCCCAAAAAGCCAGCACTGCCAAAACGACCATCAACATGACGGAAATGATTAGGCCGATTTGATAAACTTGATTCTCACGCAGTGCCATTGGCAGCTCCTTAGCATGACGGTTTTCCGAACGATTGGAAACGAAATCCGTCTGCGGCGAAATGATCGAAAGTATGGACGAGATCGCAACAAGGCGGCAGTGAACCAAAATTACAAATCAGTATTTCACATTCCAAGGCGAACTTGATCAGACCAAGGCGAACTTGATCAGAATGTCAAACACAAACAAATCTTGATTCGTACCGTGTTACTAAAACCGTGTTACCAATACCTGCTGCCGTAATCGGCATACAAGCTTCAGCAACCTTAATTATCACAAATAAACTTAATGTCTTTTATCAAACAGCAGTAAGACCCGATGTCTCCGGAAGCAACTGGGCATGCCAGTCTGAAATGCCAGTCTGAAATGCCAGTCTGAAAT
>JBDNHU010000591.1:0-6005 GCA_041688615.1 Mariniblastus sp. | reverse complement strand
ATTTGCTTTGCCGTTTCCAAGTCACCCTTCACTTGATAGATCATCGCTAAAGTATTGATCACCGTCAAAGTGTCGGGGTGATCCGGACCCTCTGCCTTCTTCATCACTTCTACCGCCCGCTTGCATAGTTCCATTGCGCGATCAGTTTGCCCTGCCGCCAAGTAGGCTGAAGACAGATCCGACATCGTTCTGGCCGCGTTTGGATCAGAGACGCCAACTTCAAGAGTCATACGCTCCATTCGTTCTTCCAGCAAAGCGATTGCAGAATCCGTGTCCCCGATATCTTTATACAGAGACGCCAGCATCCCCATCGTCTTCAACGTCAGGGAATGATCTCTACCCAAAATCTTTTTCATTCGCCGAAATGCGTTTTGATACATGGTCATCGACTCGTCCAGATTGCCAATATTTTGCAGGGCGTTGGCGAAATTCACCATAACCAATAGGGTTTCTGGATGGTTGGAACCGGCACTGGATTTCAAGCTGTTGTAGACGGCCTCCAATTGTTCAACCGCCAGAGCGGGTCGACCAATTTTTCGATAAATTTCTGCCAGAATTCCCTTATTGGACAACGTTTCTGGATCGTCGTCGCCTAATAATTCTGTGATGTCAGCAACCGCAACTTCAATGATTGGAATGGCTTTTTCAATTTCACCTTTCCCGTGCAACGCGACACCCAATAGGATTTCCATATTAAAATCCTCCAATGCAGAAACCGCGTTCTTGGCGTTTCGCAGACGAATCACTTCATTCAGCGTTTCTATCCCAAGATCGAATCGCGAATCACCCACGTAGTAGCTTGCCTGGCACGTCAATGCTTGAATTGTGCTTGGATCCTCAGCACCCAACAACCGCCTGAACGTATTCGACGCGCGCACGCTCAGGTCGGCGGCCGCTCCGTTTGCGCTTAATCCGCTAAGCGATTCGGCCAAACGCAACTGCATCGATGCAACAATCAAGGGGTCCCCAATAGAATCACCCTCCAATTGTTTGGCAGCCAAGACCAACTTTTCGATCAAGACTTCCTGTAGTGGGCGATTGCTCAGGGCGATCGCTTCAGGGTTCAAGGAGGCAAAAATGTCGGACAGAATTACATTCGACCGCTCGATCTGCTGTAACCTTGTTTCAGCCGACAATTTAGACAATCGCTCTTCTTCTGCGGCAGCGATCGCCAATTCCTTCTGCTTAGTCGCTTCCAAGCGTGCTTCTTTTTCACTCTCTGCTCGCTGAGATTCCGCCCACTGCGCATTGACGGCATCGACCCTGGCATTTTCGGCACGTACTAATCCAAAACCAGTTCCTGCAATTCCCCCCAATAATAACAGAACCATGGTAGAAACAGCCGCAACCAAGCCTTTGTTGCGGCTGAAGAACTTGGCAACTTTGTAACCCGTGCTCGGAGGTCGAGCTTCAATCGGCTGATCGACAAGATATCGGCCAATATCAAGTGCCAAAGTGTTCGCGGTCGCGTACCGTCGCTCGCGATCTTTCTCAAGGCACTTCATCACAATCCAGTCTAGCTCGCCACGCAAGGTCGCAGCAAAACGGTTTGGATCAATACTGCGAACCGAAGCCATTTCAGACAAAGATGGGTTGGAAGACAAACGAGTGCTAGGACGCGACGGATCTTCTTCCTGGATCACTTTAATCATTGCCGCCAACCCCAACGAATTTAAACGTTGGGCGTCGATCGGTCTTAACCCCGTCAGCAATTCATATAGCACGACACCTAAAGTGTAGATATCTGATTGAGTATCAACATCACCGTTCGGTGCACCCGCTTGTTCTGGCGACATGTAGGCCAAGGTCCCCAAAAAAACTCCCATTTGAGTGACCACTGAAGAATCGCACAATTGTTCCTCCATCGATTTGGCAACACCAAAGTCAATGACCTTCGGAACGGCCACACCATTTTCAGTTGTGACAATGATGTTCGAAGGCTTCAGGTCGCGATGCACAATCCCTTTTTGATGGGCGTGCTGGACTGCAGTGCATATCGTCACAAATAGTTCGAGACGTTGCATAATCGCCAGGCATTTTTCATCGCAATAACGGTTGAGTGGTAAACCGAAAACCCATTCCATTACGAAAAACGGTTGCCCAAGGGTCGTCATCCCAGCATCGAAAACATGGGCGATATTGGGATGATTCATCCTCGCCAGCGCTTGCTTTTCCAGTTCAAAGCGAGCCAGCATCGCAGACGAATCCATACCCATTTTGACTAACTTGATCGCAACCTGTCGCTGAACAGGGATCGACTGCTGGGCCAACCAAACCTGCCCCATCCCGCCTTCGCCAACTTTGCGAACTAACTGATACCCGGACGCAATAATTGAACCCGGTCGATAAGCCTCACGACGCGAGCGGTCTTGCGGATTGGGTGAAGTAGAGCTGCCAGAATCCAACGCTTGAAGTTGGGACACAACCCTTTGAATTTCTTCAGTGTAGTCGGGGAAACACTTCCGATAACTATCCAGCTGATTGGAATCAATTTGGTTATGTTTAAACTCGATTTCAATCGCTAACAATTCCTCAAATAACGACCTCTTTAAAGTGTCATCCACCGCCAACAGTTTTTCGGCAATCGTCTCATGGTTCACACCTGAATTTTGCTCCTGAAGATCGTCTTCGAATGATTCGCATATCTTGTGGATCACCATTAATTGTTCATCGGACAATTCTTGGTAACGTGCAGAATCATTCATTCTCAATACCCAAAGCTTCCCAATGGCGTCTTATGACTTCTAACCGACGCTGAATGGTTCGCCGTGAACAATTTAGCTTTTCAGCAATCTCGGTGTCGTTGTGACCTTCGATTCGAAGCGTTGCTACCCGCAAAAGTTCAGGGTCGTCCAAACTGTTGAACAGACTATCACATACATCTACAAATTCTGCGGAAAATTCTGGTGTAGGTTCGCGCGAGGGAGCCTGCTGTAAGCCACCCTCGGCTGAACCTTTGACCGGAGTTGAAAAAACGGATTCATGCAGTGTCCTGCGAACATCCCGCCGCTGACGTTGGTCGTAGCGGTGGCGTCGAGCGATTTTGCGCGAGGTAATCACCAGCAACAATTGCCACAAACTTTGCCGATCGCCTAGTTCTGGAAATCGCCCATTCGAAATGCCAGCACAAAGACTGTGAAACGCACTCTGAGCCGCATCTTCCTCGTCGTACAATTGCCGCGTGGAAAGCCTTAATTTCTTCCGCGCAGAAGCTTGCAACCGCAGAACAAAATGCTGCCAAATATTTCTAGCGGCGTTTTCATCTGACTGGCGAAGTTCGTCAATCCAAATTGTTACCGGGTCACTATCGTTGTCCATTAATCGCACCTGAGCAGACTCCAAGAAGACTGTAAGACTTGATTATAGACCATCGAATCACTTTTGGGCTTTCGATGCTTTACCGTGCGGAAAATCCTACTATCGACGACAAAACCACAGCAAAAGGTAATGTGGCATGTGGACAAATAGACAGCTGCAGGATGTTTCCTCGTAACTGAGAACTACTCTACTAACCTATCCAAGACTCGCCGCATTTCCGCTTGATTGGGAGCAGACGTCCGAAATGGAAGCGATTCGCCTTGAGAAATCAGAACTTCCAATTCACCTATCTGCTGAACATCCCACTTCACTTCCTTGGAATCCAAATGCTCCACTTCCGACCAAGGCAACGGACGACTGACATTTGAGATCGAAGCGACAATTAGCATCGATGCCATCAGCTGCTGTTTGGTTGCCGCCGCCAGAACCAAATGTAATCCACGTGACGGAAAGTCGACACTGACGCTGGCTTCGTTCAACGCGATCTCTGCCAGTTCTCCGTTGATTATCGAACGCGTATGTTCACGTTTTCTGACCTCTGCCACGAAGTGACCGCTGTGACGAGGTGCACCCTCTTCGGGTTCAGGCGACCAAATTGAAAATCGCAACTTGAAATCATTAGGCCCCACAACTTGCCCTTCAACACTGCACATTGATGGCAAGTACTGGATCTTACAGCCCGGCGGTAACGCAATTCCACCCAAAGTTCGCGAAGCGTTGATGCTGGCATGCTGAAATTCGCGGACCTCAGGCATGTCCTGATCGCCATCCTGCACCTGCACCGGCACCGTCGGCGGCCTCAAAGGTTCCTGCGAACCATCGGCTTGCCCAACTTTTGTCTCCTGTCCCGAAGGAACGGTGGGAGGTCCCGTGGGCGGCAACAATTGTTTAACTGTTGGCTTTTGGGTCGGTGGTCCTTCGACCTGAGCCTGCAACGGTCGCTGGGAAATCATTGCCACCCCGCAACACAATAGAAACATCCAGGAGTATGAGAGTCGTGTCTTTGCCATATTTGAGTCCTTCAGATTATCATCGCGTACAACCAACCGTCTTACGTTCGCAAGTATAGCGATCTTCTGTCTTCCATTTTCCAAAGATGCAAGCCGTCTCGATCGCAAATCCATAGATCACTTGTAATCTACAGGCGTTCAGGCTCTGCCTGCAACTTACACTGCATCAACCATTCGGCAAACCTTTTCACTGAATCAACAATGTGATCAGCGTACTAAGGTTCTATTGCTCTAGCACCAGTCCCGGTTGATCCATCTTTAATGCCGTTGGGTTCACGGTAGATTCGCATCCGGGTTACGTGTACTTCCCATCGAAGCCTTAATCTTTACTGCCACTTTGACATCCAACTTTCTGGTGTTGAATTCAGAAAAAACATTCCAACGAAAACCATCTCGATACACGGACGCCGATTGCAACAGGTATGCCGCCTGATGGGTCTTGGTAAAATCATCTCCGCGTTCGATCGCTCCGGTTGCATACAATTGGATTTCGTTCATCTCTTGTTCGGATTCAATCATTGGCAAGTTACGATCGGTAATACTCTGAGCGTAATCGACACACCAACGCACTTCTTTGCTAGATTCTGGACGAACGGTTTCGTTTCGCAAAGTGACATTGAAATCGCGTTCAACGCGATTAATTTCCAAACCTTGGACTGATCTTCCGCTAGGTAAATCCACTCGACTAACGATCACGATGTAGTCGCCCCGCCTTACTTGCACCACTTTTTGGGCAGCAGCAATTGGCACTAAAGCGATTCGAAATCCATAGTCTTTGTAGCGTGTGTTTGGATCATTTCCGCCGTACTTCGAAGTTCGCGAACAGGAATCACCAAGAATCGGCAAGTCATCCCACCCCCCCCCACGTGCGATTCGATAAGGCGATTGGTCCTTGGTTTCAGGGTCATTACCGCCGGCTGGATTTGGTTTTGCATAGTCACTGCACCATTCCCAAACATTCCCGTGCATGTCGTACAAGCCCCACGGATTTTGGAATTTCTCCTCCACGTTGTGTGGCTGTCCCTGTGAATTATTGCTGAACCAACTGTAACTCTCTGCTGAATCACCATCGTCACCAAAGTAGAATTTGGTTGTGGTGCCGCCTTGGCAAGCATATTGCCACTGGGCTTCGGTCGGCAAGCGATACTCCCACCCTTGAGGCAACTGACCACTCGCTCGTTCAAGTTGAGTCAAATCTTGGCAAAATTTGTTTGCCTGGTTCCAGGTTACATTGTGAACTGGCAGCGATCCACCTACCGTTTGGCTTGGATTATCCTGTAGCAGCATCCTGTATTGCTGCTGAGTCAATTCTGTGGTTCCGATCCAAAAACCTTGAGTCAGGGTCGCATCCACTGAAGCCCCTGGTTCCCCCAATCGCACGGTCCCTGCAGGGCACCACTTCAGACTCAACCCCAAACGATTGTCTTCGCGTTGTTCGCCAGCACGGACGCCAATCGTTCGTCCTGCTTGTCCTGCGTCACCACCGATCACAGCGGTTTGGGCCTCATCTGTTCCAAAGTCCCTTGACGGAGATACCGGCGGCGGTGAGATCGTGCCTCCCGAAGTACCTTCTTGATCCCCAAACTGGGCCAGACTCGTTACCGTGGTACTGGCAAGCCACAGCCAGCCGACCAATAGCGTCGAGGAAAATTTACCGAACTTTTTAAAATTCATTTT
>JBDNHU010000590.1:0-5671 GCA_041688615.1 Mariniblastus sp. | reverse complement strand
CTGTTAAAGCGTTTGCCGTCAAATCGATCGACGACAACTTCCCAGGTTTGGTCAGCTTTACGGCGTTTGATGCAGCGATCGCCGTGGCAACAAGCGTATAAGACACCGTCGGGCGACAGAAACAGTCCATTGGTCCCTGGTTCGCGTCCACCACTTGTGGATTCACCGCTGAAGCCGACTTTATCTTGATACAAAGTCACGCCCTGCTCCGCTTGCCACTGCATGACTTTGTTGGGTGGAATGTCGGAAAACAAAAGTCGCTTTTCTGCGGGAATCCATACCGGCCCTTCGGACCAATCAAACCCCTCTCCGATCACTTGGATTGTTGCATCGGCTGGTACCAACTTGTCGAAAGCCACGTCCAATCGTTGAACCGACCCGATGTCGGTACCGACCTTGGAATCGGCAGGTTCTTGGGCAAGGCAGGTCGCGGTGGAAGCGGTGCCCAACAAGCCGATGAACCACACGTTGATCGCCAGCGAGGCAAACACTGGCCCCACCCGATAAAGTCCGCCCAGTGAAGTAAACAGTGATGTTCTTGAAGGGCAAGTTCTTGAAGGTCTGGCGAGATTTGGGGCTTGAGGTCTGCGGGTTGGGGAAGCAGAGGTCGATGACGCGCGGCTTTTCATGTTCGATCCTATGATAAGTTCTAGAAAGTATCACCGCTGCAACACTTCTTTGCCAAGGCACTAGAATCTGCAGCGAACCGGTTGTATTTTAGCAGGCCAGCGGTTCCCATTGTGGGGAGAGCTAGACTTTTTTGTGTTGGCCGCAATTTTGTGTTGGCCGCAGGTTTGGGGTGGCCGCTGGTTGAGGGTGGTCGCAGGTTGAGGGTGGTCGCAGGGCTTCGCCGGCTGTTTGGGTGATACCGCAGCGGCGTGTTTACGTTTTTTTGTCTGAGAAACGAGTTTTGCTATGTCAGAAGTTGCAATTCAACTGCAGGAAGTCACCAAGATATTTGGCAAGCAGACCGCTGTGGATCGCCTGGATTTGGTGGTTCCAAGCGGTTCGATCTACGGATTTATCGGCCCGAATGGTTCGGGGAAAACCACAACCTTGCGAATGATCTTAAGGATCTATCAGCCTGACACCGGAATGGTAAAAGTGCTGGGCAGCGCCAAGGGCAAGACCGCGGATGATCGTTTAGGCTATCTGCCTGAAGAACGCGGGCTGTACAAACGCATGAAGGTCAATGATCTGCTGACTTACTATGCAAGATTGAAAGGTTGCTATTCTTGCCAGGGCAAAATCGACCAGTGGCTAGATCGTTTGGGAGCCAAGGATTGGGGCAAGAAACGGATCGATTCACTTAGCAAAGGCATGGCACAGAAGGTTCAGTTCATTTCGGCCGTTGTGGCGGAACCGAAGTTACTGATCCTGGATGAACCCTTTAGCGGGTTGGACCCAATCAACATGCAATCGTTGAAAGACGCAGTGTTCCACTTGCGGGAGAAGGGTACGACGATTGTCTTTTCGACTCATGATATGGATATGGCCGAACGAATCTGCGATACCATCTTTATGATTTTCAAGGGGCAGAAAGTTTTGGATGGAACCCTGGATGAAATCAAGAATCAATATGCCAGCAATCGTTACCGAGTGGGCTTTGACCGGCCTGTTGATTTAACAGGCCTGGCCGGTTTTTCTCAGATTGATCAAGTGGGCGACTACACGGATTTTACCTTCGCGGGCGCGGATTCAGCCAGCGAAGTTGCCCAGCGTCTGTCAGCAATCGGCGCGATGAATCACTTTCAATCGCAGCGTCCGTCGTTGTACGATATTTTTGTGCGAATCGCCAAACCACCTGAAGTCATAATGACACCCTGATTCTTATTTAGTGTCGCAAGCGTGATCCCATTTGTTGAATCGATTGGCCGATTCGACGAACCGGCCCGTAAGATTCCGGACCCTGCAACATTGTGGTTGGACGGGCCATGATGCGACCGGGTTGAGTGGGTTCGGACGATGGAATATAGACTTGATTGGAAACCTGTTCACTAAGCGTGTTCAATGGTTTGGGTAAAGGCTTTTCCAGCCCGCCGTCATCCAGTGGAGTTGTCGGGCCAGCGTCCGGGCTTTCCGGTCGTTCTGCACCCATCTTGCTTACGGGTTGGACGCCTACGGCCTGCGGAATTCCTGCCGGTGCATTGGGGTCGGAGAAAATCGAACCGACTCGCCCGTAGGAACTGTCTTGCCGCTGGACCAGACCGCCGTAAGTTGGGTAATCGTAGTCCGAAACACCGCAGCACATTGAACATCCACTGCCAAGCAGTAGGCTGGTTCCCAGTAACAAACCGGTGCCAACGGTGTTGAAGTTGATTTGAATGAAAGACATGGGCGTCATCCTAATTTTCGGTTGTCTGCTGTCAAAAACTACAAAGCAGTGATCGTTAGCGATTTCTAATTGTGCTTGGAATGCGCTGCCGCGTTACGGGTGTTATGTGCAGTAATTTGCAATGATTGGCTAGATTCGTTGACTCTATTTAGCCTTCAGTTTGACAATCGTTTTGCGGTTGGGGCTGTACGACTTGGATTGGCCGGTGGAAATCTGAGGGGCGGCTTGACTGGTTGCTGGGCCAAGCTTAGCCGCTGGTTGAACCACTTCTTCGTAACCCGAGACCCATTGGTTGTTGGACGCTTGACTGAACTGAGGTTGACCGTTGTCCAATGCTCGCAAGCGAGCGGTTGTCCGAGCGGATCGTGCCATTAGTCGGGGTTCCTGGTACGAAGCAGGAGTTTCGGTTTGAGGAATCGTCTGGTGTGAGAAGTTGCCTTCCAATGTTTCGATCACTTGCTCTTCCATCTGGTAGCCGCCTGAGTAGTTTTCGGGTGTTATTTGAATGCCATCCGGGATGTACATTTGGTCGGTATCCATGGGATACCCTGGATCGATCTGGATGGGCGAAGTCATCATCGGTGTAGCATCGTATTGGTATTCGTCTTGGTGAACCGTATTGGGAGCCATTGTGCCTTGGCTAACCACTTCGGGACGAGTGAAAGCGTAGTTCATTTCCTTGCTTGCGGCACGGCGTATGGCATGCTTTTGGGCGTCCAAGTAAGCTTTGCCAGTCCAAGGTCCTTCTGCAAACGATACTCCGCAGAATTCTAGACTTGTTCCCTTGCGACGGTGAACCAGGACAATCGTTTTGTTGTATTCGCTAAGCGACTGGTAGTAAGCGATCTGAGCCTGAGACCGACGTCGTTGTGAATCCAAAACGGTATCTAAAGGAACGTTTCCTTCGTTGTAGCTGGTTAGAACCGAATCGACTTCGTCGGTCGCGGCCGCCCAACGGTTGAACTGAATTTTGGCTTGGCTGTAGTTGGTGTGTAGGGCGCGAATCACTTGGGTCAATTCGCGTGAGGTATCCAGTTCCATATCTTCTAAGCGAGCGATCTGTCGAGCCAACTTCAGTTGAGCGTTTCTGACATTTGACAATTCGCGTCGGTAGCCGACGGGCATTCCAAATTCTAAAGCCAGGCGTCCTTCTTGAAAGTCGCCGCCGGTTAAGCCTTCCCAAGCTTCTGAATCAATTGCGGGAAAGTTAACTCCTGAACCGTTGGCGCTGCCCAGGTCATCGCCAAGGCCGACCACCCGATACAATCCGGTCAAGTTAAGGCTAGGTAACAAAGCGTTTTTGCTATGGGCGACTCCCAATTGCAACTTCTTCAGTGCCCATCGTTCTTGGCGTAATTCTGGTTTGAAGGTGAGGGCTTCGTCTAACGCGTCACACCAATCAAAGTGGATCGAAGCTTCGGTCGGTTCATCTGCTGGGCGAATCAATCGTCCATCGGTCATGGAGATTCCCATTAACCAGCGAAGGTCGTTTTCTGCATTAATCATCGCCGCGTAAGCTCGTTCCAGTTCGCCACGGAAGAAGAAGACTTGTTCGCGGGCTTGTGCTTCTTCTGGTAGAGAGCTATCGCCCTGTTTTTGACGTTCGCGAATAATTCGCCAAGTCGCCAACGCCGCATCGCGACCTTCTTTGGACGCTTGGTAGTTCCGGTAGCCAGCGTAAAGATCCCAGTACCGAATCTCGACATTGGCGACCATGTTTTGCAGTTGTGCTTCCAGGTTCGCCAGTTCTTGGTCGGTGCTGATCCGAGCAAAGATCACGGGCATGCGATTGATGAATGTTCCGCGGCCTCGCATCAAGGGCTGACGCACTTCGGCTTCCAAGGCGGTTGAATATACGCTGTTGAGAGCTTGCAGAGCCGGTGGCAAATTGTTGCGAGTGTAGCTTGTGACGTTTCTTAAAAAGAACTGCGATCCCGTCGCGGTTTTCTTCGCCAACTGGGTCTGCATGTTGACTTGATCTTGCACAAAGATATTGTTGTTCGAATCTAGGATGGTGTTCCGAGGTCGGTCGGTGCGATCCCAAGCTAGACTAGAAGTGAATTGAGCATCAAAGTCGGCAAGTGCCGCTTCGACACCTTGGTTCACATCCAAGCTGGTGTTGGTCGGAATGGATCCAGGAGGGCTGATTTGTCCAGGCGTGCCAATGATGCCAGGTTCGGTTTGCCGAATGGCGACATTGTACATGGTGCCCGCCGGGTTGGTTCCGTTGGCTAAATTGTCAACGCCGGGAGCTACGCGGGACTCTTGCAATCCAGGCGTACCATAACCGCGAATGACTTTATTATTTTGGAGTGCTGTTGAAAGAGCTTCTTCCAGCGTTAAATCCCAAAAGCTGTCAAAGTGATTGTTCACCACCGTGATGGGCGCGAGAGCCTGAGACACTTCATCCAACGGTTGGGTTTCAACGTCGGGATACTCGATGTCCGTCGCTTTCTCTAGATATTGAGAAAGGTCGCCGCCGCCATTTCGATAGACCGGCTGCCGCGGGTTGCAGCCCACGAAACCTGAGCATAGCAACGTCAAGGTAATAAATTTTACGATTTGGGAGTGCCAACACATGCTCTGTGCATCCTTGCTGAGCGATTGTGGAAATTCCGGCGCACCCCACGCGGGTAGCCCAGATTCGTTCCGCAAACAAGCTGTCGTCATACCCCCCCGGGTATCGTGCGTCCAATCACGCACAGTCAAGCGGCAAAACCTCTCGACCTCTTTTCTATCGTCCGCCAGAATCGGCAGACTTGACTTAATCGCTACAGATTAACACCCTTTTCCAGGGGGATGCTAGCACTAATGTTCCACGCCGCATCGAGGTTCTGGAACTAGCTAGATTTTCCACAGCAGGGGGCGAGAATCAAAAGACGCCAAAGCAGTGATTTGGCTAAGCTAAAATTATGAAAGCACTTCCTGTTTGAACGGAAGTTCGCAAGCGGCCCGCTGCGGAACTCATCCAAGGTTGGCGCCCGTACTGCTGGCAATCATATCCCAAGGGAGCAAAAGACCAAGTGCCATTTGGCTACGGTGGGCGTCGGGAACCTATTTCCGGACAGTTCCCAAGGACACGGTTGGCGAAATGGAAATTGGAAAGCCTAGCATCGCAGTCACACCATCTGCCAGCGCCCAATCTTGGCCGGCCCAACGCTTGAGGGCAAACAGCCCAACGCTCGAAGCCACACAGGCTAACGCTCGAAGCCAAACAGCCCAACGCTCGGAGCCAAACGCCGCTGGGATTAAGAAGCCTGGGAATCAACCCCAGGTTCCAGTGTAACTGATAGCTACCCAGAAGACTCTTGCGGACGATCGGGGCTGGGTGAAGGT
>JBDNHU010000589.1:0-14079 GCA_041688615.1 Mariniblastus sp. | reverse complement strand
TGTCTTGGTCGCCTTTTTGGTGGTCTTAAGGGAAGTTAAAGTTCCTGTGATTACCGAAGTTGGAAATTTGACCATGTTTTGGAAGATTGCGAGCAAAATTTCTGGCACCGTTCTTTGCGTTGCTGGGCCGATGTTTGGTAATTTCGCTGAACTGGTCGGTCTTGGGTCGGTCGAAAGTCTTGATCGGTGGCACTGCCGCTTGAACAAGGTATCCAAGCCGCGGCGTGCTGGACAAAGCGATATCGCTAACCTGTACTGCTTGGGGTATCGTGTGGCGGCAAGGGCCTACGCCGTGATACAAACACGTGTCACAAGCGAAGGAAAGTAAAATCCAGTTGCTTTGCGCTGCGTGCTGGTATTTTTATAGTTGCCGCTCGCCCCAGCGCGAATGTCAGCGTACAAATGTTCGCTGGGTCGTCAAACTGGTCGTCAAACTGGTTGGACTTGCTGGTTATCACTTTAGTCACGCTTATTGCAAGATTGGAATTGTTGAACCATGCCTGAGAAGAAGCGATCTTGGCACGCTAGGTTTGTATACCGAATCGCTCACTTGGTTGTCGGGCTAGGTTTCGCAATCATTTTTCGGCTTCGAATCGAGGGTCGGCAGAATATTCCTGCCGGCGGTGCGTTGGTTTGCGGGAATCATCAATCCCATTTGGACCCAATCTTGATTGGGTTGGCATGCACCGAACCGATTACGTTTTTGGCCCGTAGCAGTCTGTTCAAGGGTGCCTTTGCTTGGTTGATACAATACATGGGCGCGATTCCCATCAATCGCGAAGGCTTGGGGCTAGGTGGCATCAAGCGGACGATGGAGCGACTGAAGATCGGCGAGAAGGTCTTGATCTTTCCCGAGGGGACCCGTTCCAAAGACGGAAGACTGCAACCACTAAAGCCCGGCTTCACGGTCATTGCCAAACGATCCAAAGTTCCGCTCTTGCCAATTGCAATTGAAGGAGCGTTTCATGCCTGGCCCCGAAAACAACTTCTCCCCAAACCTCGCACTATTCAACTGGTTGTGGGGCGTCCGATTACTGTCGAAGAGTTAGAAACGATGGATGACGGCCAAATTATGGCCATGCTTCAAGAGCGACTAAAAGAATGTTGGACTGTTGCGATTGAACGTCGTCAACATCGTATGGGAATTGGCGTGGACTTACTGCAAGATTCGACTCAATAGGGTCGCTGTCGTTTCTCTGAATTGCCAGTCGCCGGTAATTGTTGCAGCGGGATCACGCAAAGGATTGGCGGCACAAGGCAATGGCTGCGGTTGTTCGGTTTCCAATTGCAGTTGAATTGTGGCGTGGTATTCGATCAAGGATTCAAGGCGATGGGCCGGACTTTGATTCACTATGGCGCAGATCTAGTTGTCAATCCGAGGACAATGGGCGCAAAGAAACCCAGGCAGAAACGCGGTTGTTCGCGACGCTGTCTGGGCTGTTTCTTTTGACCGTTGGATCCGAAAGCGAATCAACTTGGTCCGCGAATCGACTTGGTCCGCGGATAGCTGCGGATAGCTACTGTGTGTCCAATGACGGTAGCAGGCTGTTGGGGTTGGGGTGTTGTCCAGCGCAATCAAGTCGCACCTGACTAGAACGCATGACCCTGGCCGCCTACTTTAGTTGTTCAACGATGCACAGCATTGACTGGCCTTAAGTTTGTTTGATTTGGTGAGGTACTACCAAATTTGAATCCGTTCGGCTTCGGTCTTATACAATGCATCGCCAGGCTTCAATTCAAAAGCTTTTTGGAATGCGTCGATATTGGTGACAGGGCCGTTGGCTCGATAGCTAGAAGGCGAGTGCGGATCGACCAACAAGCGTTGCATCATCTCCGCTTCGCGATACTTGCGACGCCAAACTTGGCTCCACCCCAGGAAAAAGCGTTGCTCGCCAGTCCAACCTGCGATCTCAGGAGAAGGCTGGCCTTCAAGTGACAAGTTGTAAGCCTTGAATGAAATTGTCAAACCGCTGAGGTCCGCGATATTTTCCCCCAAGGTTAGATTGCCATTGACGTTCTTTCCTGGCAATGGTTCATAGTCCGCATACTGATTGATCAACTTCTGAGTCAATTGGCTGAATGCCTCACGATCGGAATCGGTCCACCAATTGTTTAGGTTTCCGTCGCCATCGTACTTACTGCCTTGGTCATCAAAACCGTGGCTGATTTCATGGCCAATCACGGCACCAATGCCGCCGTAGTTGACGGCATCGTCCGCATTTTGATTGAAGAACGGAGGTTGCAGGATCGCAGCGGGGAACACAATTTCATTCATCGTCGGATTGTAATAAGCGTTGACCGTTTGAGGTGTCATTCCCCACAATTCACGATCGACCGGTTTTCCCAATCGATCAATCATGCGATGGTGTTCCACCTTGGCCGACCGGATCAGGTTCCCAACCAAATCGTCTTCGAGGATTTCCAACTTGGAATAATCACGCCATTTGTTGGGGTAACCAATCTTGGTGGTAAACTTGCTAAGCTTCTCCTGAGCCTTGGCCTTGGTCTCTTGGGTCATCCATTTCAAATCGTCGCTGCTCTGCTTGTACGCTTCCATCAAATTGGCGACCAGTTGTTCCATTCGGGCCTTAGCTGCAAGCTTGAAATGTTTTTCAACGTACAATTTGCCAACCGATTCACCCAAGACCCCGAAACCTCGGCCGCCGCCTGCGGTCGCGGCAACGCCACGCTTCCAACGCGGCTCTTGTTCTGGAATCCCAGCCAGCACCTCATCATGCAGATGAAAATGAGCGTCAACAAAGTCTTTGGATAGCGACGTGGCGAAACCGTCCAACACTTTGAACGTCATGAATTCTTTCCATTGGTCCAATGAAGTTTCTTCATAGAACGCAGCAAACTTCTCGAAGTAGCTGGGCGTTATGACGTTGATTTCATCAACTTCGCCCACACCGACTTGAGTCATGATCGTTTTCCAATCAAAGTCGCCAGTCAAATCCTTCAGGTCACTGACGGCGTACTTGTTGTATCGAGCGTTTGCGTCCCGCATTGCCACTCGAGACCATTGATATTCGGCTAGTTTCGCCTCCAACTGAAGAATGCGGAAACCGGCTTCAGGATTTTCTATACCTGCCAAATCGTTCAATAGGTCGATGTAGTTTACCAATTCGTCTTTGGCTTCATTGAACTTCTCTTCGTCTTGCAAGTAGAAGTCGCGATCAGGAAGTGTGGTACCACTTTGAATGGTAGACACCAAGTAGCGAGTCGAATCTTTGTTGTCCACGCCAACGAAAATTCCCAGCGGGCAATCGACTCCGATGACTTGCAGTTGGCCCATCAACGCCAGCATTTCTTTCTTGCTGGTGACCGCTTGGATCTTGTCCAAATAGTCTTGCAGCGGTTTGACACCCAAGTCTTCAATCAATTGAGTGTTCATGAAGCTCTGGTAAAATTTTCCGACTTTATCTGCGTCACTGCCCGCTTCGTTTTCATTGGCGGCGGCACTTTCGATGATCTTCCGGATCCGCTTTTGAGAAATATCCGCCAAGGCAGTAAACGAACCGTAATTGGATTTGTCCGATGGAATCGCAGTCTTATCCAACCAAGTGCCGTTAACATGGCGAAAAAGATCGTCTTGAATGCGTACCGACGAATCGAACATTTGCAGATCGATACCGGCCTGATTGTCAAGGCTTCCAATCGCGGCCTCAGGATCGACTTCGTCTTTCTCCTGGGCATCCTGCGATGTTTGAACCCCAGTTCCCAAAGTGGTCGCCACGGCCATCAGGCCTAAGCTAGAACCTGTTAATAAAAAGACACACAGGCAAACCCATTGCCCAATTTGTGTGCCCAAAGTTAATTTCTGCATTAGGAAAAAACTCCTCTTGGTGGAAGAATAAGTGAATATGAATTAAGTTGCCAAACTAAGTCAGATCGCCCCACGCATCTGAACTTGGATCTGACATCGCATCTCAAATTGCCCGCTCGCGACGTTGGACTCGCT
The DNA here is from genome assembly GCA_041688615.1 of Mariniblastus sp. Classification (GTDB taxonomy): domain Bacteria; phylum Planctomycetota; class Planctomycetia; order Pirellulales; family Pirellulaceae; genus M30B19. The sequence goes on along the minus strand of JBDNHU010000589.1, from coordinate 10,118 downwards.
TGCTGCCCTGTTTCATGCAATGAACCCGTTCGAACCAACCTGCTACCCGTTCAGGGAAACCCCACTCAGCCGAGCGTTCCAAGTTCAATGAGTGCCCAGTATCCGAGTTGCCGTAGTCCAACAAAACCTGACGACTAATCATTGGGACGAACCACTACTTTCATCGTATTGGGAACGCCTGCGTACAATTTGGCAATCCAATCGCCGGCTTGGTCCAAGGTGCATTTGGCCGAGATGATCGGCTGGACATCAATTCTGCCGTCTTGCATCCAAGCCAATGCTTCGGTGTACTCGCCGGCCGAAGCGCAACTGCCCAGCAACGTTAATTCGCCGGCGACCACACGCTGCAATGGAATTTCTACACGCGGAGATACGTTCCCCACCAAGACCACGTTTCCACCCTTACGAGTCAACGTGATCGAGAGTTCGATCGTAGCCTGAGCACCCACAACTTCCAGAACATGGTTGGGGCCTCGACCCTGAGACCACTGGGCGACCGTTTGATCAATGCCTTGCTGGCCGGCCTTGAGTAGTAGTTCAGCGCCGAAACGTCCCGCCATTTCCAAACGGCTGTCATCTAAGTCAATCGCCGCGATGTGTTTACATCCCACTGCACGTAACGATTGAACCACCAGCAAGCCAATCATCCCCGCACCCACAACCAAGCAATAGTCGTCCGGTTTTGGAGTGCAACGCTTCACGGCGTGGACCGCAACACTGACGGCTTCGGCCAAGGCCGCCTGTTCAGTGGTCACCCCATCAGGAATCGGATACGCCACATGCGCAGGGACCGAGACGAACTGGGCAAACGCACCATGTCGCCGATAGTCACCGCATGATACGCCCAGAACTTGGCGATTGTCGCACAGGTTGATTCGACCGGCGCGGCAATAGTCGCATTGTCCACAAAAGACGGTGGAATCCAATGCCACTTTCTGGCCGATCTTTAGCGAAGTAACGCCTGGCCCCAATTGGATGACCTCGCCAGCCGCTTCGTGGCCCATCACCAAAGGTGGGATCCTTCGTCCGGTAGAACCGTCATAGCCATGAATGTCGCTTCCGCAGATCCCAACAGCCTCGACCCTGATCAGGACTTCGTTGGGTCCAACCGTCGGATCAGGAAAGTTGGCATCCAGTTGCAAATTTTTATATTCGGTTAAAACCAATGCTTTCATGTTTCGCCAATCATTCAATTAAGACTAAACCAAGATCCCACACCTGATTGCACGCATCGTCAACCTGGTAACGTTTACCTTCAACGGCAGGCATTAGAACACCCCCAGGCTGGGCCAAGTAGACTCTCCGCCGGCGTACTGCTTCATCGCGAGATTCTAGACAAACGACTGGGCGGTTGGCTTAATGACCAACTCCCAAACGTGAGCACGAGGCGGCAATTTGGAAACGAAAATTACTGCTGCGGCAACGTCTTCTGGTTGCAACATTGACGCACGGTGTTCATCGCTTACCGGTTTGGGTCGATTTTTCATGATTGGAGTGTCAACTTCACCCGGGTGAATATTGGTCACCCGAATCCCGTTGACACGCTCTTCTTCAGCGATACCGATCCCCATCGCGGTCATTGCGAATTTCGAAGCATTGTAAGCGATTCCACCCAACGGTGACGCTCGTAACCCGGCGGTCGAACCAATGTTAACAACTAACCCATCTCCGACCCGGCGCATGCCAGGAATGACCTGAGCGATACAATTAAAAGCGCCTGTGGCATTAATTTGCAGTAGCTGATCCCATTCTTCAGGAAGCATGTCTGCCATGGAACGTTTCGGAACATTGACGCCCGCTGCGTTGACCAACAATTGAACGGGCCCGATACGATCAACGATAGCCTTATGAGTGGCGATTACGGCGCTGCGATCCGCCACATCCAACCGCATCGCCGAAATGTTTGGGGATCCTATCTGGGCAATCAGCTTCTCAAGCTTCGGCAAATCGCGTCCACAAATAACCACTTGCCAACCGTCTTGGGCCAACGCTTTGGCTGTCGACGCTCCGATGCCACTGCCACCGCCAGTGACCCACGCAACTTTGTCCATTAAATTCAAGCCTTAATTTTCGAAATAGAATTGCGAACCCGCATTCGAGCACAATAAAACACAACACCCATGCTTCACGATCCACCCAATCCCGCATCGGATTAACAAGAGCATGGCGCTATGGTTTGGTCGTTAATCAATGATCTGGCAGTGCTTCAAAACGTCCTGCGGACTCATTAGGTAACTGGTGTAAAACGGCCCAAATTCCGCAAACAGGGCGCTAGCCTTGTCGAAACGCATTTGGTAGACGATTTCCTTCAGGTACGTTGGATTCTTTGCCCACAGGGTGACACCCCATTCCCAATCTTCTAGTCCCAGTCCAACCGTGATCAACTGGGTCACTTTACCCATAAATTGGATGCCACTGCGGGCGTGTTCACTCATCATTTCGCTGCGGGCGGAAAAAGGCAGGTCAAACCAATTGGCACCTGGATCTCGCCGCTTATTCATCGGATAGAAACAGCAAACGGGCCAGTCAGGAAAGGCTGGCATGATGCGATTCTGATTCATCATCGGCAGCCGATCGGAGTAGCCCTTGACGCGAGTCTGAAAACTGGCTGATTCCGGATCGCCGCCTTCTAACTGCATTCTCTTAGTAAATTGTTCCACCGTTGGAACGTATTCCGAAATCTCCGACATTGAAACAAAGGAATAAGTGGGTTCCAGGCACAGTCCCAACTGGCTGGCCAAAATCTGCTGGTTTACTTTTTCAACTTTCAAGGGGCAACTGTCCATGACCATGATACCAAAGTCGGCTTTGTCCCCCGAAACTAAACCCATTTGAGTTCGTGCAGGCCACTGGGCGCCGTCACTGTCTGGTTGCGAAAAGTTTACCGGGCCAAACAGTTTAACAAATTCATCGGCGGCTTCTTCCAATTCAAATTCAGCGAGTTCGGACAGCGCAGTTCGATCCCACCGATAATAGAAGTGACTGCAATGCATTCCATGTTCTGGAACCAAAGAAGCAGGGATTTCTCCGCCAGATGTATGATCCAATCGACCGGGTTGATTACTCATGCTTAAACTTCAAAATCCTATTAACGATTCTACCAAGAGAGTCAAAATTTGAAAAAACAGCGCGGCGAAACAGCAGGCCTAAGAATCGCCCTCCAAGGAATAATCTCCCTGACATTTCCCAACGACCGTAAACTATACCATCCTAAATTCAACCACCGAACATCCCTGTGTTAGCTTAACTGCGGTGTTTCCGCAAATCCCACGACCTGGCGATTGAAACGAAGTCGCTGTCGGGCCGGTTGTTGCAACTGACCCCGCCCCAGCGATCACCCGTTACAGATCCGGCGGCTTCTGGGGTTCGCTTCACGGTGGAAAGTATCCCATCGTCCCACCACGGCATCAGGCATTTTTTTCCAGTAAGTTCTTAACGCATTCCAACAACCGGGGCATCGGGAAAGGCTTACGAATGTATTCATCAACGCCCAACAGTTCGGCGTAGTCTTGATGCCGCTCGCCTTCATTGGCTGTAATCACAATCACGCTGGGCGGCGCTGTTTCGTTCTCTCGCAGCTTTTCCAGCACCAAGAAGCCGCTTCGCCTGGGCATCATCAAGTCCAGAATCGCCAGGTCTGGCTTTTCGGTCTCGGCCAATGCCAGTCCTTGATTTCCGTCACGAGCGATGAGAACTTCATAACCTTGGCCGGCCAGTGCATATCGCAGACTTTCTGCAATTTCCGGATCGTCATCCACCACTAGAACTCGCTTGCGGTGAGTCGATGGTGTGGGCTGGTTGTCCGAAGAGTTGGATTGGGTGGTCATGGGGTTGCTTTCTACAGGTGGGATGGAGCTGCGCAAGTTCCAGCGAAGTTTCATTTTAAGCCATACAACCGTGATTCTAACAGCGGGCGTGGACCGCGGTTTTCAGGTCCTTTGGTGACAAAATATCCACTTATTCGACAAAATCCAGACGATCTACCTTACCGTTTGCAGATTGTCTGCTTCAAACCCGAACGGTCTAAACCTATCGCATCAACATGGTCGATCAATTTTTCGGAATACGGTCGACGCTGTCCGACGCCGCTTACCTTCTGTTTTGGCGATCGGTTGAAGATACTCCGACAGCATGGGTTAGTCCGTTTGGGCAGGACCGTTATCGTCGCCCATTTTGAATTTTTCCGCAAACAAGTCCCAAATTGGTAATCTGACTATGTGGCGTTCACTTTTTATCGCACTTGGTATCTTCCTTTGCTTGTTGGGAGGAGAATTCCTTGCGTGCGACCATTTGGTGTTACGAGCCCCCGAGCGAGAAACGGCGGCGCAACAAACAATGCAAAACGTCGCGTTCACGGTTCCTACAATCAATCAGCGAAGAATCTACGTTCCTAGAGATTGGATGCCGTGGACACTAATGGCATCCGGCGCAATCGTTTTGATTTATAGCATTCGGCCTCGTCCATAAACCGAACGTCTGCCGATCACCCAGATCGGCTTGCTTGATGCAGGGCCGCTAACGGTGCTAGATTGACCAACTCGCCCAAGCCAAATCGCTAGTCGAACGCGTTTGAACACTGCCAATCACTCGATTCTGATCGAGTCCCAGTTGCTGTAACATACGTTGGCAGTGCGAAAGGTCCTTCGCGGGAATTGCAAACAGTAGACCACCGCAGGTTTGCGGGTCTAAGATCAAGTCCAATGCCAGTTGTTGCTGTGACTGTTTACCCTTGACTAGCTTTGCATCTAGAGTCGTTCCTAGCAGAAAACCCTGATTGTGCGGAAACATGGTCGAACGCACACCTTGGTTCAACAGCGAGGGTATCCCCGGCAGGGTTAGATCGACAATTGCGTCCATGTCCAATTTCATTTGCAACGGTTGATCGCCTACCATTTCGTGCAAGTGCCCCAACAGCCCAAACCCTGTGATGTCGGTTATGGCGTGGATGGAAAGTTCAGCCAACAACGACAAACTGGCTTGGTTGCTAACCAGCATTCCCGCGATTGTGGCTTGATAGGTTTGGGCTGAACACAAAGCACGCATCAACGCTGCCAAGGCGATGCCAGTGCCTAAGGGCTTGGTTACCAGCAGGCAGTCACCCGCTTGCAGTCCTTGTTTGGGGCCAGGCAACACTTCACCGAAGACTCGACCGGTTGCCGTCAAAGCGATTGCCAGCCGCGGCCCTTCCATCGTGTGCCCGCCCAATAGTTTAACTCGGTGTTTTGCCAATTCGTCGCAAATGCCTCGCATGACTTGCTTCAGGATCCGCTGTTGCGCTCGGTCGGAACCAAACGGAATCTCAATCGACGACAAGACCGCTTCGGGCGACACACCACTGGCCCATAAATCACTCAGCGCGTGCAGAACCGCCAGTCGACCCGAAAGCCAGGGATCCGAAAGAGGCGATGCGAACGCATCCACAGTCATTGCAAGCGAATGCACTGGTGTTTGACTACCTTGAGTATCGCTAGGATTTCCCGAACGCTGTAACTGGAACAACGCCACATCATCCGATCCCGCGTCATTGGACAAGGGTGAAAATGGTGGGTGATTCAAGTCATGACCGATGTAAACCGGGCTACCCTGATCATAATGTTCCGCCAATTCCCTTAGAACCGTCCGTAAACTGCTGGCAGAAATTTTGCCGCCGCAACCTAGGCAACGCATTTCAGGCCGGTCAGTGCTGGCTGCAGCGGATGAAACATCCACCCCACGCTTTTTCCCGGTGGCCATCATTTGGGCAACTTTTTGGGGTAAGTGCTGGTACATGTGGATGAATTTGGTATCAATCCAATCTTTTAGCTGCCACACCCACCTGCCTTGAAATGAAACCCCTTTCCATTGCCCAATCGCTTGCTTGCCACCCAGGTTTACTAGTTTCAAAAAATCGTCTTGAGGCACATAAGGCTTCAGCGGTTGGCCAGCCTTCCAGCGGACCAGATTGTTCCACATTACTGGCCCTTGCCGAACCGCGTAAACACCGGCTTTGGGGACATTTAACCCTTGGATGGACCCGCAATCCCCGCCCGCCCAAATATGGTGATCGTCGACGCTTTCCAGGCAATCGTTTGTAACGATGCAACCTCGTTGATCACGTTGCACGTCGATCAATCCCGTGACTTGAGAAGCATTTCCGGCACCGATGTAAATCACTAAATCAGAATGCAAGCGCTGGCCGGAGGCCAGAACCAAGTCCGAACCGGCAACCGCCTGTAGTCGCTGTCCGAGTTGTAGTTGGACATTTCGCCCCGTCAAAATCTTCGCGATCTTCGCCTTCGTGGACGCCAAACATCCCTCGGGCGGGGCTTGGGATCCACTGATCAATCGCAGCAAATATTGATCAGCCGTAAATCCTTGTTCGGCTAAGAAGTTTGGGATACATAGAACGATTTCAACGCTGCCTAAACCGCCACCCACGACATCGATTTGGATCTTGGATCGTCCAGAGCTAAGGCAATTCGCTCTGGCTTGCACAAGTCCTTGTTGCAAGCGTTCTAACCATGTCTGCATCGGTTTGATTAAGACGATCGGCAACGGGCGAACGGATGGGCTGGATGAAATCGGGTCGGTCGCGGTTTGATCAACCGGGGCGAGTGAGGTGTCGGACCCTGGTGTCAATTCATTGACCACTTCCTCCCTTGCTACTTCTAGCATTGGTACATCAGGTGGAGCGCTGCCAACGGCGACCGACAGCAAGTCGTACGGAATCACGCGACCGGTTGCAAAGTGGATCTCTCGTCTATGAAGATCAACCCGGGTTACGGTCTCTTGAATCCAATGCGCTTGGGCGGCCGACATCAATTGGATCAAATCGATTTGCATTTGATCCGCACGGTAGTCGCCTGCCAAAACACCGGGCAACATGCCAGAGTAGGTTGCCTGGAGAAAATTGGTAATACAAATAAGATTGACATCTTCCAATGGACCCATGGCCCACTGTTTGACAATGTGCGCATGAGTATGTCCGACGCCCAACAGGACCACATTTCTAGACCCGATTCGCTGTTGCATCAATTTCGGTTTCCCACGCGTCTTTCCGCCTTCGGTCGATCTTCGTTTCAAACATTAGTGCCCATACTAGGCATTCTTACCAAAGCCAATGCCATTCTTATTAGTCCACTACCCGGTCGATTCCACAATCCGTTTGATTGGCAATCGATCGTCAGCGTATTCGCAGCGTTGAAGGATTGCTTTACCATTTTGCCGCTGCTGCTGACCTTTCCAAGGTTTATCATTTCCAAAGTTAGAGTTTTTCACGGTTCATTGTGTCAACCGTACAAAGGTTGTGTTCACAAGTCACCAAAATTATGGGACAGTGCTTTTGTGAAACTCCAGCAAACCGAAGCGATTCTAATTGGCAACATGAACTGGTTGGGATGCCGAGTCAAACTTCCGCTGCTTTCTCAGTTTAGCCAGAATCTACTATGATCAACACTGCCAAGGGGCAAAAACTGTTGCGATGGCCGATCAGCATCGTGTTTTTGTTGGAATCGATCCTGGTTTGCCTATTGTTTGCGGCCATGGCTGGCGGTCCAACTCCTGACGTTAACGAATCGCATTATTGGACGAAGGCTTACAGTTTCTGGGACCCAACTTATTGCCCGGACGATCTATTTTTACAATCGTCCGATGCTCACTGGGTTTTCTACCTCACCCTTGGCCAATTGACTCGCTGCTTTGCTTTGTCCCATTCAGTGTGGATAGCACGATGGATTATTTGGGGTGCGATGAGTCTGGGATGGACTTACCTTAGCCGTACGTTTTGTCGCGGCTTTGGCACCAGCATTTTGACGGCTGGTCTGTTGGTTGTGCTGACGCGGTGGTTTCACTTGGCGGGTGAATGGGTGGTTGGCGGCGCCGAGGCCAAAGGGCTGGCTTTTGCTTGTATTTTTGTCTCAATCGCCTTGGCCACGCAACGAAATTGGAAAGGGGCTTGGATCTGGGGCGGAGCCGCATCTGCGTTCCATGTACTGGTTGGCGGTTGGTTGGTCTTGTGTATGTTGGTCGTCTGGATTTTGGACCTGATGATTAATGCCAAAGCATATCATTCACCGTGGTATCGAAGTATTATGACTCAGGTGCCTTGGTTACTTGGTGGCGCGTTGGTGTCTTTGCTGGGTTTGATTCCTGCCCTTAGTTTAAGTTACGGTCTAGATCCAGAAATCGCCAATCAGGGCGCCAGAATTTACGCAATCGATCGCATCTCGCATCACATGGCGATTTGGGCTTTGAATCCCTTTGAATTACTTTCCTTTGCGACGTTACTGGTCGCCTGGGTCATGTTGTTGGGTCCGACCTATCAATGTGCGGATCAGCAATGGGTGTCGAATGGGGCTTGGTTGCCAGGCGAAGTGGAACGAAGTGAACCAGGGCTAAGGGAGTATCACTGGGCCGAACCAAAGCTAGGTTCGATCAAAATCTTGACCAGCCTATCGATCATGTCGTTGGTGATCGCTGGGTGCGGTGCTGCCTTGGGTATCCTGATCCTAGACAGTGAATTTCAATGGGACCAGGGAATTCGTTGGCTGCGATTCTATTGGTTTCGCACCAGTGATCTGATGATTCCGATGTCTGTGGCCATCATGCCATTTTATTGTGTGTATCGGTCGCCATTGGCACGACGGTCGCAACCGACGGTGGCAAGATCGGGTCCAAGCCCCGTGGCCGCGACTTTCAAGTGGGGAGCGGCGGTTTGTACGACCGCCTGTTTGTTGATTTCCCTGGAAGCGGCCAACTACTGGTATCAATTCTATGTCGACCCCCGTCCAATCGCTGATCGCCTGAGTCTTCCCTCGGATAAGGACCGTCAAAGAACCCAAGATATCTATCAAAACTGGAAAAAGGTGTGTGTTTGGATCGCCAACAACACGTCCAGAGATGCGATGTTTCTGACGCCCAAAAACCAGCAAACGTTTAAGTGGTATGCTGGACGTAGCGAGGTCGTTTGCTGGAAAGACGTACCTCAAGATTGTGAAAGTCTGGTTCAGTGGAGTCTGCGAACTCAAGATTGCTTTCCTCATACCGCAAGTGACTTAGGATTCGCATTAGAGGACCCTGTTCAATTGGCAGAAGTTATACGCAAATACGACGTAGATTACCTGTTGATTCCGCAGTATGCCTATCAATTGAAAGACCGCGTGGGTAACAATCTTCCTTACAAATTGGTGTACCCAGAATCACCGGACCAGAAAACGACTTTTGTCGTCTTGGACACTCGACGTTGGCAATAACCGTCTCTTCCCGCGAGTTTATCTGCTATTGGATGGTCCGGCATTTCATCAAAAAAAAACGTATTGGGAAGAAATCAAGAAGCCACATCAACGACTTGATATTTCGTGGACCATCTCAACCAAGGCGACCGCGTTTTCGACCGGTGTTTCTGGAATGATTCCGTGCCCTAAGTTAAAGATGTGGCCAGGGCGACCATTGGCTTGCCCTAAAATCCGTTGAACTTGCCGGCGAATAATGGTTTGATCTGCCAGCAAGACGAGCGGATCTAAATTGCCTTGCACGGCGAATTCTTCGCCAATCCAGTCCCAAGCAGCATCCAATTCCATCCGCCAGTCCACACCCACAACACTAGGTTTGGCAGCGGCATAGTAAGGCAGTAGTTGTGGGTTTCCTGTTCCAAAGTTGATCACCGGAACGTTGCCCGGCAACGCCTGAATCAATTGGATCATGTGCGGTAAGACGTACCGTTGGTAATCCGTCGGGGATAGGGCACCGACCCAAGAATCGAATAATTGCACGCAACCGGCGCCTGCGCGAACCTGAGCATTCAAATATCGAGCGACGCTGAAAGTTAGTTTTCGCATCAATGTGTTCCAGGCGATTTCGTCCGAGTACATCAGCCGCTTCGTGTTCGCGTAATTTTTGCTGCCGCCGCCTTCGATACAGTAGCTGGCTAAGGTGAAAGGTGAACCCGCGAAACCGATCACGGGTAGGTGACGTGGCAGATCATTGCGAGTCTGTCGCACGGTTTCGACGACAAAGTCCAGCGAATCCATGTCCACCAATTCGGTCACTCGGTCCACATCTAACGACACTCGAATAGGATTGTGAATCTGAGGCCCATGGCCTGGCCCAAACGTCAAGTCGAACCCCATTGGTTCTAGAAT
>JBDNHU010000588.1:0-1274 GCA_041688615.1 Mariniblastus sp. | reverse complement strand
GTATTGCGATTGTTTGAAGTCGCCACGAAGCAGGTCGGCCAGCGACCAAATGTAGGCAGCGGTTTGAGAGAAGTTAGTCGCCATGGGACTTGCAGTTCCAACCAATGGATTCAGAAAAAAGAAATGTCCGCAATTCATCTGCTGCAATAGCAAGGAAATAACGAATTTGTGTGTGTAGGATTATCGCGTGTCCGCGATCCGCTGTCACCTACCCCGATGATTACACCAGGATACAGAAAGGGGCCAAGATGAATGGTGCCAGATGCGAAGCCGTGACACCCATCATTGAAGCTTGGCTGGAACAAGACGGAGTCGCTTCGAACAAGCGAAACGGGCTGAGGGCGGAGGCAAGGTAAAGGGGGGGACTCAGACGATACTTCCATTGATTTGCAAGACCGTTGAACGTTGAGGCCACATTATGTGAATTCCACAGGCCCGGCTCTCCATTGAGCGACGAAATTACCTCTCGCCATTTTCTGGCTCTCAAGGAATTGACGGATGTTGGGTTTAGAATTGTCGTCATTTGGTCGAATAACTCTAAGTAGATGCAAGGATGCATTAAAATCGCGTGTGGAACCACTGGGTCATCAAAAGACTGGATGATTTATGCCACACCCGCAGCTATGTTTGCTAGCCCATTTCGTTCACAAGGATGATCAACCGTGGCCGCTTCTTTTTGGCAGTGTTTCTGGTGGTCCCATTTTGCTCAACTGCCCGAGGACCGTACGTGCTATCGCTTGATTCAAAAGCACAAGTGTTCATCCATTCTAGAAATCGGACTTGAGGACGGCGTTCGCAGCGAACGGATGATCCAAGTTGCGCTCAGAACTGCTGGCATCCGCCCAGTCCATTTCGTGGGCGTGGATCTGTTTGAAGCCAACACCGATCCCGATATCGACCACCTGAGTCTGAAGGAAGCCCACAAGCAATTTACCGCCCTGGGTGCCCGAACTAAGTTGATTCCAGGCGATGCCTACTCTGCGTTGTCGCGCGTTGCCAACGAATTGAAAGATATCGAATTGGTAGTCATTGGCTATGACCAAGAGCCCGCAATCGTCGAACGCTGTTGGAATCTGATGCCTCGTTTCCTTGCCGAAAACGCCATCGTGTTGCTTCAAGGCGACGAAGCCGAGAACTTTCAGTTCAAAGAGGTTTCACTGGAAACCGTCAAAGAATTAGCCGCCAACAGCAAAGCGAAGAGTGGCCGGAAAATGGCTGCGTAACCTGCCCATCCCATGCACCGGTCGCAATCGAATCCTGGGCACCCTGAATTT
>JBDNHU010000587.1:0-5932 GCA_041688615.1 Mariniblastus sp. | reverse complement strand
TAATATTACCCGCTTCACTGACAACGATTAGGCCCAGTTGGTCGGGCGTCAGTGCCATAGCGATAAGTGGCGATTCGTCAATGAATCTGGTTGCAATCAATTCAGCACTTTCATTCGCTTTTCCAAGACTTAACTTCCAGGCACGAAGTCGGTTGTCCGCACTAATGGCAATGGCAATGGTGTCTGGCCCCACCACCATCGTATCTACGGCATAGACTTCACCTTCGGGTTGGCCCAGTGTGTCCAAACGTTGGCCTGTCACCACATCCCAAACTTTGGCAGTTTCATCTGCGGAGGCGCTGATCAACATCTGGCCATTGGCGATAAACTGCAGATCAAAAATAGCACCGTTGTGACCCGTAAGTGTTCGTAACAGTTCGCCTGTCGTTGCATCCCAGATACATATCTTCTTGTCGTAGCCGGCTGTTGCCAGTCTCGTTTGGTCCGGGGAAAGTATCGCAGCGTACAGCGTGTCGGTATGCCCTTGGACAACCCGCTTCTCTAGGTTTGCTATTGATTGGAAATTCGGCGAAGCTGTGTGATTGGTCCCAGGGAATAAAAGTCTGTCGGTTTGAATGATCGTTGCCTGTCCATAAACGCCCGTCAATCCCGAAGCGACGACTAATTGCGATCCATCGGCACTAAATTGTAATGAATTGATCTTACCAGGAAATTTGTTAATTTTAACCAAAGCGTTTCCGGCATTGTCGCTTAGCGTGACGCCTTGAAAGCTGGCCGTGGCTGTCAGTTTTCCATTGGGCGCACAAGCGATCGCCGTGATAGGATATTGCACCTGTTGATTGACGTTGATTTTGGGAGTGCGTAGAACAAATGGGGTCGCAGTTTCTCCGTCTGGGGCAAGGGCTCCCGAATCGATCCAGTCGGCAAGTGTCGCTAATTCATCTGCCGTCGGCCCCTCCGCGTCGTCGGGAGGCATCACCGGTTGCAACTGCTTACTTGCCATCAGAAAAAGCCGACTGCTGGATGCGACGCCCGCAGTGATCGCTGGTCCAGATTCGCCTCCCTTCATTAATTGGGCATAGGAATCCAATCGGAATCCGCCTTCGTTGTCATCCTGATTGTGGCAGGTAACGCAGTATGAATCAAAGATCGGTTGGATCTTTTTCGAGTAATCTAAATTGGCGTCAGCAAAGTTTAGCGAATGACATAATGTGAAGAACGCTAGGCCTGTTAGGAGCAGGGTGGAATTGATCCGAAGGTTGGCGATTGAGAAATTTCGATAGGTCGATTTGAAAAACATACGATTCATAGGCTTGCACATTACAAATGGGTACGTGTTAGATTCTGAGCGATAAAAGAAGCCAGTGGGTGAACTACGAGTGTTTCGTCAATGATTGAACGTGAATTCAGCACTGGTTAGAACACTCCAGGCGACGTCTTGCAACGCTGTTGATCGATCATCACCATATTCGTTCATTAAGCTTGTAAGGCTTGCCAGTTCTCTTGCCGTCGGTTCCCGCATCAATGCCTGTTGAAAAAGTTTTTGGACAAAGTCAGCGTCACTCATTTTTGCAGTTAGTGCCTGTTGGATCAGGTTGTCCTTTGCCGTCAACTTGGGATTCAATGTTTCGCCGTTGGATAGGTGCAACACTTGAACCATACTCGGTTCGTCACTTCGTTCGCACTCGCAGGTGATTTCACGGGAATTACGCCCAAAGGTTTGCAGGAAGTATGAACTGACGGCCGAATCGTAGAGTTGAATCGCACGCGTTCCTTCCGGATAGAAATTGGTCTTTTGTTTGTCCGCGCCGGGGAACGCGATTTCGTCAAACTTGGTTGTGGTGTGCAGCACTTGGTCGATGGAATCCAGCAAGACTTCGGCCATCAGTCGTTTGGGATAGTAACGGCTTAAATACTTTGCTTCGTCCTTATTGTTGGGCAAAGGAATACTACTGCGCTGGTAGGTTTCGCTTTGTAAAATGGTGCGCATCAATGCTGTTAAATCAAATTTGGTATCAACTAAATAGTCAGCGGCAGCATCCAAAAGAGGTTCGTTTGCCGCCGGATTACTCAAGCGAAGATCATCGACTTGTTGTACCAATCCCTGTCCGAAAAAGTTTGCCCAGACGCGGTTGGTGATCGCCCTTGAAAAGTAAGGATTGTCTGCATTGACTAACCACTGTGCCAAGGTTTCACGTCGGTCGTTTGGATCGTCAAACGCCAAGGCTGGCGAATCAAGCGGAGCTGGTGGTTGCGGCCGACCTTGATTGGGTTGGATCAATTCGCCTGCTTCAACAACATAAAGCGTGCGAACGCCATCTCCGTTTCGCGATTCGCCGCCCCACCCTTTCGCTCGAACGCGTGAGAACATATTTGCCATTGCATAGTATTGATCGTTGGTCCATTTTTCGAGCGGATGGTTATGGCAACGCGCACATCCGATCGACAGTCCCAAAAAGGCTTGGCTTGCATTCTCCGTCATGTCCTCGGGCGTTTGGTGAAGTGCATAAAAATTGGTTGCGCCATTTTCCGTGCTGCCGCCTTTGGCAGTAATGATTTCACGAACCATTTGATCCCATGGTTGTCGTTGGGCAACCGAGTTGCGAATCCAATGATAGTACGCCTTGACCGCATCTGGCCGCAAACGTGTGCCATTGACCAACAGCATGTCGCTCCATTTGTAGGTCCAGTAATCGACAAATGGGTCGCTTGCCAATAGCTTTTCGATCAATCGGTCACGACGCACGCTTTGATCATCCGCGAAATACTCGGTCGATTCTTCGGTGTTGGGCAAGCGACCGATCGTGTCCAGTGTTGCACGTCTTAGAAACGTAGCATCATCACAGCGAGGCGATGGTTCTAAGTGAAGAGTCTGCAGTTGCGACAAAGTCAAATCGTCAATAAAGTTGCGTCTTGGCGCGTTCAGAAAATTGGCTTCATCAATTTGATTTGAATAAGGAACGGTCATCCTCGCCAATGAAACCTTGCTGCCAAACCAAACCAAGATCGCTCCTTCGCCACTTCCCCGCACCGAAATTTGTCCATCGGCGTTAACACTTGCAACCGCTTCGTCGGTCGATGAAAATTGAGCCCAGTGGGTCACATCAACAACGCGACCATCGTTGTAGTGAGCGTTGACTAAAATGTCGGATCGATCGCCTGGCTGCAGCAATGAATTCGCAGGTGAAACACTGATGCGGTCCAGAAGTGGATCAGTCTCACTTGGTGCTTGCCCCCCGTTGGTAATCCACTGTGATAGGATTTGATAATCTCGAGAATCCGTATTAAAGCGGATGCCTCCTTTGTGCGGCATTGCCCCTGTTGGCTTGGCCAGAAGAAGACTTCTTCCCGGATCGCCCATTTCGATTCGTCGACCTCGGTTTTGTTTGGTAATCGCGAAGTGATCGGCCGCCGCATCGTAACCACGAAGCGACAAGCGGAATCCGCCCTTCCCTGCTAAAGAGCCGTGACAAGCACCCGAATTGCAGCCGCTACGCGCGAAAATCGCTTGAACTTCGTTCCGAAAATTCCATTGTGGTACTTCTTCGAATGGGTCGACCGTGACCGTCACTTTAGTGTTGCGGCCATCTGCAATTTTTGCCGAGACCCAAGTGGTGCCACTGCCGACCGCGATGGCGTAAGGCGTTACGATTTTGACGATGGATAAGTCACCCGATTCAAAAGTGACTTCACTAGGAACTAGGGTGGCGCCAATCGAATTTGCCTTGGTGGAAACGACGACCAATTTTTGCTGGGCCTGGCTACCATGAAGTGAAAAATCGCCGGAGAGAATGGCAATGGCATCTTCGGTAGATTCCAAAGCTTGACGTTGATTTGCTAACGCCGCAGGTTGACTAAGGTTTTGACCGCTTGCCGCCGAAGCCCCAATAAACAGGATCAGCCACGTGGCTGCAATTGACCCGGTGGCTGCAATTGAACTTGCGGCTAGATACAGTCTTTGGGCCATTGTGAAACCCGATGTCAGCGAAGAAATTTGATTTCTCAAGGGCTGAAAATTCATCATATTTTCCTGAGTGGTATCGATCCAAGGGACCTGCTGAACTTGCGGGAATTTCAGGCAAATTCGTTCTGTCATGCTGGAAAAACGTCGCTAAACAAAGAGTTCTTTGATTTCACGAACGCCAAAGTCAACTAAAGGGAACGGGCGTCCGCCGGGGCCAGGCATTTCCGTATGCAAGTCCAGGCCTAGACTTTTGAAAATGGTCGCCACGATCTCGCCTGGATTGGTTGGCCGATCGGCAGGAACGGCACCGATCGGGTCACTTGCCCCGATCGCGCGTCCACCCTGAACGCCGCCCCCAGCAAAGGTGCAGGAGAAACATTGGGGCCAATGATCTCTGCCGCCTGCAGGATTCACTTTGGGTGTGCGTCCGAATTCAGCTAATCCGCAAACTAAAGTGTCACCCAGTAAACCTCGTTGATCTAGATCACCAATCAAAGCCGAATACGCTTGGTCATACATCGGGGCAACAATATTTTTCATCCCGTCGATCGTGGTAAACGGTTTACTTCCGTGAATATCCCAAGTGATTTCATCGAAGACGGTTAGAAAAGTATTGATGGTCACAAATCGAACACCGGCTTCGATTAATCTGCGCGCCAATAAACAGCACTGTCCGAACCGGTTCATCCCGTATCGTTGCCGAACTTCGGGAGATTCTTGTGTCAAATCGAAGGCGTTTCTAGCTTGTTCGCTATTCATTAATCGATATGCGGCTTCAAAGTTCTTGTCGAACATTTTGGCTGCCTCCGTTGCTTCCAACTCTTTCATTCTTCCTTCGATTGCGTCTCGCATTCGACGTCGTCGATCAATACGGACATCACCCAAATTCGAAGGTGGAAGCAAGTCTGGGACTTTGAAATTCGGTTGGCTGGGGTCAGCCATCAACGCGAATGGATCATACGCTTTTCCTAAGAACCCGCCCGCTTGGCCATTGGGTAAGTTTCCGCCACCCCGTCCCATTGTTTCTGGAAGCACCACATGAGCTGGCAAATCACTCCGCCGACCTTTTAAATATTGAAGCACGGCACCGGCGTGAGGATAGTTGACACCGCCGTTGAATTGCCGTCCCGTCTGAAGCATCTGCCAGCCAGCATCGTGAACTGCCGCTGCGGTATGATAACAGGATCGAACAATCGAAAATTTGTCGGCAACTTCCGCGTGCAGCGGCAAGATCTCAGAGAGTTGAAAATCACCTCGAGTTGAAATCGGCTTGAACGGACCTCGGATTTCCAAGGGTGCGTTGGGTTTCATGTCGAACGTGTCCAATTGACTTGGGGCACCAAGATTAAAAATCATGATGCAAGAGCGACTGTCCTTGGTCGGATCAATCTGCCCAGCTTCCTTGGCTGCCAGCAGTTCGGGCAGTCCGAACCCAATCGCTCCGAGGGCCCCGATTTGAAGAAAATCGCGCCGAGTGCCACCGTTGCAAGTATGTGCCACGGCACGAGAGGTCAGGTTAAGCATGGCTAGTTCACTCCAGAGATCAGGGCTGTCAGCAGGCGGGTGGGGTTGGCGAACTGCGACAAGGTCAGTTCCAGTGTTCTCGCCACAATTACGTCAAGCGGATACCAACTATTGTAATCGTTGCGATAGTTGGCCGCAACGAAACTAGCGACCGCTTGGATGATCAAATTGCATTTCCAGCGTGAATGTGCGGCAAGGGAGATGGAGCGTTTGAAGGGTGTTTCTATTTAGAAGTACCAATCGCAAATTTGGATTGAGGCTGTTATTGATTAAGTTGTTTGGCACTCTATTCGCTTGACGCCTATCGTTTGGTTGGCTTGAGCGTTTGCCAGTTTTTGACGGGTTGAGGCATCAATTCAGGAAGAGTGAAAATTCCTATTGATACGATGACGTTTATTGAGTGCGTGATCGTAGAACCGTTGATCCAGGCCATTCAGCTGGAAATGTTAAGGTCGGAAATGTTAAGGTCGGAAATGTTAAGGT
>JBDNHU010000586.1:0-13470 GCA_041688615.1 Mariniblastus sp. | reverse complement strand
GATCGGCCAACAATCTCGCCAGCCCACTTGAGTGACTTGCGGTGGCCAAGGTCACACGAGGATGTTTCTGCCCAGCGGTCCCAGCAAAAGACGCGATCGCGTGCGATCCGCTCGGCCCGGTTGCTGCCTGGCTCAGGTTTGTTGCAAGATTGGCAACCTCGGGCCCTGCCGGGTCTACCTGGCCTGATGTCGTGATCGATTCCGATAGCAAATAACACTTCACAGTGCCAGGCACGTCAAAAACAACATCGTCGGCACAAACGAACCCACCCCCCCAAAAAACAAAACCGACCATTGCAATTAGAAACGCCGCCCTGGGAACGGCAACAACAACACGATTGTTGACAGAAAAATAAGCATGAACATTCTTGCACGATATCACGTTAGCGACTCCATCCACGACCTGTGAAATAGTAACCGGCACCGGTCACAAAATTCGCCAATCATGGCTCTGGGACATCGCAACCTGGATCGTAGCAACAGCTTTGGTTCAATCGCTGCAGCCCACCCTTGCAATGACTCCTTCGTGGAGTATTTTTCGCCTTCGAATCTCGCTTCGTGTGGATCGTTGGCCAGTAGAATCGTTCGCCGAACCCATGTCTCTTGTGGCTTCCAAGCGTCGACACCATGCCTGTCTTGAGCATAGTATCCTGAAGTACGAACGCGAAACCACAATTGTTCACGGTTGTCTGATCCGAATCCAAGGCATTCCTTAATCCGTCGTTCCGTCGATCGTTAACAACGCCCTACCCTACCCAAGGGTTAACTTTAGTTGTCCAAAGTCGGTGACGCTAGCGTAGCCATGATCGCTGGGCACCCGAGCGTTCCCAGGCCGGACGCTCAAGGCCGTTCGGAATCCGGCGGTCTTTGCGGCCAATAATTCATCCGGGATATCGCTGATAAACAGAATCCAGGCCGGTTCCAGTTCCCAGTCTTTTGCAATCGATTGGTAGCTGGCGACTTCCTTCTTTCCCCCTATCGTCGTGTCGTAGTGTCCCGAAATTAAGGACAGTAAATCACCGCCAACCGAATGCCCGAAGAATAGCTTCTGGGCTGCAATGCTGCCCGAAGAATAGATTCGCAAATCAAATCCCTGCTGCTTCCACATCTGCAAAATGCCTGCGACCTCGGGCCACAAATGAGCTACCAATTGTCCACTGTCGAATCCAGCCTGCCAGATTAGGCCCTGCAATTGTTTCAGGCCCGTCGCTTTGACGTCACCATCCATCAAACGCTTCACCTCTTGGATCACAACCGCATGTTGCGACGCTAAATCCGTTGCACCTGTAAACCAATCGGCCGCCGAATCCACACCTGCATCGACGGCCAGCATTTCAATGGCCCGCTCGGTCGCATCTTCATTCCATTGTTCCAACAAAAACGCTTCCAAGTGCTTCCGCACAAACGGAAACATTTCATCGTGAACAAAGGAAATACTTGATGTCGTTCCTTCGATATCCAACAATATCCCTTTGACTGTACTTTCCAAGCTATCCATGAATGTTCCCTAATTAGCAGGCGTCCCAAATAACCCAATCGATTGTTCATCCATTCCCAGGCGATCGGTGACCAACGGCATCTATGATAGTAAACCCACCTTCGCCGCACAGAACCCAGACTCGAATTCCACCATAAAATAGATTCTGCTGGATTGAACGAAAAGATTGCCGCTCCAAAAAACATGATGAAATTTGAAGCTAGAAACATGGGCACTCGGCCAACTTTAACACAGGCTGCGATCGGGCAAGAATAGCTTTCGACGAAGAGTCCGAAATCATTCTAGCTGTCTTTTGGCAAGCGTCCGGTACATAATTATGAAAACTACAATTACATTTTCCAGAGAGATTTTCCTGGTTGGGATTCCGCCTATTTCCACGAAAACCTGTGGGATTGGGATGCGGATAATATGTACCTACGATTGACCTTTGAGCAATTTGTGCAGATCGATGTCATCGGAAATCCTCCCTATTTTCCCCACGATCCAGAAAGGACGCGAAGGAAGGTGCTAGAACCTGGCGAAGCATGGTTTCTGGAAGCGCGTGATCGCTATTTGGAACGGTTCTCACAGCCCGGTGTGCCGATCGAATTCCGCAGAATGGCCTCCTACGGGTATTTTGCATACCACGGACCCAGTTACTACTTTTCAGACAGCGACTTTGGTAAACAAATCGAACTTACACTCGACCAAATTCAAGACATCAGAAAAAAGTGGCTGCGGATTTCCAAAACAATAAAGCCGCAGTTGGAACAAGCAATGCTTCTAGCTTGCAGCGACCTTCTTTCCTCGCTGTCAAAGCAGCAGCGAAAGAAACTAGACGATGGGGTTGGACTGAAGAATATAGAATTGATCGCCAGCAAGCAAAATGCATCCCGCTTGTTGTAGTTTGGTTTTAGTCAACTAGAAACGGAGCTGGATAATTATTCGAAATACCGTTATTCCGCCTTGAAATTTCCAGAGCAATTACTACACGGTCCCGCTTACACCATCGACGCCGATAAGCCAGACGATCGCGAGACATTATTGCTGCTTGCACGCGAAACAAATGCCGAAAGCGTTGAAGACTTCTAGAGTGTTCTGGGTAAAATCGTCCAAGCAAGAGATAAGCCATTTCCTGAGGAACGACTTCGAAACTTACCCGAAGCACAAAGCGTTCAATCTTGGAAGCAGGCCAATGATTACTACCAGAAACGATTTAACGCCGTATTCTATGATGCCCCCTGAATACTTACACTGGATCCGGTTCCAGTAAATCGCGGGGTGGGGTCTGCTAACCTTCTTGCACTTACCATCGATGGCGCAATGGTTAGAAATTGATGAACAACCGTTGGAGACCCTTAGAAATGAAGCCAGACGCAACGATGAAGAATATCGAAACAATCGAAGAATGCTGATCAACCTGGAAACCAAAGGGATGTTTGACGGCCTGAATAGCCAGCAACGCGAACGATTCGAAAAACAAATCGGGATGTCCGCCAAACAATTTGAACGTGTCTTCGAAGACCTTAGTAATTCCGATCTCGGCGTCCTACTAAGCAAAACCTCTGCACCAAAATTCCTGAACAAAGACTATTCGGCAGATTCCGAACGAAAGCAAATTTCCGGATTTGAAGCGTTAATTAACTAGTCATCCACAAATGCAAAAAACACGTTGCTGTCTCACAATCCAACAGCAACGTGCTGTGTTTCATAGCCCAATTCCACCCAATTGCAAACAGGACCAACCACCGTTCACACCCAACAGTCCCCGCGTTGAATGTGGATACCCAACATTGCAACAAAAAACAGCGGGCCAAGCAAACTACATTTTCACCAAATCGTCCGAAGGACCGGATGCATGCAAGTAAGAAGGCCCCATGCACAATGGAGCATAGTCGCTGTGGACTCCTGATTCGATGTACTCGGGCGTCCAACCAGACATTTCTTCAAACAAACGGATGCACCGAATCATCTTATCGCCACAAAGATTGAACCAATGCTTGGTTCCGCGAGGCACATTGATTAGATCTCCCGAAGATACCGTTACACTGAAAACTTTTCCGTCTTCAGGGTGAATATGAAAAACGCCGTTGCCCTTAACCGTGAAGCGAACTTCGTCTTCGCTATGAGTGTGCTCTTTGTCAAACTTAGCCAGCATGGCATCCAAGCCAGGAGTTTCTGGCGAGACGTTGATCACGTCGGCGGTCACAAATCCGCATTGCTGCTTCAGGCGTTCAATCTCTGGCTGATACGCTTCAAGAATTTCTTCATTGGTGGCTTCAGGTCCAATGCGACCTTCGACATCCCATTTTTCATACCAAATTCCGTACGGTTCCAAAAAGGAACGAATTTCCGAAACTTCAGTAATGTCGCGTTGCTCACTTGGAACGTGGACGGTTGCCATCAGTTTTGGCTCCTATAGATAATTTAAATTTGAGGTCGATCCATGGGCGGAATCAACAAATCGCTTGGATTGATGCCAACACTCACTTGACGCCAAACATCCGCTTGACAATCGGCATCCGGTCAAGGCAAGACATTAGCAACACGTGAACAATAGCCTATCCCACTTATTCTTCATGCGATGCTTAGTTTGCGACAAGCCCCTGGGTGATGTCAAACATCTTTCAACTGAGCAGCGTCATTGTGACGAAAACGAATCCGCCCTGACCTGACCTGCCTGACCTGTCAGGTTGATTGACTGTGCCGGCTGCCCACTTATTTTAGCAACAACTGGCGGCCGATGCATTCTAACAAGAATTCAAAAATTTCAATGTGCCGAAGAGCCTCATCTAGGTCCTTGCCCCATGTATAAAGCCCGTGTTTACGGATCAGGTATCCATGAACTCCATAGGGCGGGGCCGACTGGTCCAACCAATCTCCCACTTGTTCCGCCAGATGGGGAATATCCTGAGTGTTTTCAAAAATCGGCAACCAGTAATCCGTCTGGTGAGTCTTAACACCCAACAGGCCTTTTAGCATCTCGAAGCCGCTTATCTTCATGCCGCCGTCTTCGAAGTACCGATCGCTAAGAATCGTCGCCCAGATACTATGAGTGTGCAGAATCGCACCTACCCAAGGTAGCTTGTTGGCGGCGACCACATGCAGCATCGTCTCGGCAGACGACTTTGGCTGGTTAGGGACCACCGGTTCGCCTGCGGCATTGATTCGTACAAAATCGTCTACACCTAAACGGCCTTTGTCGATTCCGCTGGCGGTCACCAACAATTCCAAAGGGTCCCGCTTGCTGACGACGCTGTAGTTGCTGCTGGTTCCGACAGACCAACCGCGGTTGTAAAACAGAATGCCCACGCCCTGCAACTGAATCACTTGCTCTTCCAGTCCGTACAGCCGATGTTCTTCTGGAAATCCACGCTTCGCCAAATCCATGGCGTCATTTAAACTCTGTGGCATAGTTAACCTATCTATTCGTCCTAAACGTCAATCGCCTAAAAAACTACATTGCCGCAAGTACATTGCCGGAATTAGATTACCGCAATCTAATTCGCATCGGCAGAAACGAATGCAAGCAAAACACCAACTTCAAGACACCAAACATAAAACAACGTACAACAAATTTATCCACAAATGCACCACAACCAATCTTCTGCGGCCCATCGGTCAACTGTGCATGCGAGGTAAAGGGTAAACATCGGCAATGATCTTGGCTTCATCTAATGCCATTTCCTTCAGCCTGGCTTTAACCGTATCTTCGGGTTGAAAAAGCTTGGCCATCTTCACGTAGGTAGTATGGTGCCTGGCTTCGGATTCAAAGAGCGAACCGTAAAAGTCCGCCAACTCATTATCGCGACCTTCCATGTGTTTTTGCAACAGATTAAATCGTTCGCAACTTCGTGCCTCGATCAAACACGCAACCAACAATCGATCGACCGCACGATCGGGTTCGAATTTTCGCACCAGTTCGTTTAACTGCCGACCATACAAGCTGGGCGTCAATTTACGGAACACGATATCTCGCCGCTTTAATAAATCTAAAACCATCATGAAGTGTTCCAATTCTTCATTGACGATCTCGGACAATTCTTGACATAAATCAGTTTTGTCGACATACGCGAAAATCAAATTCATCGCGCAACCCGCTGCTTTTTTCTCACAGTGAGCGTGATCGATCAAAATATCCTTAATATGGTCATCCACTTGGTCCAGCCATCGCTGGTTGGTTTCACTTGCAAGATTTAGCATTGATTAAATGTCTCGATTTCTGGCTTTAACTTGCTGGCATTAACTTGCTGTGAACTTCCGTAGGCATTTACCCTCAAACTGCAGACGCGCTGCCCTGCCACAACGCTGCCCTGCCACAACGCTGCCCTGCCACACCACAGTCTGAAGTTACCCCGAATCAGCAGCACTTAAACTGAAGAACTTGGAAACGACTTTACTTTCTTCCAATCGTTCGAGATGCCAGAGGCAAACTCTTGTCTAACTAGGCGAAGCGTCTTGAAGTCCGTTCCCCATTCACATTTGAACATCCGGGCCCGAGCCCCTGGTTTTTTCAAAGCCATATCGCTGGCGGCGGCGTGTTTGGATCGGGAAGTAATTTCATGCAAGTTCTAAGCGAATTTGATCAACCGCTACCTGCTGGCCAACCAACGCTGCCCTCAGCGGTAAGAAACTCTTTCGGCAAACAATCGCCCGTTGAACCCAATTTCATTTCCGGCCTAGCGGTTTCTGATATCGTAAACCGGATTTCGTGTTTTTTGAAGGTAGGCCCTGGCTAGATCGGAACCACAAACAAGGCAAAATTGCGATATTATCGATTGAAAACACTCCTGCCCCGGTTGTAACGGTTGCCTTTGGCATACAATAAAGCAACCGTCCCCCAAAAATTGACTCGAACGCCCTTCGCTGACCCCGTGGCTTAGTCGCACCGGAGAACCACTCCATCCAGGGCAAGTCCAAAGGCACCCAAGCTTGCGTTTGCCTGCCTGCTGCTTCCGATGGGGGACTTCGTACCGTTATGGCTTCGAACAAGGCGGCAAACTGCGTCATAGCGCATACAAACGGATACTCAGTTCGGAACACCCGCCGCCAAACAAGTCATAACCACGTTCAACCAGACAGCCACCCGTGGGCCAAAACGCCATTAGCCTCCCAAATTTATTGCCGATTCCATGTCTGATTCTTCCAATCTACACGTTACTCACCAAGCCCAGGTCAACGATCCGTTCAGCGACCAACAATTTGGCACCGAGACTTACGCCCAACTGGTACCCAAGGGTCCAAAATATTGGCTAGTCCTGCTGCTATTCGCCCTTGGATTAACTCTGGCAAATTATGCGTGGCGGACTCAGTGGGTTCCTGCCCAGCCCATCATGTGGCAGGCGTATTCCAGCTTCTTGGCGCGGCAGTGCATCAGCTTAAAACGGCCGATTTTGGTTGCCTACTTTCCTGCAGATCCTCCCCCTTCACCCACCCAAGAACTGCCACAAACGCTAGAAGATTCGACTTCCTCAGCCAGCCTAGCGATTGGATCGATTGAGAATCAGAATCAGGCAATGGCATGGGAAGAAACATTGAACCAGGTCGACATCCCAAAAATACGCACCAAGTTTCACCTTCGCTCTGCTCGAGCCTTCCGATTGGATGAAGTCACAGATGCCAACGACTTGAGTTGGCTGTTCCCCGATGGAAGCCCCACGCAGCCAACGCTATTGTGCTGGAACCCAGAATCGAAAATACCTCGTCATGCCATCGGGCTGGAACAATTTTCACCGAACCTAGTTTATCAATGGCTAAGTGAAAACGGTCAGTCTAATGCACCTGCTTCAGATTAATCACAGACCAATGCAAGTCTTTTCAAACGCCAACAATTACTCAGGTCCGCCACTGGCAAGTCAGTCAAGCAACCTGTGATTGCTAAACACACCCCATCGTCTGCCCACCATCGTGTTTCTGGATCCGGATCATGAATAACGAAAAACCCACAACACCCTGGGCGGCCAGTGCAGCACCTCTGCGGCCTTTGGATCTGGACTCTAACTTCCAGAAAAACAAAGAAAAGATGCCTGGCTCTTTGAGGGCCAAAGTCGACGCGATGGTCGAACATATTCAACGGCTAAAGCAGTCGATCTTGGCGTTTAGCGGAGGAGTAGATTCGGCAGTGGTCGGCGCGTTGTTGAAATTTGCAAACGCTGACCAAAGCTTGCTTGTCACCGCAGTCAGCCCCAGCCTTTCCAACCGTCAACAAAAGATTGCTAAGTACGCCGCTGGCGAAATTGGCCTGCCTCATCGATGGTTGGAAACTCAAGAGGGACAGGACCCAAACTATCAAAAGAATGCTGAAGATCGATGCTACTACTGCAAGTCGCACTTGTTTGATGCCCTTTGGGCGATCGCCAATCACTTTCCCCATGCGACCTTGATCAGCGGAACAAATCTGGATGATCTCTCCGACCACAGACCGGGCCTGGTTGCCGCCAACCAGTTTCAAGTCTTTGCTCCGTTGGCCCAGTATCAAGTTGGCAAAGCCGAAGTCAGGCAAATTGCCACGGCGTTCGGACTTTGGGTTGATGACTTGCCGGCGGCGCCCTGCCTTGCCAGCCGGATCGCCTACGGCATCTCAGTTACTCCCCAACGGCTTGCCCGCATCGAATCAGCGGAGGCTATGATTTGGGAACTGGGCTTTAGCGATGTTCGAGTCCGCTTGCTGCCCCAAAATACGGCATCCATCGAAGTTCCACTGGCAGAAACCTGGCGGCTAATCAAACTCCAGCGAGAAACTGCAACCTCAACTAATCTGGCAGGCTCAACTAATCTGGCAGGCTCAACACCCGATCCACCGACATCTCCTCCGACATCTCCTCCGACGAATCACCCGCAGCACAATCACCCGTTGCTGGATCAGATCAAGGCCCTTGGCTTCGACAGTGTGGTGATTGATCCCAAAGGACTCCGCTCTGGAAATCTAAACAACTTGGTTAATCTGGGGCCCTAACTGTACGGATTTTCCCAATTAAGAGGAGAGCGGTAGTGATTATTTTGCCTAACCGGCACCGCAGACTGGGGGACCGGCTAGAAAAAAGCTATGATAAACGGCTATTTACATTGCGGAGCTTCCGCAAGACGCCTTGGACCCTGCCGGCCAATCTCCAATTTGAATTCCGGGCAATTGAACGATAGTTGAGGAACAGAATGTACGACGATTACGAATTTGATGGCAAAGAATCCGGTTCCAGCACGATTGTTGGGGTGATGATTCTGTGTGCATTAATTATTGGCGGAGCCCTAGGCCTAATCTGGTACCTGCAGGGCGCTTTCGTGGGTCGGCAGTTTATCACCGCCTTGCTCTCACCCGTCGGATTGTTGTGGATCTTGCTGTTTATCAACGCAATGGTCGCCACGTTCACGAAACAAAAATTCTTGGCGGCTGCGCTTTGGCTAACCCTGTTGGCGCTGAATCTACTGGGCAATGCCAGTGTCGCCAGCAATTTGATTGGCGGCTTGGAAGACTCACAAAAAAATGTAACGTTAGCTGACGAAGCGGAATTTGATTACGCGTTCGTCTTAGGCGGCGGAGCCAACTTGGTTCGTGGAAATCACTTAGATTTCAACGACGGCGGCGAACGAGTGATGGACGCGATTCAACTTTACAAGCGTGCAAAGATTAAGCACTTGGTCTTCACAGGCTGCCCATTTCTTTACTTCGAAGACGAAGCCAAAGCCAAACTATCCGATAATGCAGCGGAACCAACGCCGGTTCCAGCAAACAACGACCCCAAAGCGGATAACCCAGCAGGTGCAACAGACCCAGCGGCTACAACAGACCCAGCCGCTGCAGTTCCGGATTCCTTGAACAGCGATGCCGACTCGGGCGACCCATTACTTCCAACTTCAGGTCCATCGGCTTGGCAAGACGAAACCGAACCTGCAGCCACAGATCCAAATGCGAAGTCGACTGCCGAAGAAGCGACCCCAATGACAGCTTATGAAGAAGCGCTACGAAAATTCTTGAACTCCTATGGTGTGGCTGATTCGGATTACACTTTCATTGGTGGACGCAACACCGTAGAAGAAATGCTTCGTATCGATGAATTTCTGAAAGAGAAGTTGAACACCAAGAACGCTCTGATTACTTCAGCTTGGCACATGCCCCGAGCCAGTCGTTTGGCCATCCGCCAAGCCTTGGAACTGCAATCGATTCCCGTCGACTTCCGCGCAGAAGCCAGCGGTGAAGATCCAATTTTCTTTATCCCCAAAGCCAACGCTCTCTACACCAGTTCGGTGGCTATCAAAGAATACTTGGCCAGCTGGGTTCAATAAAGCACTTGAATACAAAAGCACTTGCTAATCAAGACGACAAAATTTTTCAACCTGCTCATTTTGCAAAAGGCCATTCATATCACTCAATGGCCTTTTGCCTTTTCTTGACCGAACTTGATCTTTCTATTGTCAGTCCAAAACCAGCTTGGGATCCAAAATATTTGGCATCCTAAATGCCCCATACCAAGAGCACTCGACACCCAATTGAACCGAAGAACTTTATCCCAGGGCCTTATCGTGCTTCCAGCAACCACTTTCGGGGCCACACAGTTCACAGCCCGCTTGATCAAGTTCCGCCAACCTTAGGCATGACTGCATCCGCCCAGCCAGGACATCCACAACGCCTTGAGCGACACCCAGCGGCGAGGTCACCAAGAATGGCAAATTGCCGACTTCTTTACAGGCGTCGGCTGTTAGTTGGGGAATGTCTTTTCGCCAGTGACGCCCGGGAAGCAAAAAGAATGGCACCATCACGATTCGCTTGGCTCCCATTGCAGCACACTGGGCAACCGCATCCGCGATCGATGGTTCTGCCAGTTCCATATGTGCGGGCAGCACAATAGGGTGATCCAAAGAAGCGCGAAACAAATCGGCCACTTCTAACAAAGCCAAATTACTTGCGTCCACACGCGAACCGTGGTCTACAATCACGACACCGTCATCGGGCTTGAGCCCAAAATCAACCATAAACGCTCGCTCAGTTCACCCTAGGATCCCACCCCGAACGCTTACTCCGAAGCTGCGCTGCTTAGATGGGGTACAAATTGACTTTCGTTCAAAATCTTAACTGCAGCAGCAAATCAAGTACCTGCCTTATCAGCGCCTGCCACGGTTTCAGACATCACCGCCCCCGGCCTGCCGCTAGGACAACAATTCAGAGGACAAAAATCGTGATTCGCGGGCAATTCTCCCATCGCTAACCGTGGGTGGTCGTCCGTTCGCTCTTGAATCAATTGGCGAAGTCCCGCCACAAATTCCGGGTCGGTTCCAACGGTCGAAACTCGCTGAAAATCGATGTTCAACTTCTCCGCCAACTCCTTCGCTTCAGTGTCCAAATCGAACAAAACTTCCATGTGATCCGACACAAACCCAACGGGCACCACAATTACGCCTTGCACTGCATCTTCGTCAACCAGCGACTGGATTCGATCACACACATCGGGCTCCAACCAAGGCTGAGTAGGAGGGCCGCTACGACTTTGGAACACCAATTCCCATTGACTTTCGGGAACGCCCACTTCCGTTGAAATCAATCGGCAAGCTTCTCGCAGTTGCAGTTCATAGTTGGAACCCGCAGCCATACCGTTCGGAATACTGTGCGCTGTGAACAGCACCCGACACGCCGACCGCTTAGAATCGGCAACTTTTAGCCAGGCTTCCTTGGTCGCACGGGCCATCGGGTGAATAAAACTCGGGTGGTTAAAGAAGACTCGCAATTTGTGAATCACCATCCCGCCATCCACTTGATCCAGAGCACGGGCCAAGTCTTCGCGATATTGACGGCATCCCGAGTAACAACTGAATGTACTAGTCATCAGCGCCAGACATCGCTTGACTCCATTGTCTTTCATCTGCTCCAAGGTATCAGCCAGCATGGGATGCCAATTCCGGTTTCCCCAATAAATGGGTAAGTCGGGTCCATTGGCCTTCAATTCCTGCTGCAACGCCGCCAACAATTGCCGATTCTGTTCATTGATTGGGCTAACGCCGCCAAACTCATAGTAATGCTCCGCCACTTCCAACATTCGTTCGTGCGGAACATTCTTGCCTCGCAGTACATTCTCTAGAAATGGAACCACGTCTTCACGTTTCTCAGGACCACCAAAGGAAACCAACAGTATCGCATCGTAACCTTCGCTCACGACCTATCTACTCCCACGCAAACATGGACGTTCGCGTTGCAAATCAATTGAATCTATAAAATAAAAAACCCTCGAAGGAATCTTAGTCGATTCGTTCGAAGGTAACAGTATACTCACCTACCGGCAGAAGACCTCGCGGCAAACAAATTCAGATACCCCATCGTTAGCCCTGAGCCTAACCGTCCAACTGCCGCGACTGCAAACAAACCCACTTGCTACTTTGGACAAATGCCAAGCGTTCCTCACACAAAACAAGTGTCTGTTAGGCAATTGCGATGTCAGAATCCGAAGCAGTGTCCATCGGGATCCCCTCTTTGGCCATCTGCTTCGACTTTTCAATCCAAGGATCCATGTCCTTGAAAATCCGTCCTGGGTCTCCTGCAAAAACCTTGCCAACTAGCAGATCCGTCAGATTCTGCCCATGTTCAGGATGGGCCTTCATGAACGCGCCAAAACTAAATTCGTTGCAATAAAATGCATGAACCAGCTTACGAATCCAAACCACGCCTTGGTCAAAGGATTCTGTCCAATTCGAAAGTGCTTCCCCTGACAAATCACCCGCACGCAGACCTGCATCGATGGCATCAGCCGCACGTTCACCACTTAGCAACGCCAAGTAAACACCCGACGAATACACAGGATCGATAAAGCCGTAAGCGTCGCCAACCAAAACCCAGCCGCGTCCTGCCCGCTGTGTCGTCGTGTATGAAAATTCTTTTGCCACCCGCAGCGGACTCACTTCGGTCGCGTTCTCCAATCGATGCACGAGTCCAGGACAATGTCGGCGGAGCATGTCAAATTTCTCAGTCGGCGATTGACCACCCTTCAACATATAATCATTGTCACCAACCACACCCACACTGACCCGCCCGTCTCGCAACGGTATGTACCAGAACCAAGCTGCCTTATCGTCGGTGTGCAGTATGCAAGTGACTTCCGCTTCACCTGGAGCGTTTCGCTTCGCATTATCAAAGTAACCCCAGATCGCCGCTTTCTTCAAATTCGGATCAATTTTCCGAATGCCCAATCGAGTAGGGATCAGCGACTGTTGACCCGTTGCATCGACCACAACTTTCGCCAGGACCGACTTCTTTTCGCCGCAAGGTTGCTGGACCTGAATCTGATGCAGACCGTCGTCCGACAGTTGAACATCTAGAACACGAGTCATGTCTCGGCAGTCCGCACCGTTCTTCGCTGCGGTGTCGAACAGTAGGCAATCTAAATCTGCCCGCTCCACATGCCAGGTTTCGGCAGAAGGACGAGAGTCCGCTTCGGCAAACACAAACGGGCGTGATTCCTTGCCGTCGCTGCTAACAAATTGCACACCACACTTCTTAGTAAACGCAATACGCTTGAACTCTTCCAAAACACCCAGTCTTTCAAAAGTCCAATAGGTTTCGGGCATCAGACTTTCGCCCACGTGGAACCGAGGGACCGCTTCGCGCTCGACCAACAATGTCTTCCAACCCTGCTGAGCCAAGATCGCCGCAGTCGATCCACCGCCAGGACCGGCACCCATCACGATGCAATCATACTGGTCAGCAATCGGGCCAGAAATTCTAGGTTCAACACTGCCGTTCTTATCTGCTTCGGTAATCATTCCGGTTCCTCTATCACTTTATCTGCAAGCTTAAAAAAGCCCACCAAATCCATCGGCCCATTCAACTGACATCTACGATTCGCCCTGCCCAAGTCTGTAATTCGGCATTCTACCTATTCGACCTGTGACCTTATTCCACTCCGCCCTAAACCGGGACTCGTCCGCTTCAAAATTGAGAAATGTCTGGCAAGTCCTACTAATACCCAAAACTACCCGCTCCGCCCTAGATCAAGCATCTACAAACGCACCAG
>JBDNHU010000585.1:0-3783 GCA_041688615.1 Mariniblastus sp. | reverse complement strand
GAATCCAAGGCAAGAGAAGAAACGCGACTTGATTGGGTTCGGTCATTGGCGAAGGCATGCGTTCAGGTGCACCGATCGCCATGAACTTGGCCTGCGGTCAAGTCAGACAGGCAGTGTTCGCCGATTGAAACCGGTTTCGAAAGTCACAACGCTGGGAAGTCTCAAACTGATAGGTGTTGCGACATTCCTGGTACCGAACGTTTGTTAAAGTCGCAGTGGCCGTAACGCCTTGAGAATTCCATGAACCCTGTGAAAATGAGTCCCTGATTATTTTGATACGATTCTTAGCTGCAATCGGCCGTTCCACTTGGCGGACGCTTGAATATTGGAACCAAGTGGATGGAAGCCTTTTAGCCGCCGCGGTATCGTTTTATGCCTGCTTCAGCGTCTTTCCGTTGATCATGATTTTACTCTCAGGGTTTGGCTTCTTTCTGCAATATACGGGTTATAGTCACGATGTTGAGCAGCAGATTTTACGCTATCTTTCTGATCAAACTTCGGCCGAGTTGGCTGGCCAAATTCACGAATTGTTAGCTCAGATCGAGACCAATGCGGTGATCAGCGGTCCGTTGGGTTTAATGTTTTTGGTACTAACGGCACTAACTCTTTTCGTTAATTTCGAGCGGTCTTTTGCGAAGATTTGGCAGACGACCGAGGCGTCCAAAGGCATTTTGGCCAGTGTATTGGACGTGCTACTTTATCGTGTTCGAGGCTTCGCGATGTTGTTGGCGATTGGCTTCTTGATTCTGCTAAATTTCTTTTCCAATTTTGCAATCGATGTCATTGCCGGTTACGTCGGTGACTTTCGTTTCGCGGATAATTGGTGGCGAACGGTGCACTTGTTTTCTTCGATTTCTTTGAATGCAATGTTGTTCACAATTTTATACAACACACTGCCCAAAACCAAAGTGCCCTGGCGTTTCGCCTTTCGCGGCGGAGTTCTAGCGTCGGTGACTTGGGAATTAGGGCGTTACGCTTTGGCGCTGTTTGTGATCAGTGACAAGTACCATGCGTTTGGCGTGGTGGGGGTCTTTATGGGCCTGCTGATGTGGACGTTTTACGGTGCCAGTGTCGTCCTGTTGGGGGCGACTCATACCAAGGTGGCGATGGAAGAACATCAAGAGGCGTTGGAATCCAATCGCCTTAGCAAGGTCGATTCGCACAATGCTTCGGCTGAATCTTTCGCCAACTTTGAAGATCCCGCCTACAAGAACGCTCAAGCGGTACAGCAATCCATTTTGAATCGACAGATTTTACAGCTTCAACAGGCGGCCGAGCAATCCGAACCAGGCCTGGCAACCTTGTCCATTCACCGAAGATCCATTTCTTTGGACGGCCGGACCGAAGAGCCGTCTGGAACGGCTGACGTTAATCCTGGGACAGAACGTTGACCCAATGGATTCCAGATGAATCTAACAGGACATCAAGTTGCCGATTGGATTGAATTGCAAGGATAGGTTCAACCTGGGTGGGTACCTTTATAAGCACCAGGCTTTAGCCGGTTTCGCGGTGACGCAACCGATGGGCATTGGCGGCCCCATCGTTTCCCAGTCGGCTTTGATTAACGCGGGCCTTTAACGCGGGCCTTTAACGCGGGCCTTTAATGCGACTCGGGTTCTACAAGTTAAACTTTGGACCTATTTGGGTAGTATCTCTTCAAAGGTCAAGTTCCCGATACGATATTTCGTCCAATCCTTGAAGTCGAAATGCCACCATTCAAATTCGTAAACCGTAAATCCCTCGGCTTCCATGGTTTGGCGTAGCAGTTGCCGGTACCAACGTTGACGTTGGGTTCCACCTGGGTACTGCGGAAACGACCGTGGCGAGAATTCGTCGTAGCCTGCAACCATTTGAATTGGCTGTCCAGTTTTTAGATCGTAAAGCGTCAAATCAACCGCACAGCCGCGATTGTGCCGCGATCCCTTGGCTGGATTAGCAACAAAGTCCTTCAGTTCTGCCGGCGTCGCGTCCCAGAACATTTTGGTCACGTACCAAGGACGATAAGCGTCGTGGATCAGCAGTCCCAGTCCGCGTTTCTCGAGCCGCTTGTTGGCCGCAACCACAGCGTTGGCCGCAGGACGTTGCATAAACGCTTGCGCTTGGTTGTAAAAAGTGGCACCGGTAAAATTGTTGGTGGTCGCGTAACGAATGTCCAATTTGATGGTGGGATCCAGCGACGTTAACTCGACCAAATCGGCGACGTTAAAGTCTCCAGGTTCGTTTGGTGGAGACGCCGCCAACGCAGTCTGCTTTAATTCGGCGATCGGCTTCACGGGAGTAATCTTGAAGGTTTCGCCGTCTCTAGTGCCAACTTCTCTGCGAATAAATTTAACCTCGGCGGCGACAACTTCAGTGGCATTGCCCATTTGATCACGACTGAACGTCAGACCTTCGTCATGATACAGGCCATAGCTTGGAAATTTGAACTTGTTTTCGTCCACTTCCTCAAGTGGATAATAGTAAAACCACTCGATCAATGCGAACAGCTTTCCTTGGTCTTCCAAAATATACAAGGTGTTGTGGTCCCAGCCGTATTCACCGATCAAACCCTTCCAGCGATCCGGTACGTCGGCTGGTGGCATGTCTGGTTGTCGCTGGAACTGCACATCGCCCACCACTAAAGTGTCCGATCCCTTTAGTTGAACCACGGTTCCAAAACCAACCGCATCATCTAAAAGTAACGTGCCTTCATCCTCGGCCGCTCGCAAGTCATACCTAAAAGTGCCCCGTTGCAGATAAACTTCACCGTTCAATTGACTCACTCGCGCGAATCGCTCGCCGTCGCTCTCATGGTAAGTGCCAACCAATTGCTGGGCTCGCAGGGGTGCCAACAATATGGTTGTGCGATATTTTGGCAACGGCTTACCGTCTTTGGTAGCGATCATCAATCGCAGCGCATATTCGGCAATTCTTTGAACCACGCCGTTGGTGCCGTCGGAGGATGCGGCCGCCACGACGCCCAGTTTTCGTTCTGGGATGGCCTCCAATTGAGTCGAAAAGCCATAGACAGCGCCGCCGTGGCCAATCTTCTTGAACTTGTCAAAGGATTCCACACTGAAGCCTAGACCAAACCCTTGGTCATTACCTTGCGAATCCTTGATCGCAGTGGTCATCGTGTCTAACGATTCTGGAGTAAGAATTCTTCCATCATCGGTTCGCCCGTCATTGAACAAGCAACTGACGAATTTGGCTAAATCGTTCACGCTGGAATACAAGTTCCCTGCCGGGCCGGTGCCAAGCAAGAACGTTGGCGCCTGGAACTGACGACCATCGTAGGTTCGCATCCAGCCAGTGGCCAAGATAGGTTCGATGGCTGGCGTGACCGTGAAGCTACTGTGATCCATCCGCAGTGGGTTTAAGATAGTTTTGCGGACCTGATCTGGGTGAGATGTTGATAGAACTTTTTCCAAAACCGCACCGACCACCGAAACCGCTGCGTTCGAGTATTTTGTCCGCGTGTTTGGTGGATAAACCAATGCCGTTTGATTCAGGCTTGCAACGGTTTGAGTTAGCGTGGGTTGAGTGGGATCAAAGTAATGTCCAACCGGCGATTCGCGAACCAATCCCGAGCGATGCGACATCAATTGCCGCAACGTGACCGCTACGACAGAAGTATTTTTGGGGTTAAAGTCCGGCAAGTAGGTCTGAACAGGCGCGTCCAAATCCAATGCCCCTTGTTCCACCAACTGCATGACCGCGATGTCTGTGAACAACTTCGAAATCGAACCCACTCGGTAAACCGTATCTGCGGTGGCAGGCGTCTTCTTTTCAACGTCCTGAAAG
>JBDNHU010000084.1:0-2817 GCA_041688615.1 Mariniblastus sp. | reverse complement strand
GTCACTCGAACCGGCCGAAACCCCTGCACCCTCAAGTGTTCAAACGGATCTTCCACGGTAACCTGATAGATCGCCCCTTGAGGCCCAATTTGCCCCAACGACCGCTCTAATGGAAAGCACCCACCAAGCAGTATCAGTAGAATCAAGAGCAACAACGACCTATTCATTTTCGCCTCGCTGGGGTTGATTTACTTTCGAGTCGAGTTCCAGATTAACCTCGGATTGATCCTGCATGTCATCCGTTGTTAACTTGCCTGGCGCGCGAGCGTGCGATTGAATCAAATTGTCAGGGGTTGCCACACATTCTGGGGCCGGTTTTGGCTGCAGGTTCGGATAGTCTGCAGGTGGCACCATTGCTGGCGTATTGGTTGGCAGATGAGGCCACGAGGCTTCAGTTGCGATTTCAACTTTCCGACGTCCGTAAAGCAAACGAGCCATAAGATCCAAGACGGCCACAAAGACCAGCGACAGCAAGGAGATCAGCCCGAACTGAGCTAAAACATAAGACGCGCCCAACGCCCACGGAACGCCTTGCACCGCGAAAACAAGCACTGCCCAGATCGGGGCAGCCAATACTGCAAGGCCCAGTGTTTGCCGCAACGATAGTTGCCACTTCATATTGATTTCGCCCTAAATTACATGCGTTGATCGGCATTGATGATGCCCAGGGATCCAAACACCCAAGTCAATAGAAAATCGATTTGCCACGCATCTACTTCCATTATCCTTCGGCGAATCTACTCTAATTGCCAGCTCTACCGGCCCGCCCTCAGTGCCCTCAGTGCCCCTCAGTGGAAGTTGACACCATTCGTAATCACGCGCAGTGTCTTGTCTCCATTTCCAAGTAACGACCCAATTTCTGGAATCATTTCACTCAACAAAAACATACTTCCCAAACGGTGCCTGAAGAAACTAGGCAACAGGCGACACTCAGGACGACACCCTAAATCACCGCGCACCCTAAATCCCGGCGCCACCACATTTGCGGTGAAAACTTAAACACAGTGAAACCATAAGTACGGTACAACGCTTAGCAAACTAGCGGACGATGTTTTTGAATTCGATCTTTTGATTATAGACCCTAGCCAAGCCCGGTCACACCTGGGATCGTCCATCGCACAAATGACATTTGGACGGCATAAGCAGATTCATAAACTGCTGCATGAAGGATCAAGTGCCAGGATCCAATGCCGCAAAATGGATTGATCTTGTTCACACTAAGAAAAACGCAGGGGCCCACACACCCAAACCACGACTCGAAATTCCTCCCGAAGACAAGGAATTGGGCCACCTAAACGAAACAGAATTTCGTGGAATGCTCAGCCAAGCCAAGCAACCGCCGACCGGTCACGCACTGATTCTGGGATCTATTGCAGCAGACAAACCAACTGACATAAATCGGCTTCGAGTAATCGGCCCAAAATCGACCCAAAATCGACCCAAATTTGATTGCCAAAACAAAGACTTAATCTCAAAGATTTCTAGTCAGCCCTGGGCTTATGAAGTTTTTCGCGTCCGAGGCTCCGGTGGTCTTAAGCGCCGGGCAATTTGGGAAGCGCGATCGCTGGCGGACTATCTACCACTTTCAATGTGCCGCCATCACTGGCCCGCAAGTCCAACCGATAGGTCTTTCCAGCTTCCACCTGTACATAGTTTACTTGGCCATGGTTGGCCCGAATGCCCATCTCTTCCTGCTTCTTGGGATCATTGGCAACCGACCAAAAATCGGACCAAATTTTCTGCTCCAATTCTGAGATATCACCCATGCTTCGATAGGTTGCCGGGCGATTGTCGGGGACAGGTCCTTTGCCAGAATAAGGCACTCCTTGATCGATCGTTTGAATCGCCGTATCCAAATCACCTTTAATGCCGCGAATGATACAAAGCGATGCACCCCGGACAAGGTCGGCCTGTTCGACATATTTGTCTTGAAATTTGACCAACCAGCAATCGACATTCATCAATTTGCCCCGAAGAGTAAAGATGCGTTGCAACCCAACGGCGTTGTCATCTTTGTCGACTTCGGTGAACAACACCTTCATCATCGGTTCGCCCGTTTCGGGGTCAGGCGCTGCATCTGTCACCGTTAGGTAGGCTAGTCTGCTATCAACTTTGATCAAACGCAAGGATGTTGAAAGACGATCGATGTCATGTTCGAGAACACCGATTTGTTGCGTTTGCTGAAGCATGGTTGCCCGAGCGGTTTCCAATTCGGCGGCCACCTTACTGAATTCTTCTTTGACCGATTCCAGTTCCATTGCCGGCTTGATGTAGCGGTCATAGCCAAGGTAGCCCCCGTACCCCACCCCAGCGGTTGCTGCCAATATGATCCCCGTTCGGAGTGCCTGGTTGATTGTTGCTAACTTTTCGAAGAATCCAGACATTTTGAAACTCTACAATCACTGTGGGATTTTGAAACAATCGCCCAAACCGATAAGAACCCGCTGTGAACCCGCAGCGATAAATCTTTTGCTAAATTCTAATGCCTTACCCGTCTCTAGGCATCGCCATTTCGCGAGGCTTGCCAGCTTCTTGGGAGAAAACCTGCTGGCAATGATCGAACAAGCAATCGCCAACATGGGCCATTCGCTGGCGCTGCGAATTTATTTTGGTTACTTTGAGAAACAGCAGTGTTATCTTATCTGATCGACTCGCCGTTCTCCGATGGATTTCTTACCCACTCAGAGCGTACACGCTACTGGCCTATTGATAAAACGCCAATATGCCGCTGTTTCTAAACTTATTTCACAATAACTCGGGTTGTAACGACCGGTGAAAATTTCTGGACATTTCTTATTTAAGCACCAAACCCAATCC
>JBDNHU010000584.1:0-3433 GCA_041688615.1 Mariniblastus sp. | reverse complement strand
TTGACGAACCCACCACAGGCCTTGATCCTACAAGTCGTCGCGAGGTCTGGGAGATTGTAAACCGCTTGCGTGAAGATGGTCGAACCGTTCTGTTGACCACACACTATATGGACGAGGCTCAGAGGTTGTGTGATCGGGTCGCGATTTTTAACGAAGGTAAAGTGATCGCGTTGGGGACTCCGGACCAGCTGATTCGCAGTTTGGAGGCCCAGCAAATTATCAAGTTTTCGACTGCGTCCACCCACGACACGCAACAAATACTGGAACCGACCCAGGCGCTGATCGCTGGGTGTTCGCAATTGCCGACGGTATCAAATGTTGAACTTGAAGGTAACCAGATCCGACTTGCCTGCGGGCAATTGCATGTGGTGATGCCCGCCTTGGTCGAGGTCTTACGCGGTGAGCACATGGTGTTGGCGGACCTGATGACTCGCGCCGCAACTTTGGATGATGTGTTCATTAGTTTGACTGGACGACGCTTGAACGAAGACCGCAAGGAAGCCTAGTATTCCCCGGTTTACGTTCTCATCACGTGGCGAATCGCCGAATCTAACCCGCCGCATTTCTAAATGGATCGACCAAATTTCATGTCAGGCTCAAGCGAAAATAGTAGTCAACCCAAAGCCGAAGCAGCGGGACTGAAGTCGCTGTCCAAAGGAATGGTCGCTCAGCCAGTCATTGGTTCTGCGATTGTGACCCTAATTAAGACTCGGTTAATCGAATTCACTCGCAAGCCCGCGGCCGTTTTCTGGACGTACGGATTTCCGTTGTTAATGGTCATTGTGCTAGGTTGGGCCTTTCGTGCTCAGCCAGTCGAGCAACTCAGGGTAGCGGTTGAAGACCTTCCTGGACAACAGCGGTTAGTGGAATTACTTCGTCCGAATGAACAATTGTTGGTCGAGGTTGCCACGCATGAGGTAAGCATCGGCCTGCTGCGTTCTGGCAAAGTGGCCGCCGTCTTGATCCCCAAGGCGGCGACCGCTTCCGACTCGGGCGAAGCAAGCTTTGCCCAGGAACCACCGCTGCGGTCCCCAGTTGCTGAAATTTTGGTTGATTTTGCCAGGCCCGGCAGTTTGATGGCTCAATTAACGATTCAACGACAATTGCAAACGGCGGCGGGGCAACAAGATGTGGTGCCGACGGTTATCACAAAATTCGATCAACCGGGCAGCCGTTACATTGACTTTTTGGTGCCAGGCCTGATAGGAATGAGCCTGCTGGGCGGTGGCATGTGGGGCGTTGGTTTTGCAATTGTTGACATGAGGATTCGCAAGTTATTGAAGCGGTTCCTGGCGACTCCGATGCGGCGCAGTGATTTCTTATTGGGCGTAATGATAAGCCGACTTCTGTTTATGTTGCCCGAAGTGGCGGTCATGCTATTCTTCACGTCGGTGTTTTTCTCGGTGAAGGTTTACGGCAGTTGGTTTGCGGTTGCGTTTCTGGTACTACTGGGCGGCGTACAATTTTCCGGCGTCGGTCTGTTGGTGGCCAGTCGCGCCAAATCGATAGAAACGTTGTCAGGGTTGATGAATATGGTCATGCTTCCAATGTGGACGCTGTGCGGCATCTTTTTCGCCTATCAAAAGTTTCCCGAATTTTTGCATTGGCCGATTCGGATGCTGCCACTGACGCCACTGTTGGATTCGCTACGAGGCGTGATGTTGGATGGTAAATCGTTGCCCGAACTATGGGTTGAAATCACGCTGATGACGGTGTGGTCGGTTGGGACGTTCGTAGTCGCGTTGAAGATTTTTCGCTGGAATGACTAAGTCTACTATCGAGTGTCTTCGGGACTGGGTCTTCGGGACTGGGTCTTCGGGACTGGGTCATGGTTGGATTGGATCAAGTCAAATCGCCGGCGACCGGCAACATCAGCGGTTTCTTCGCAAAGAGGCAAGCCTAAGCAATTCCAAGACACGACCAAGATACGAATCAGGAAATCACAAGTCAATAATGAAGTAGTAGTGCAAGTGGGGGTCGAACCCACAAACACTGAGGTTTGAACTCAGTCGCTATACCAATTAGCGCATCGGACCGCAGATTCTATCCTTACCAGTGCCTAGATCGTGCCGCTGCATTTGGCGAAACAAACGCCCTGCGGCAAGTCGATCAATGGTTTGGTTAAACCGTTACAAGTAGCTCGCCGAGGAGTCGAACCTCGTCTAACTGATTCGAAGTCAGTGGTGCTATCCATCACACTCGCAAGCCAAAATATCAACGAAAACTCAATCAGCGTTTGTCCCAAACTCTGTGCCAAAACAAAGTAGCACCCTGACTGTGTTGTGCGGCTCACCAAAAAGCGTACCGTAAAATCTGCCGGCAACCTTAAGTAAACTCACCGATGTCTTTTCAAAACTTTTGCTTATTTCAACCGAGTGAGGCCAGAGGGATTCGAACCCTCACCCACCTGGGTAAAAGCCAGGGATGCCGCCGTTACACCACAGCCTCAGGTAACTTA
The DNA here is from genome assembly GCA_041688615.1 of Mariniblastus sp. GTDB lineage: Bacteria > Planctomycetota > Planctomycetia > Pirellulales > Pirellulaceae > M30B19. The sequence continues at coordinate 975 of JBDNHU010000584.1, read as the reverse complement.
GTGCTGGGCGTGCGTTTTGATCGTTGGTAAAGATAGTTCATTTCAATGGCTCCAAAATATTGATGGCGATGGTCAAGTGGTTTAGTTGTCTAAAGTGGTTGGCACTGTAATAGCAGGGCATTCACTGCTTTCGAATGTACGGCCAAGTGACTCGTGTGGGATTCGAACCCTACCTAACTGAGTTGAAAGCCCAGTGACCTCACCAGAAGTCGAACGAGCCGGTTGTGTTTGTCCCGCAAATTGAAGCCAATCGATCGATTAAATTTGCCGGGTGAACGTTCGAGTTGAATCGGTTTGTCAAATTTGATCGGGTGTCGTTGCTGGTAAAGGTGTCGCGACCCAAAGGGTACGTGAACAATAAGTGGACTAGGAGGTGCTCGAACCCTCGTCTACGGTTTTTCAGGCCGTCGCTACTCTGTCTCAGCTACCAGTCCTTTAGGCTTAAATCTGGCTGAATGGCGATTGTGTGTTGTCACGATCGGCGCATGAAAAAGCCCGGTGTTGCGTTCACGACACCGGGCCCTTAACGTTCTAGTTGGACGTTAGTTTCCAGCGTCAGGTTTTTTCGCGTAACAAACGTTCCGCCAGTTTGCGTTGGGACAATCGTTTTGGTTGGCCAAAGCAGCGGCCAGCAAAAGTGAAACGGTCGTGCTTCAGGTATTCTATTTTCATGACAATTAAACGTAGGGTTGATAGGCCAAACAAGCCGTGAATCAATTTCTAGGAATCGGGAATTGGGTTCCCGTTTACGCTAGATTAGATGTAAGGGAAGCGGAATAGTTCGCGTGGATCGAAAATAAAAATTATCAAATGGCTTCCTAGGTGATGACCGCAATCTACTCGCTATCCCCAGAAGGCTGTAAGATTCTTTAAGCTCCACTGACCTGAATTGAAATGGGTACAAACTAAACCAGTGGTAACAGCCATGCCATTAGCAACGTTGTCAAACCTGCGGTCAATCCTAAAATGGCTAGG
>JBDNHU010000583.1:0-1058 GCA_041688615.1 Mariniblastus sp. | reverse complement strand
TTGCCGTCGATTTTCGTAATGATACGTTTGCCATTGACGCTGATTTCGTAAGTAAACCACTTGTTGTCCTCGTGGCCTGGTTTCGCAACATTGACAACTTGGTATAGGCTGCCGGTCTTGATTGGATCGGGTTTGTAAGTGCCATTGATTTGGCATTCGTAACCGTGCTTTGGCCAACCTTCATTTTGATATTGGGTATGAATGTAGATTCCGGCGTTGCTATTTGGCATGGTCATGACCTCTGCCTTCAGTTCGAAATTTACGAAAGGCTTATCATCGCCAACGTAAAACAGGTGACTGCGATCCCCATTAGAAACAACCGCTCCGTCTTCTAATCGCCAGCTATCTTTACTTTCGTTGATCTTCCAACCATCGAACGATTTTCCATCCAGGATCGTTTTCCAGCCGTCGTCGGTTTTGCTCGTTTCCGTCTTTTCGTCCTGTGCGGCTTCTTGGGCGAACGTTCCACTTAAATTGCAAGCGATCGTGGCAGCGGCGATGAAACCCGCAAACAAACTTTCCATCCGATACATAGTCAAGTCGATTCTCCTGGTAGGTGATATTTAGGGGGGCAGACGAAGTGGTTGGATCGCCTGTAGTTTCTGATTACTTATTCTAGTTTGTCAACCTGCCTATGTGTATTGGTAGAATCTGATTACACCCCAAAGATGGCAGGCTCCTGCGGGGGAACGGCCTTAAGATTTTTCGGCACTCGGTCAGGCAAACAAAGGTTTGGTGTCCCCGTTGTAAGCAGCAACGGTTCGAAGGGTTCGGTGATTTGTCCGTGCAGGTCGTTCCATTTTTTGGCGTGCGACTTGTTTCACTTCTCTTGTAGATTCTGAAATTTCACGACGAACCTGGGCTAGGAACGGGTTCTCCAGAATTGATATCGTCGAATGTCCAAGGTCGATCTCCATTGATGCCCGGCTTCACTGGCCGGGCTTCACTGGCATTGGGTGACCCGTTATTTTCGACTTCAAATCTTTGCTTGACTGTGGGAATTCTGATGCAATTTAACTTTAGACCGCCAGCTTGTGCCTAGCTAAATTGGGCGTCAT
>JBDNHU010000582.1:0-3339 GCA_041688615.1 Mariniblastus sp. | reverse complement strand
AGCCGACAGCGATGAAACCTATTTTGTTGGCATAGAGAATTCGCTGGAAATGTCACCGATGGTGGGACGACGGTATCGCACGATCCGCCGGGCAATGATTCGGCAAGGCCAGACATCGGTCACCGTTGAGCTGGACTTGGCCCGAATGGATTCCTATCGACCTGACTTAATCGTGGTTTCACAGGATGGATCATTAGCATCCAATAAACGCAGCAGTTTGATTGCAGCGGTTCCGCTCACGCACAACGGAAATTTTAATCAAACCAAATCTAACGATGTGACTTTTGGTTTTTTCGGATCAGGCAACTCCTACGACTCCACCAGTATCTCGACGCAGTGGTTGCTTCGGAACACCAAGCGAGCGGACGCACCTATTGTTTATGACACGGACCGGCGGAACGATCAGCCCTTGCCGAAGGTCCAACTACTTGCGCAGCTATTGAATCAGAACGAAGTAAAACAACGCGCGCAAGCGGTCAGTCGATCTTTTGACACTGCCGGTGCGAATATTGATCTGATCACTTTTCGCGAAAATCGCTTTCTTTGCAGTGCCAGTTTGAATATGATTCCCGAAGTTTGGGTCGGGTTGCAGCCATTAGATGTCATGGTTCTGTCCGCCAGTGACGTTGAATTGTTAGCAAATTTGTCCGCAGAGAAGACGGAGTCCGTTAGGCAATGGGTGCTGGCAGGCGGTCGCTTAGTGGTGACCAGTTGCCGAAACGATTTTTCGGCATTTCCATCAATTCTGCCCAACTTAACTTCGCATCAAGAACCACGTCCCGACCGTGCCATGCGTCAAAGTTGGTCTTTCGGTCTAAGTTCCGCCGTCAAGTCTCGTAATGACAAGATTGAAACGCTTCGCTCGGAGAACCGAGTCGACTCAGCGGTGGAAGAATCTTACGATGGTTACAGCAAACACTCTCACCAAGATTCTTCAGCGGACACCAAATCCTGGACTCGGCAAGAGTGGATTCACAATTTCCCGGATTTGGAATTACAGACGATTGAAGGTGCGGGGCGTGCATTGGCCGACCAAGCCAATCAGAAAGCCGCCGTCCTTTACAGTATGCAATACGGGGCCGGAAGGATTTTGGCAGTGCCAGGCGATTTATCGGACTATGGTCGTTCGGATTGGATCACTCTGCTGGCCGCCCTTGATTTTCGCGAAGACCTGTCGGTAAAAGGCAACATTGGGATGAACCATCAATACTTCGGTTCTGTCGCGGGCTTCCAAGTTCCCAATGTTGGCGAGCCTCCGCGTTTGCTTTTTCTGGTTTTGATTACGCTATTTTCGATCATTGTAGGACCGGTTGCTTTCGTGATGTTAAATAGAAGGAATCGAATCAATCTAGTTCTGTTCGTGGTGCCGTTTCTGTCATTGTTGGCGACACTGGGCTTGGTGGGTTATGTGGTGATTGCTGACGGTTTCGCCTTTCGCGTTAGCCGACTTAGTTTTACTCGTTTAGATTCGATCAACAAAGCGGCCATGGTTCAGACATCGCAAGCGATTTATGCGGGCACCAGTCCGGGTTCGTATCAATTCGATCGCGACATCATGTTCTTTGGCAGTTTTGCAACTAGCGGAGGCAATTTCGAGCAAGCGGTGGACGCGAAACAGAATGTGTTTTCGGGTGGCGACCTACGGGTTCGGACCAAGCACCAAGCGACAACGATAAGCACTTTATCAACCCAGAAGGCAGTGTTACTGTCCAAGGCTAAAGTGGATTCGGACAACGACACGGTTGAAGATCAAGCGGATGGTGGTGCGACCGGGTATCAAGTGACCAACCGGTTAGGGGCCAAGGCCAGTCTCTTGGTGGTCATGACCCCTGATGGATTAGGTTTTGCCACGGATGTTCAAGCCGACCAAACGGTGAACCTAAGTTCCGATATGAGGGAATTGGAATCGTTGAGGGTGGTGATGTGGCGTGAACTTTTATCGATCACGGATGTACCAGGTTCGAATTCCCGTCATGGCTATTCTCCTTATAATCACGGATTTTTCTATTCGGACGACACGCTGTTGTCGTCCAGTCCTAGAACGGACAATGCGGCTTGGGGTCGTTTAAGTAGGGAATTTGACCGCATGTCGAAGGTTTTCCCGCAAGCAAAGTTGAAGGTGGGTGGCTTCTACTGTGTTTGTGACGAAAACGATTTGGCCGCAGAATTGAAACCGTTTGCGGAATACGAATATCAAAAACATGTAATCCTTGGCACTTGTTTGACAGGCGAACAATGAGCACAACGCCAGCTATCGAAATCAACCGAGTCAGTCGCTTTTTCGGTGACACGTGCGCGGTCAATGATCTAAGTTTCTCGGTGAATTCCGGGGAAGTGCTTGGGTTTATCGGCCCCAACGGCGCGGGAAAAACTACGATGATGCGGATCCTCTCAACCTTGGACGAACCCGATTGGGGTGACGCCTATGTTGATGGTTTTTCGGTGGTGACCGACCCTGATCGGGTTCGCTATCGCCTGGGATTTATGCCGGACGCTTACGGGGCGTACCCCAATGTTAGTTGCGTGGAGTACCTTGATTTTTTTGCTCGGACTTACGGATTAATCGGCAGCGATCGAATCAAAGCGATTCGTCGTGTCTTCGATTTTACTCATATGGATCACATGGCTGACAAGCCAATGAATGGTCTAAGCAAAGGCATGAAGCAACGCCTTTGTTTGGGGCGGGCGCTGATTCATGATCCCAAAGTATTGATCTTGGATGAACCAGCGGCGGGATTGGATCCCAGGGCCCGCATCGAATTGAAAGAGATCATTGCTAAATTGGCGGCCGAGGGGAAGTCGCTGCTGATCAGTAGCCACATTCTTTCGGAGTTGGCCGAAATGTGTGATCGAGTGGCAATTATTGAAAAAGGGCAACTGCTGGCGACTGGGTCGGTGGATCAAATTTTACAGCAGTTTACCGGTGAAACGGATTCCGCGGATGCCAATTTGGCCACGATTGTTGTTCAGGTCAATGACCGATTGAGTGACCTGCTGCAATGGTTGGAACTCTATCCAGGGGTAAACGCGGTTAGACGAGTCACGGGCAAGATTGAGTTCGGTTTTTTCGAAAACGAAGAGGCTCAGACTGATTTGTTGATCGCAATTGTGAATCAAGGATTTCGTATTTCTAGCTTTGCGGCGAAGCGTCGTTCGCTAGAAGAAGCGTTCTTGCGAGTTACCAAGGGGACCGTGCAGTGAGTCAATCTTCCAGTTCATTGCCAGTGTCTGCACCGAAATCACCGGGTCAAGCACCGGGTCAAGCACCGGGTCAAGCACCGGGTCAAGCACCGGGTCAAGCACCGGGTCAAGCACCGGGGCAATTGTCGCCGGAGAATT
>JBDNHU010000581.1:0-8108 GCA_041688615.1 Mariniblastus sp. | reverse complement strand
TATGCTCATTGCGGTTATTTTGTCGGCGGCCGGTTGTTTAGGTGGCGATCGGTGGACGCTGGTTCGATAGTGAAGTGGTCACATGGGCCAGTGTTTCCCGGCGCCAGGAACGGATTAGTAGAATAAGCGAATTTCTACTAACTGTATTGGTTCTGTGTCGCGACTTTGTGCGAATGCGGCCCTTGATTCATCGAAAAAAGCGTTGGATCGAGAAATCAATCCGATTGTGGGCTTTCGATGGGGCGAAGCGGCATCAAACCGTTTCCAATGCATGTTGTGACCAAGGGGTGAACCGTTTGGGAATCCATGCGTAATCAGGTTATTTTGATTGTTTATCAGTTGCGGGAGACGGTACGTCTTTTGGACTGTGACCTTAGCGATAAAGGATGAAGCGTCAAAATGCGACTTTCTATCGGCCAACATTTACAGCAAAAACAAACGCAGACCATGGCTCCGCGGATGATCCAGTCCATGGAGATCCTGCAGCTGCCGATCACTGCGTTGATGGAGCGCGTTGAGGAAGAGCTGCGCGAAAATCCGGTCTTGGAAGTGGGGGAAAGTGATCCCGAATTACCCGACGTCCCGTATGAGCAAGAGCCTACCAAGAGTACGGAAGAGAGAGAACTGGTCGTCGATGAGACCGGAAACAATGTCGATGATTTCGAACGGCTAGTGGAACTCGATCGCGATGTCCCTGATCATTTTGATGAATCGCCGCGGGTTTCTTCCAACCGTGTTCAAGATTCCATTGATCGCCAAAGTGATTTGATGGCCAATGTGTTGGATCGCCCCGAATCTTTGCATGAGTATCTGATTCATCAACTGGGCGAGTTAGAAATTGACTCAGAAACCATGGCGATGTGCCAGCGAATTATTTCAACATTGAACGCAGCGACTGGCGGATACTTGCGGGTAAGTTTAGAAGATCTGCTGCCAGCCGATCATTCGGTTGAACAACTCGAATTGGCCGAGCGATCATTGAAGTTAATTCAAACCTTGGATCCGCCGGGAGTCGCCGCTCGCGATTTAAGAGAGTGTCTGTTGCTGCAGATCACCGATTCGCTACCCTTTCGTCAGGAAGTGCGACGTCTGGTCAGCGACCATTTGGAAGATCTCCGCGATAATCGCATGCCTCAAATCCAAAAGGCAACCGGTTATAGTTTTGACTTGATCAAAGAGGCCTTGGCCCAGCTTCGTAAACTGACTCCCAAACCGGCTGGAAGGTTTACAGAGACGACTGCACCTGCGATTACGCCTGATGTGATCGTACATAAGGATGATACCGGTCGTTATGTGGTCAAGGCTGAAGAGGCTCCCATTGGCAATCTTTACATTAGCAACTATTACAAAAAGCGCCATGCCAGCGGACAATTGACCGCAGAAGAAAAAGAATTTCTGAAACGAAAGTATGCTTCGGCCAAGTGGCTTTTGGAATCGATCGAGCAACGGCGCAACACGGTGGGTCGAGTGGCGCAGGCGATTGTAGATCACCAAAAAGCATTTTTGGATCAGGGCCCAGAATTCTTAATCCCCTTAAAAATGCAACAAATTGCGGACAAAGTGGGTGTTCACGTGACGACCGTTAGCCGAGCGGTGGATGAGAAGTGGATGGATACGCCGCGTGGCTTGATTTCAATGAAGCGATTTTTCGTCGGCGGGACTCAAACCGAAGAAGGTGAAGATGTTGCTTGGGACCGAGTTCAAATTGAGTTAAAGAAGTTGGTTGACCACGAAGATAAAGCAGATCCATTAAGTGATGAAACGCTTAAGGATAAGTTGAATGAATTGGGCTTGGATGTCGCCCGCCGCACGATTGCCAAGTACCGTAAGAAGCTTGGAATTCTTAGCAGCCGCCAACGCCGGGATTGGTCGATGAAGGAAAACCAAACGGGTTAGCCCCAGGCGTTGCACGATCGATTTTCCCCAAAGTAAAGCGTTCAAAGTCAAGCTTCTGGTGCCTGCCGGACCCCTTTAGGCATTTAGGCATTTAGGCATTTAGGCATTTAGGCATTTGGGCATTTGGGCATTTGGGCATTTGCTTCCCGCCGGCGCTGTCTCTGTGGGCAAACTCTTGCCATCAGGTCGGTAACATAGACCTGACGACGCGGGTGGGGAATCACCACCTGATCCACTTCTTTACTTGTCGTCTGTTTTACGGCGAAAGTTTTACGGCGAATTTTACGCGATCGGTCGACACTTGATCCGGTGTTTTTAAATGTTATGAGGCGTTTGGTTACGGCGTGGAGTCGTCTGAGCTGCTAAGTTTGCGTTTGAAGCTTTCCCAGTTCGCCTTCGAATTTTCTCTAAGCGAATGATTCCAGTCCGAGAACTTCTTGCCTGTGTTTTGGAAGAAATTGCTTTCTGGTTCGGGTTGGGTCATTCGGGGATTTCCAAATTGTGAAAACTGATCGCGAGCTTCGTCGTTCATTTTCGCTTTGGATTGTGAAGACTTGGCGGAAGAATTCTTGGGACTTTCCCACCATCGAAACCAACTAGAGTTGGTTTCCTTTTTCCTGCCGTTCCGCGAACGCCAATCTTCGGCTTGTTTTTCGTACAGGGACCTTGTTGTCTTTTCCTCTTTTAGAAGCCAGCCGAACGGATTGAATCCTTCGTCATCGTCGCGGATTTTACGGGCAGCGGTTGAACTGGTTTCCGGCGGAAGCAATGCTGGGTTTTCGCCGCTTTTGACGGTGGGCGAATCGGTCATGGTATGAGGGATTTCTGCAGGTGTCGAAATTTCGCGTCCTGAAGAGGCGAAAATGGAATCAGCATAACCAAATTGATGATTTGTCAGCGTGAATAGGATTGCAGTGGTCAGCAAAGTTAATGATTGGTTTTTGCAGCAATTCATTTTGCATCCCTCGGTAAGTTCGACTCGCGGAAACAACGAATTGAATCAGCCTGGTAGACGCCCACAATGTGTTTCGACAATGCTGCGGCGATCGCCAGTCAATTTTAAGGGGATCATTTCAACTATGGGCAAGTCGGTCTACACCGGTTTTGCGAGGCTGCAATCACTTAACCGAAACGTGCTTGCTTAAACGGATTTGGAAAACGAAGTTGTCGCAATTCTTCTGATTGTCAATGGGAAATTACAATGATCAAGGCTGGGAATTCTGAAAATAGACACCTTATGAACCCCAATACCATCGCCCGCGTTTACGACCCGACCGACGGGTGTCACAATAAGCTTGTCGTTGCCTGCGGCAAGAAGTTGACATTTGCCAGGTGCCAACGCTAATGATTCAGGGCTTGCTGTTGGATAGGTGATCGGATCAATCGAATTGACGCCGCAGTTAGCGTTTGCCCAGTTATTTCAGTCTGAAAGAGAGCCATTCAAATGAAGAACTTGATTCGCCAACGTGCTTGGGTGACGTTGGCTCTTGCAATTTTCGTCAGTATGACTGCCGCACCGATTAGCATCGGGCAAGCACAGGAGGATCGCGCGGGATTTGTGAAAGCGAATTATACCAAAGCAGAATATAAAATCGAAATGCGAGATGGCATTCGCCTTCATACCACAGTCTATAGCCCGAAGGATCAGTCCAAGACTTATCCTTTGATTATGAATCGGACTCCCTACAGTTGCCGTCCGTATGGATTGGAAATGAGTCAGCGGATCGGACCTTCGGCGTATTTGGAACGTGAGGGATACATTTTTGTCAAACAAGACGTTCGCGGGCGTTGGAATTCCGAGGGTCGTTTTGACAACATGCGGCCGCATGTGCCAGGCGATGAATCCATTGACGAAAGTTCCGATACGTTCGATACGATCGAGTGGTTGTTGAAGAATGTGCTAGGCAACAATGGCAAAGTTGGGATCACGGGGATTTACTATCCCGGATTCTATTCGGCCGCCGCTTTGCCTGAACATCATCCCGCGTTGGTTGCGTCGTCGCCGCAGGCCCCTATTGCGGATTTCTTTTTCGACGATTTTCATCATCAAGGTGCTTACATCTTGATGTACTGGACAGCGACTAGCACTTTCGGTTACCAGCATAATGGTCCTACGACTCAACAGTGGGTTCCCGAACTCTCCCCACGGCCTCGCGGCAATGCCTACGACTTTTACATGAACCTTGGTCCGCTTAGTAATTCGCGAAAATACTATGGTGAAGATAATTTTTTCTGGAAGCAACTAAGTTCGCACCCAAATTACGATGAATTTTGGCAACGCCGAAGCATTCTACCGCACCTTGGTTCTGCCGAAGGTCAGCAAAATAAGATCAAGACCAATGTCATGACCGTGGGTGGATGGTTTGATGCAGAGGATTTATACGGTCCGCTGAATATTTATCGACAAATTGAAAAGAATAACCCGGATACTTTCAATGTATTGGTGATGGGACCTTGGAGTCATGGACAATGGGCGAGTGCCATTCCAGAGACTCAAGTGGGCAACATCGATTTTGGACAGAATATCTCGGATTTCTTTCAGCGTGAAGTGGAAGCGCCTTACTTTGCCTACTTCTTAAAAGGTGCAGGAAAGCAACCAAACTTTGAGGCACTAGTTTTTGATACGGGAAAACGCGAGTGGTCAACATACGACGCCTGGCCCCCAAAAGAAGCCGAGGTCACCAAGTTGTATCTTGGAAGTGAAGCCACGTTAGAGAAAGATATCCAGAAAGTGAGCGGAAATGCGTTTAGCCAGTTTGAAAGCGATCCGGCTAATCCAGTTCCCTATCGAAAGATGTCCGACTTGACCATTCGTTTTACGCCCCGCCCCTATATGTCCGATGACCAACGATTTGCAACCGCTCGGCCTGACGTATTGACGTTCCAGTCAGAAGTTTTAAGTGAAGATGTGACTTTCGCTGGTGAAATCAACGCAATGTTGAAAGTTTCCACCAGTCAGAGTGACGCCGATTGGATTGTGAAACTGATGGATGTGTATCCCGATGACACTCCTAATCAAGCAAGCACGCCTGATGGAATTTCTTTGGCCGGCTATCAACAAATGGTTCGCAGCGAAGTTTTCCGAGGACGATTTCGAGATAGTTACGCCCAGCCCAAGCCGTTTGTTGCCAAGGAAATCACCAATGTCAAAGTTCCCTTGCAGGACGTTTACCATACGTTTAAGAAGGGACATCGAATCATGTTTCATGTACAGAGTAGCTGGTTTCCGCTTATCGACCGCAATCCCCAAAAGTATGTGGACAATATTTTCGAAGCAAAGGAAGATGACTTCGTGAAGGCAACCCACCGCGTGTACCATTCCAAAGACGCGGGTTCCTATTTCGAAGTTAAGATCTTGAAATAGTCTTCCGACTGCTGTGACGCTCTACTACCGGGTCGCAGTGGGTACCGGGTCACAGTGGGTACCGGGTCACAGTGGGTACCGGGTCACAGTGGGTTTTACATAAGATGAGTGGAAGAAGATTAGATGCTTCGGTTGCAAGACAATTGCGACCGGAGCTTTTTTTATGTTCTTGGTTTCGCTTCCACGTCAGTAACCCAGGACAGTGCCTAGCAAGTCAACCGATACTTCTTGAAACCTGTGCTCTGGCAAGCGGAATGGCAGCAACGCAATTCGACCATCATTGCCAACGGGTGCAAATGTAGGGAAGGATAGAATTTTTGTCGTTGGCCGAGCCACGGCTGCCCGTTCCTGTAAAACCAGAAAGTAGCAACGAAACATCGGTTTTTCAAAAGAAAAATTGATCATCTTGAAAAAAAAGTGTAGACGCTTCATGTCGTTGGAAACGACTGAGCTTTTCGCCGGATTTTCTGCGGGGACGGTCGAATTCAGGAGCATTTTGTAAGCGATTGGTATGAAATTTTTCCGTTTGAACTTGCAGTGTCATAACAACTGACATGGTTGAAGGTTTATCTTGAGTTTTGGCGCGAACCGGGATGAGCAATCGTGTGTATTCAATAGTGGCTTAACTAAATCATTCAACCAAAATGGGAGACCAAGATTGCAAACCTAACGGCGTCTCAAGGAATTGCTGTTATGCAACACTTTAGCTGGCTTGCTTCAAATTATGGGCGTTTCCGCTCGCTTGTCCTTCACGCTAGATTGTGTGAAAGATCTCATCAAATTTGACAAGCTTCGTGGTACTGGATCACCGTTGCCTCGTCTCATCAAAACGACATCCTTGTCAGTTTTCAACGGAGATCATGAAAATGTTTTTCTCGAAAATTTTCAAAAAACAGCTCACAGAACAGTCGGGTTCATGTTCAGCGATTCGCTGGCGTACGCGGAGGGGAATGCTGAAAGCAACTTTGGCTTCTCTATTGTTCGCGCAGGGTATTTCCAACGTTAGCAGCGGGTATGCTCAAGATGACTTTGCGACCAATGACTTTTTTTCCCGGCAGCAGACGATTCGCAACGTCGATCGCAGCGAGAACGGTAACGGGCGGCGGAGTGAGCATAGTCAACTGCCGCGAAAACACTCCACTCGCAATGGCGGATGGGAAGAATTTCGCTACATCGATGGTAGCGGGAACAACCTTGCGAATCCATTTTGGGGCAAAGCCCGTATTGCCTTAAGACGAAGAAGTGCCGCTGCTTACCAAGATGGTCTTTCAATGCCATCGGGATTCGGTCGTGCGAACCCCAGAACGATCAGCAATCTGCTTTTTGCTCAGTCTCAATCCAACCCGTCGGCAGCGCGTCTGTCGGACATGGCTTGGCAGTGGGGACAATTCCTGGATCACGATATCACCTTAACCGAAACCGCCTTGCCATCGGAACCGATGCCGATCATGATCCCCTTAGGTGATCCTGAGTTTGATCCCTTTGCTATCGGGGCCATGCGACTTTTCTTCTTTCGCAGCGAGTACTTTCATAGGGCAGGTGTGACATCACCACGCCATCAGATCAATTCGCATACTGCCTGGATTGATGGTTCGCAGATTTACGGTTCGGAAGAATCGACGATGAACCGGCTGCGTTCCTTCGAAAAAGGCATGATGTTAATGGGTGACGATGGCCTGCTGCCGATTGACGGTTCAGGTTTTTTTCTAGCAGGAGACGTGCGTGCCAATGAACAAGTGGGTTTGACGGCGATGCACACGATTTTCGTTCGTGAACACAATCGTATTGCCTCTGGGATGGCTCAATTGCATCCCGACTGGTCCGATGAAGAGATCTTTCAACGAACTAGAAAAGACATTGTTGGGATACTGCAGGCGATCACTTACAACCAATTCATTCCTGCAATATTGGGTCCGGACGCGTTAAGACTTTACTCACGATATCGCCCCGAAGTGGACGCAAGTATCACCAACGAATTTGCGACCGCTGCTTTTCGATTTGGTCACAGTATGTTGAATGAAAATCTACTTCGTTTAGACAACCAAGGCAATGAACTAAGTGGAGGTTCGCTTCCACTGCGAATGGCGTTCTTTAACCCAGTTTGGCTGCAAAATGACGGTGTAGATCCTTACATCAGTGGTTTGATCAATCAGACCGCCCAAGAGATTGATACGCAAGTTGTCGATGATGTACGAAACTTCCTGTTTGGCGAACCTGGCAGTGGTGGTCTGGATCTGCCGGCCTTCAATATTCAACGAGGACGCGACCATGGCCTTTGTGATTACAACACGATGCGGCAGTATTTTGGTCTGCCGTCTGTCGAGGAATTTTCGGACATCACCAGCGACGAAGAAACGCTGGCAGGTCTAGAACTAGCGTATCGAAGTGTGGATGACATCGATGCTTGGGTTGGCATGTTGTCTGAAGAACATCTTACGGGTCGGAATGTTGGTCCATTGATGTTTCAGGTGATGAAGTACCAATTCGAAAACTTAAGAGACGGTGATCGATTTTGGTATCAGCGAATGATGCGGGGAGATGATTTACGCAGGATAGATCGAACGACCCTAAGTCACGTGATTTATCGCAACACGAACGTTCGCAAAATCCAACGTAATGTCTTTATCACTCCTTAGCTGCTACTGGTTGGCCGTCGCCAATCGTGTCGGGCGGTAGTTGCGTTTTACGCGATTCCGGATCGGTTGTCGGTTCCGTTGGCTTGCCTCCTTGGTTTTGGGTGGAAGTGAAATTCAAGCAATCCGACGCGGCGACGCGATTATCGATTGTTTGTGCTTTTGGAGGACCCTACCCACAATGTCAGAGTTCTTGATTTGATTGGATGCCATGT
>JBDNHU010000580.1:0-12177 GCA_041688615.1 Mariniblastus sp. | reverse complement strand
TACCGCCAACGGTAATGGGGTAGACGTCCCCGTAGCCAACCGTCGTTAGCGTTACCACCGCCATCCTGTTAGCTTTCGTTCAACCTGACCTCGTCTCCCAGTGGGCTCAGTCGATTGCCGCTTTGCTGACCGATTTGAAGCAGCGTGATATGCTTTATGGATGCTGGTGCTTTATGGATGCTGGTGCGGGCGAACACCGACAGTGAACTCGGACGCAGGCGGCGATCTGAAATGCGGCACGATCACAACTACTGGGGCTTCCGCGTATGAAGGCCGACGGTGGAATCTAATAAGGTGGAACGGTGATCGTGGCTTACGATCTGTCTAGAGAGATTTCGCTCGAATAGCCGAACGGCCCCCTATCAAGAAGCGTTTCGTGGCACGATTTAAGAGCTGGGCAAAAGTCCAAATTCGAAAGAAAATTGAAGAAAATCGGGGGGATGGGCGTCGGAGTTCGTTTTGGGTGCACGTAATCATGTAGACTGAATGTCTCGCGTTTGATCATTTTCCCACCTCAAATCCTGCCTTACTGGGTATATCCCCATGCTTAAACCTCTCTATGGATTGGATCGCCGGGGTTTGCTACGTGCCGCTGCTGCGGGAGTCGTGGGAGCCTCGCTGCCGAAAGGCATTTCTTTGGCTGGTCAGTCAATTGCCACGAGGCCGGCTGGCTTTGGCAAAGCCAAGTCGGTGCTGATCGTACTGCTTAGTGGTGGTCCAAGCCAGCTTGACACTCTCGATCCGAAGCCCGATGCACCGGCGGAAGTTCGCGGTGAGTTCACTCCGATCTCGACGACAATTCCTGGCGTGGCCGTTTGCGAGCACTTGCCGAAATTTGCGCAGCAGACCGATCGTTGGGCCATCGTGCGTACGCTCGCGCATCGCGAGCACAATCATTTGCTGGCGACGCATGTGGCACTGACTGGCCGCCCCACACCGGTACCCCGTGGCGGATCAGACTTGGATCGCGTTGAAACTCGCAACGATTTCCCCAATTTCGCCTCAGCTTTGGATTTCATTCGTCCGCGCGTCGATGGAATGCCTTCGGGTGTTTCGTTGCCCAACTATTTGATTGAAGGCCCTTTAACTTGGCCCGGTCAGCATTCGGGCTTCTTGGGCGCGAAGCATGATCCATGGCAAATCAATGGCGATCCGAATGACAAAGATTTCCAGATGCAGGCGCTTACGATGCGGGATGGCGTCTCTGCGGGTCGACTTCAATCGCGACGACAATTGCTGGACCAATTCAATCGCGGACACAACATGCTGAGTGGTTTGCAGACTGATTCTCTGCGTGAGCAGCAAAAGTTGGCGTACAGTCTACTCACTTCCGGCAAGTTGACTCAAGCCTTTGAGATCAATCGCGAGTCCGAGGAAACGCGAGATCGTTACGGTCGCAACAAGTTCGGTCAATCCCTGCTGTTGTCCAAACGCATGATCGAAGCTGGCGTCCCTGTCGTCCAAGCAACCATGGGGATTGTTCAGACTTGGGATACGCATGTCGACAACTGGGGCAAGCTTAAGAACACGCTGTTGCCGCAGTTGGACCAAGGCTTGGCCGCGCTCACCGATGACTTAACAGCGACCGGTTTACTGGATGAAACGCTGCTAATCGTCATGGGTGAATTCGGTCGAACTCCCAAAGTCAGCACCTTGCCTGGCCAAACGATTCCTGGACGCGACCATTGGGCTCATGCTTATTCCGGTTTGTTTGCGGGAGCGGGAATCCTGGGCGGCCAAGTGATCGGCCAGACTGATGCTCAAGCGGCGTACCCGGTAACGAATTCATGGTCACCCGCGGATATCTGCAGCACGATCTTCAATGCACTGGGTGTTGACTCGGGTGCAACCCTTATGGATCCGCTCAATCGCCCGCATCACTTGCTTAACGGCAACGTCATCTCGAATTTGTACACGGGCGCAACGGCCTGACTCCCAGCGTTTTTCCCCACCGAGGACACTATGTCATTTCGTGAAACAAACAAGCCCTGGGGCTGCCGCGAATTCCAACGATCGAATCGCTTGAGTCGTCGTCAAGTATTGCACGCGGGTGCTATTTCGGCGCTGGGTCTTGGCTTGGGTGATCTGGAATCGCGATTGGCGGTCGCACAAGAGAATGGACTGAGCTTGCCAAAGAAGCGTGCCAAGGCGTGTATTTTCCTATTCATGTGGGGAGGGCCAAGTCAACTTGAAACGTTTGACATGAAGCCCAACGCGCCGGCGGAAGTTCGCGGTGCGTTCAACCCGATCTCAACCAAGGTTCCCGGGATTCAGATCTGCGAGCACTTTACGCAGCTCGCATCGATGACGGACAAGCTGGCGATCATCCGCTCGCTCACGCACGACGATCCCGCTCACTTATCCAGTGGACATGCGACACTCACGGGACAGCTGGCGCCGGTGCTCAAAAGTGATGCTGATCCCCCAAGTGCCAAAGACTCGCCACATTTAGGCGCATTGGTATCCAAGCTCCGCCCCTGTACCAATGGTTTGCCGTCCTTCGTGGCCATGCCTTGGAAGGCGTTTCACCCTGCCGCACCGGGCGGTGAAGCTCCAGGGCAGCACGGCGGCTGGTTGGGCTCAGCTTACGATGGCATGCTGCTGGGTGGAGATCTGAATGATCCGAACTGGCACCCGCAAGGACTGTCGCTTCCAGCGGACATTGGGATCGGACGTTTGGAGTCGCGAGTGGAGTTACTTAAGACGCTGGACGCCCAGCGTGCGACGTTGCATCGGTCGTTGGGCGCGTCATCCTACGGGAACCACCAAGCCCGGGCGATGCAGATGATCGGTTCCCGCAACGTGCGGTCAGCGTTTGATTTGACTCAAGAAAGCGACGCAACGCGTGAACGTTACGGTCGGAACATTCACGGCCAATGCGTCTTGATGGCTCGGAGACTCGTCGAACATGGCGTGCCGTTGATCTCAGTGAATTGGCACAACGACGGCAAAAATTTTTGGGACACACACGGCGACAATTTCAATCGTTTGAAGAACGACTTGATCCCGCCGGCCGACCGGGCCCTGTCGGCACTGTTGACGGACTTAGAAGAACGCGGTTTGCTGGACGAAACCATCGTGGCTTGGGTCGGTGAATTCGGTCGCAAGCCACAGATCACGGCGAACAATGCGGGCCGCGAACATTGGCCGTTCTGCTACAGCGGCCTTTTAGCGGGCGGCGGGATCCGGCCCGGCATGGTTTATGGCTCAAGCGATAAACACGCCGCCTACCCCGCGTCCGATCCTGTCACGCCGCAAGATTTCGCGACCACGATCTTGCATGCGATGGGGCTTCCAACCGAAACCGCTTTGCTCGACCGCGAAGACCGACCTCACTCAATCACATCAGGGAGAGTTTTGCATGAACTACTCTTGTAAAGACAGTGGCACTCCCTCATCCAACCGATTGGCTACCATGCGAAATCGAACATTTACGCTTTGCTTAGCGAGCCTGGGGTGGCTGTGTTTGTCGCTTCAAGTCACTGCTCAGACGATCAATTCGGTACAGCCGCGAACCTGTAAGCCGGGACAAACGATCCAATTGTTGATTCAAGGCACTGACTTGAACGACTCGCTGCGAATAACATCCAGTAATAGATCCGTGCAGTGGCATGTCGAAAAGATCGAGCCTGCTCAAGCCCTAGTTGCTTTGACGTTGCCCGAAGATGCGCCACTTGGCCCGATGAGTCTATGGCTAACGACAGCCACGGGAGTGGTCAAACCACATGCGATCCTGGTCGATGATTTAGATGGGGTGAATGACAACGGCAACAATCACTCGATTGAAACAGCGCAGCAGCTATCCACGCGATCAACGGTCGAAGGCGTTTGCGATGCGTCGCTCAGCGATTTCTATCGAATCCACGCGACTGCTGGTGAGCGAATTGCCGTCGAAGTCCACACGCAACCGCTTCGTTCGGCGATGGACCCAGTGCTTCAAGTGCTCACTGCCGTTGGAGAGACACTGATCCAAGTCGACGACTCTTTGGTCGGCCCAGATTGTCGGTTCAGTTACCAATTTGCGGAGGAAGGTGATTATTGGATCGAAGTCCACGATAGCCGCAACTCAGCCGGTGGTGCACCCTATCAATTACGGATCGGTGATTTTCCGATCGTCAACCAGTGCTATCCACTGTCTGGTCGCAGTGGCGAAAAGATTTCGGTGGCCTTCACAGGGCCTGATGGAGCACGTTTGCCTTCACGCGAGATTGACCTTCCCGCCCAGGCTCAAGGTACCATGCTTGTTCGTGCCAAATTCGACGACGGGCAGTCTTCGAGTTGGGTTCCGCTGTATTGCAGCCCGTATGCGCAATTCAACGAGAATGCGTCGACTGATAGCCTCAAGTTACCCATTGGCATCAACGGCCGTTTGGATCAACCGCAAGAAGTCGACCGTTATGTAATCCGCGGTGCCAAGGGGCAAGTCATTCGGGTCACCGCGAAAACGCGAAGCCTTGGCAGTCCCGCGCTATTGCAAATGCAGTTGTTTAACGCCGCTGGAACGAAAATCGCAGAGACCCAGGTCACCGCCGCCGACGAATGGAGTTTTGATGCGACCTTGCCCGAAGACGGTGATTATCGATTGGAGGCGACTGATTTACTGAAGCGTGGCGGCGCTGAATTTTCCTATCACATGGAGTGCGCTCTGTCCGGAACGTTCAGCGTTGCGCTCAAGGCGGACGCAACCACGCGAGAGGTATTCATGATTGAACCCCAGCACGGCGCATGTGCTCTGGACCTACAAATCTCGCGGTTCGGCTACGACGGTGAGATCGAACTTGCGCTGACGAACCCGGAATCAGGTTTGCGAATCGTAAACCCTCGCATCCCCGCAAAAGCCGTCGAGGCGAAGATCTACCTGACTGCAAATCAAGCATGGAAATCAGACAGCCTGGACGTATTGCAAATCAGCGCCACCTCGGTCGACACCCCCGAACAAAGCTGCTTTGTGGACAGTCACGCCCTGCGACGTGTCAAGGAACCATTCGTGCTTGCTCCTACGACACAAGCCGACGGTGCGATTATACTCGCCGCTACGACGACAACCGATCCGCCGTTTGCAATGGAACCCACCACTCCGGTGCAGTTCGCTCGCCCCGTTTCTTCGCACTCAGCCGCACTTACGGTCAAAAGCATTCAAGCCGAATTCAAAGCAGGCGTCGACGTGCTGCCAAGTGCGTTGCCTACCGGTTGGAACGTTAGCACGAAAGTCGATAATCAGACGTATACTTTAACGCTGGCGCGTAGCGACCAGGACACGGGTGAACCCGAGCAACTGCCGCTGTTGGTCTTCGGTGAGTTCAACGGACATGGTCGCATCGAAACGTACAACTTGCCGATCCAGTGGATTGATCCCGTTCGCGTCACGACAAAATTTTCTGAACCGTTTATTCGTGGTGGGCGAGTTCGCTCGGAGGTGCATTTACTGCGCGAGGGAACAGATCCACAACCGGTAACCATTGCGTTTGCCAGTTTTCCTGCCGGCATCACAGGGCCCGAGTCGATTGCCATCGCGGCCGATCAAACGCACGCGGAATTCGAGTTGCAAATCGCTGGTGACGCGGCTCTGGATGTTGCCCGCGAACTTACGCTCAGTGCAGCCAGCAAATTCACAGGAGAAGATTTCAGTGTCGCGTCGACGCAGATGTTGCCCATGATTGCCGAAAGTCCGACTAATTTGCTCGTTTACCCGAGCGAAATTCTATTAACGGATTCTCAGGATAGACAACAACTAGCGGTCACTGGGACCAACGAACAAAACTTGCCGCGTGACTGGACTCGCCATGCACGCCTCACTTCATCCAACCTACAAGTCGCCCAGGTGCGAGACGGTGTCGTTTATCCCATCGCCGATGGAGAAACGGACGTGACCGTCGAAGTTGGCAGCAATCGCCAAGTGATTCCAGTCCGTGTTTCTAACGTAGCAACGCCGCGTAGGATCGAATTTGAATCCGAGGTGTTGGTTGCGCTTTCCAAGCAAGGTTGTAACGCCGGCGCCTGTCATGGCTCGCCAAGCGGCAAAGGAGGTTTTCGATTGTCGTTACGTGCCTTTGATATGAAACTGGATCAGTTGACGTTGATACGTGAAGACTTTGGTCGTCGTACAAACACGCTTGATCCCGAGCAAAGCCTGCTCTTGCTTAAACCGTTAATGAACGTGTCGCACGGCGGTGGCAAACAGTTGCACAAAGACGACGCTGCTTACGCGATTTTGCGAGATTGGATTGCCGGCGGTGCTACGCCCGATCCCGTAGACACTCCACGCGTCACCAAGCTAGAAGTCTATCCGCATCAAAAGCAGATACTGGCGGTCAAAGACGGTGGCCAGCAACTGGCGGTCACGGCGCACTTTGCCGATGGTCGCAAACGTGATGTGACCCATCTGGTCGCCTACGAAACCTCCGACACGGCCGTCGCTACGGTTGACTTCAATGGCTTCGTGACACCACATGCGCGTGGTGAAGTTGCGATCTTGGTGCGCCTATTGGAATACATCGAATCTGTACCACTGATGTTCGTCGACAAATTGGATGAATTCGAGTGGAAATCACCTTCGCCCAATAGTTACATTGACCGACTGGTGAATGCCAAGTTGCAACAACTTCAATACTTGCCTGCAGAAACGTGCAGCGATGATGAATTTCTGCGACGGATCAGTTTGGACCTGCTCGGTATTCTTCCCACGATTGATGAGACGACCGCATTCCTGGCTGAGACGGGCGAACAAAAACGCGAGCGACTTGTCGACACACTACTTCAACGCGAAGAACACGCCAAGTTCTGGGCGCTGAAGTGGGGCGACTTGCTGAAGATGACTAGCAAGTTGGTCGGCGACGAAGGAGTCTACAAATACCATCGCTGGGTCGAACAGTCGTTGCATGAAAACATGCCTTACGACGAATTCGCAAAACAACTGCTGACCGGTTCCGGCAGTACGCTGGCGAATCCGCCCGCGAATTTTTATCGTACTTCCACCGACATGAACGAATGCGTGGAAACAATCTCGCAAGTCTTTCTAGGTGCGCGGTTGCAGTGCGCAAAATGTCACAACCATCCATTCGAACGCTGGACGCAAGACAACTACTACGGACTAGGTGCATTCTTCAATCGCGTCCAGCTTAGAAACACCGAGCGCCCCGGCGAGATGTTTGTCTACACCATTTTTTCTGGCGACGTGATACAACCTCGAACCGGTCAGGTTATGGCCCCGTGGTTGCCTCAAGTGGGCAGTATCCAATCGCCCAATGACACAGACCGTCGTACCGCATTCGCGGACTGGTTAGTGAATCCCGATAATCCGTATTTTGCTCGAATCGAAGCCAATCGCATTTGGAGCCAGTTATTCGCGCGAGGAATCGTTGACCCTATCGACGATTTCCGCGACTCGAATCCCCCAGCAAACGCAGAGCTATTGGACGCGCTCGCGAAAGATTTCGTCGAAAGCGGTTATGATCGAAAGCACTTGCTGAAAGTCATCTTAAACAGTCGGACTTATCAAGCGAGTTACCAAACGACGGAGTTCAACCAGGAAGACACCAAGTACTTCTCGCACCAAGAACCTCGTTTGCTGGGAGCAGAACAATTGCTCGATGCAATCAATCACACCTTAGCACTGGAGCAGAAATTTGGCAGCCTCCCGGCAGGAACGCTGGCGACCCAGTTGCCGGCACCGGACGTCGTTAAAGTTGATTTCTTGAAAGTCTTCGGCCAACCCGAGCGCAGCACGGTTTGCGCCTGTGAACGAGCTGACGATTCCAATCTGGGCATGGCGATCGAGTTGTTCAATGGCCCATTGATCCATGAGAAGTTACGAGACGCCAACAACCGCTTTCGCAAGTCTTTGGCAGCAGGGAGAGCGGTCGAAGAAGTCGTTAAAGAACTTTACTTGGCCGCCGTTTGTCGGCCTCCTTCCGATATCGAGTTGAAAGCCGCAGTTGAACATTGCAGCAAGAATTCAGATCCCGTCGTCGGAATTGAAGACGTTTGTTGGGCGTTATTCAATACTGACGAGTTTTTATTCCAGCACTAGTCGTTGGATTTTCATCGAGCACAAATAGATCCATGAAACAAAACTATATTCTTGCTGTTTCGCTATGCTGCTTTCTGCTTCAGATGTCGGCCGCCTCGGGCGACGACACTGCGACGGTTAGCTTTCGCAGCGACGTTGCTCCGATCCTGCTGGACAGTTGTTTGGCCTGTCACGGGCCCAGAAAAGCAGAGGGGGGTTATCGAGTTGACACCTACGCTGAACTGCTCAAAGCGGGCGACTCTGGCGAATTGCCGATCGCAGCGTCGCCCCAGCAAGTCAGCGAGTTGCTTCGACGCCTTACCAGTGATGACGAGTCGGAACGAATGCCGGCTGAAAGCGAACCTCTCACGCCTGAACAGATTGAGTTGATCGAGAAGTGGATCGCGGCAGGCGGTAAGTTCGATGGTGAGAACGCTGGCCAGCCGCTGGCGCTCGTCATTCCACCAGTCCAATACGCTGACCCGCCGGAAGTCTACAGCCAAACCATTCCAATCACGGCGACGACCTTCTCTCCCGACGGCAAACTGATTGTCACCAGCGGCTATCACGAGTTAGCGATCTGGAATACCGAGGACGCGAAACTCGTTCGACGGATCAAGAACGTTGGGCAACGCGTGTTCGCCTTGGCGTTCTCATCGGATGGCCAAACACTGGCCGTCGGTTGCGGTGAGCCTGGACGAAGTGGAGAAGTGAGACTGGTTGATTTCAACTCGGGAGAAATCAAAGGGGTCGTCGCGAGAACAAGCGATGTCGTGCTGGACCTCGCCTATCGGCCTGGGACGAATGAACTTGCCATCGCTTCGGCCGATAGCACGATTCGCATTGTCAACGTTGAAACACTACAGGAAGTCCGCACGATCGCGAGCCACGCGGATTGGGTGACTGCGGTTGCATGGAGTGATGACGGAACGCGGCTTGCTTCCTCCAGCCGCGACAAATCGGCAAAAGTGTACGATGGAGCCACGGGTGAATTGCTCTCAAGTTATTTAGGGCACGGAGCGGCTGTGCGAGGCATTTCAATTCTCGCTGACCAGAAGCAGGTTGTTTCCGTTGGCACGGACAACAAGCTGCATCGTTGGGATGTCGAGGGCGCAACGAAAGTTGCAGAAGTCAACGTTGGTGGGGAGGGTTACAAACTGATCCGCAACGGAAACAGTCTTTTCGTGCCCTGTTCTGATAAGCGACTCCTGCGAATTGACTTGAGCAATAATACGGTTGCGCAAGAGTACAAGGGGCACAGCGATTGGGTGCTGAGCGCATGCTTCCAGCCGACCACCACAGGTGACGACAACCCGCGTTATATCGCTAGTGGTTCTTTCGATGGTGAAGTCCGCATCTGGAACATTGCCGACGCCGCAATCGTCCGCCAGTGGATCGCCAAACCTTAGCCGCTTTAGCTGTCTTAGCCGCTTTAGCTGTCTCTGAAAACCGATTAGCCGCTTTGGCGATAGCCGCGGTTTCTTCAAGCGGTTCCTTCAAGCTGCAGCTTCAAGCTGCTTCAGGGATTCTCAACTTCAGGGATTCTCAACCGCAGAGTCCGAAAATAACAGCACGAAGTGCAAACTGTAGGGTTCGTCGTCAGTCGTTCACTCGCTTGCGATTTGTGCCCCAAGGGGTCTCAAAGTTGCGCTGACCAGTTAGCTAAACAGTTCCTTAATCGGTCGTCCTTCGTCGAGCAGATTGTACGGGCGACCTTGAGCGTCTTGGGCTCGGAGGTCATCAATGCCTGCCGCATAGTAAACCGTCTTAGCGATATCTGCGGGTGTCAGTGGATGTTCTGCTGGATACTCTCCCAACCGATCACTCGCTCCATAAGTCTGACCGCCTTGGATTCCACCACCGGCCATGAGGACGCTTTGGCAATGCGTCCAGTGATCGCGACCAGCGCCACTGACGCCACCAGATCGCGGATCGCCGATTTTTGGCGTGCGTCCCATCTCACTATTCACGATCAATAAGGTTTGATCCAACAAATTGCGTTGCTCAAGGTCCTCGATTAACGCCGAGAACGCGCGATCAAACTCTGGCAACAAATGGTTCTTCAAGCACTCAAAGTTGTTGCCGTGCGTGTCCCAGCCACCTGCACTTTGGCATTGGTTCTTGATCGCTTCATTCTCTTTCCAGAATACCGTCACAAACGGTGTTTCAGCTTCGACAAGTCTCCGTGCCAGTAACAAGCTCATGGCATTGACGCTCGTTCCGTATCGCGTGCGAGTCGCTTCACTTTCGCTCTCCAAATCAAACACTTTGGTGGTACTGGACGAAAGCAATAGTTCGAGCGTTCGTTGTTGATGCTGCTTCCAAGTCTGTTCGATAGGAGAATTTTCAAACTGACTGCGTGCAACATCCAGTTGCTTCAGCAGACGCTGCCTGGACTGCAAGTGTTCCGTCGTCACGTCGCCCGAGAGCACGAGCGATGGCACTTGAAACTTAAGCGGCTCTTGGATCGTGCCTTGAACGTACAGCGGATCAAACTCGACGCCCAATCGTGCTGCAAATTGTCCAGGACGCGTATAGGGTAGCTTGCTGGGTTTATGAGGCAACGTGATCGCATTGGGCAGACCATGTTGGTTCGGTCGACGCGAACCAACAACTGAACCCACAAAGGGCCAATCGTCTGCATAAGGACGACGGTCGTTGCCTTGCGTTTTGAAAGTGGTGTCGGGAACGTGGCCTGTCAAATTGTAGTAGTAACCCGCGTGATGATCATTCGTGTTGACGGTTCCGCAGACCGAGCGAATCACGGCCAGATGATGAGCTTGCTTGGCAAGCAACGGCAGATGCTCACAGCAACCAACGCCGGGTGCTGACGTCGAGATGGGCTGAAATGGACCGCGATACTCGGCGGGTGCATTGGGCTTCATGTCCCAGGTGTCGACGTGCGAAGCGCCACCACACAGGAAGAAGAGGATCACCGACTTGGCCCGTCCACCACTGCGGTCGGTGCTGGCATTGGACGACGTTGCGTGTTCATTTCCCAGAGCCTTCGCAGGCGTCCCGAAGTGCAGTCCTGCGAAACCGCTCGCCGATGCGACGAGAAAGGCGCGGCGATCGTGAGCATTGGTCATAGGGTTCATGCCTATAAAATAGCTTGAATTGGTTTTCCAGTAGAGATCGCCAATGGTCGACCGAAGGGATCTGTCAGCATCGTTTCGGGCGGGAAGCCCAAACAATGATAAACCGTGGCCGCTAGGTCCTGTGGTTCAACGCGACCCTCCAACGGATAGCCACCTTGGCGATCGGATTGACCATAGACGCTCCCGCCGCGCACACCACCTCCGGCCAAAGCGACCGAGAACACGTGCCCCCAATGATCACGTCCGCCCGCGGCATTGAACTTGGGCGATCTGCCAAACTCGCCCATCCAAACGACCAACGTGTCTTCCAACATCCCTCGCTGCTCCAAATCCTCAAGCAACGCCGAGTAGGCTTGGTCCATCGGCGGCATCAATGCCTTCTTGAGTCGTTCACTGTGCTTGGCATGCGTGTCCCAAGCCGGCGCCACATTTTCGTCATCTTCCCAGCGTGTCCAGTTGACTTGCACAAGCGACACGCCGGATTCAACCAACCGTCGCGCCAGCAGCACGCTTTGGCCGAATCGATTCCGACCATAACGATCTCGGAGCGTTTCCGGTTCTTTCTCCAGAGCAAAGGCGGATTGCGTGTCGTCGGCCTGCAGCAAGTCGATGGCCTTGGTTTGCCAGTTTGACCAGCTTTGCACAGGTGCACTGTTGGTCGCTTGGAACTGATTGTTCATCAGCGAACGCAAGACTTCTCGCTGCGAGAATCTTTCCGGTGAAATCTCAACCGGCAAACTGATATCCGGTACTCGAAAGTCGGGATTATTCGGGTCGCAAGTCAACAACCACGGATCGGCATGATCGCCAAGCCAACCGGCATCTTGGCCGGGCCACGTGATGTGTCCGGTATTCCAAATTTCTTCTGGCAATCGCACCGCTCCCGGCAGGCTGGTTTGATCTCCCTTCAAGTGGCGAACGACAGACGCTATCGACGGCCAGTTATTTGGCGCCCCGGGCAGAGCGTTCTCTTGGCCTTTGGGTGAATGCGGCCGGCCGGTCAGCATCGAATAGCCGCTGGAGGAATGCGCATTGTCATCCGTTGCCATCGCACGCAACACAGCAATTCGT
>JBDNHU010000083.1:0-1805 GCA_041688615.1 Mariniblastus sp. | reverse complement strand
TTTTCGAGGACATCTAGATCGCGGTACCATCGTACCAAATTAATTACTATGCGACGACCGCTTCGATCGAAGATCAATACCAAAGACTAAGTGCCAGACCGATTCATGAATTGACTTATCCAATCAGTCAAGCCTTTGTGAAGCAAAACTGTACCACGGTTCCGATTACTCAATCATCGAAAATCAACACCTATTCGCCTCAAACAAGATCGTTTGACACCGAACATCGTGACATAACGAACCTACCCACAATGCATACCGTGCTGGAAGAAGATTCGCTGACCATCGATCGTTTGCAGCAAAAATCAGCTCAGGTCACAGCAAGTGAAAACTTCTTGGACATGAACTTGTTCGATTCAGAACACAACGGAGTACCGATCGTCTTGGCGGGCGGGATTCGGGCAGAAAAAGGGCAAAATTCACTTCAGTCAATTCTACCGGCATTAAAGACAAAAGTCCTCGACTCAGAATTGGGCTTTTTGGTTTGTCAACGGAAAGAAAAATCGCGTTGGTTCGGCAAGCCATTCGCCTTGCGACTGGATGAGAAATCCGAAGCGATCACCAAGCAGGTTCAATACCTTCAGCACCCACTGGACACCGGAACCTACCAAAACTTGATCCGCAACGCTGGCATCGGTCTACTGACTTACAACAATCGAACTTATGCGAATCGTCGAGCTGGAATTTTTGGTGAATACTTGGCTGCTGGAGTTCCCGTCTTGGTTCCCTCAGGTTGCTGGATGGCAGACCAGTTGTCGATCATCAACGCAACCTACCACCAGGAACTGCTGAAGGAAAATCAATCAAAGGCATGCTGGAATCACTTGAATTTTGAATGGTCCCAATGGAACGTGCCCTCGGCAAACGGTTGCATTTCATTCGATGGCCAAGAAGTTCCGGCCTATGCTTGGTCACCTGAATTACCTAAACAAGATCCAGAGAATCATTGCAGTGATTTGTTATCGTTGCGATTCCACTGGGTATGGCCCAAGGAAGCAGGAACTTATTGCCGCGTCCAAGTCATTTTCCATCAAGCCGACGGGACTGCGATTGAGGTTGAATCAAGTGTTGTCGGAATTTGCCCAGCTGATCAGTCAAATTTCGCACTTTTCCGAATTCCATCAAACGCGCGTTCGTTCCGCTTGGGTTTCAGCAATGCGTACCACGATCGAAACGCGTCCATTAACCGCTTATTGATTGACGTTATCCGCCCCGCAGCGTCGCAGCAACTGCCTTTAGGGGCGGTTGGTCTAGCCTATGATTCGTTGCAACAGATCCCCGACAAATTGCAGGAGATGTGTCAACATCACGACCATTATCAATCTCACTCGCAAGACAACGCGCAGCGATGGTTCCAAAAACATGATCCGGTTGCTACAGTAAGTCAAATCCTGAGTGCCCCGCAATCGAATTTGGCGTGGGCAGGATAGTTTAGCTCGGCATTGCGATCGACTTGATTGGCATTGCCTATTTCGGCGGAAAACTTGATCAAACGTTGTGTTGCGACACCCTTGATTCGCCCGCAACGTGCCGCTTCGCTTGCCAGAAACGTCCCCGAGGCAAAGTGAAATCAGTTCCAATGAAACTGGATCTTTAGAACAATGGGTGGCTAGTGTTGCCGTATGTGCAGTTAGAACGTATGGCACCGGCAAGTGGCTTGAAATCGATAATTTAAGGTAAACAATTTATGAATATTTTGGTCGTAGGTGGTGCAGGCTATATCGGCAGTCACACGGCACGTTTTCTGAAGAAACAGGGTCTCAATCCAGTGGTTTTTGATAACTTAACCACTGGTTTTGCCGCTT
>JBDNHU010000579.1:0-3541 GCA_041688615.1 Mariniblastus sp. | reverse complement strand
TTTGGGACCGTTGACAGAATCGGGGCGAGTTCAGATTGCCGCTCGGATTCTAGAACAGCACTTGGATTTGCAAGCGCAGGTTGTGACCGATGGGGATGGTGAAACCGCAGCCCACTTTCAGGAACGGTGTTCACGAATGGCGTTGGAAAGGAGTTTCTGAGGAAGTCGTTCCGACTACGTGTAACCAGAAGTTGCCGCTGAAACCGGATTCAGAATCGGGACCCAAGGCCGTGAACCATTTGGACCCGTCGCACCCGTCGCACCCGTCGCACCTTGGGTTTCCTATTCTGGAAACAGATGACTTAATGGAGCTTGATGTTCCGTCGGCTGATAGTGTTGTGGGCGGGCGGTAGAGGTTACGGCGGCGTCAAAATATTGACGCTCAATATTGATGCTAAATTTGAGTGGCTGAATTTGGGTGGGCTAAGGCCTCTGAGATTTGATCATGTGGATCACTTTGCGGAGTCATTTTTTTTCAGTCAACGAGTCTCCGGCAAACGAAAGCAAACCCTGCCGCGTAACACGCGACAGGGTTCAGCTCTTGGGTGGCTTGGTTTGCGAAACTCAAAAAGTGTCCGACCGCTAGATAGAGGCTCACAGAAGTCGTTATCTCCATCCTTGGTGATGTGACTACGACTTTGTAACCTGCATCATGCAAGCATCGAAACTAACGCTTATCCCGTTCGCTATTGTACGCTTTGATTGCGGCAGCTTCTTGGGAGACCTTCATTTCAGGGCCCTTCGGGAAGTACTGGATGTCGTCAGTCAAGTAGTAAGCACTCGGCAACGTTTGGCCGGCCACTTGTACTTGGCAACCGCTCATCAAGGCCGTGCCGGCGAACAGGACTACGGCGAGTGTGGCAAGTGCGGAAGAAGTATTTTCGTTGGCCTTCATGTTCCAGATCTCCGAGTGATGATTCGCGGGCTAACCGCGGACGAACGATGATGGAATCAGCACCGTTTTCGCTATGGTTTATGTATCGGATTACCATTGCGTAAGGTTTAACGATTTGAGGGATTTTCCAGACTCCAGCCTTGGAAAGGCTCGGGTCTAGGCCAGAAGTTGCAAATTGCGGGAAATCTGGGACAATCATTTGGTTGGAATTTACCCTGAAAAACCGGGAAAATGACACAATGCTAAACTTTTTGGCCCGTAGGTTCGTATTAGATAGAAAGCCGTGCTATCAAGCAGTTGATAGCATGAAATCGCAGTGACGCAGTTGAGAACCTTGATTTTCATCAGGATAAGGAATGGTTTTGGTTGTGTAGCTGGTCTAGAAACAAGCAGAAACCGGGGTTGAATTCCCGGGCCGAATTCGAAATAGGTTCATCCAACAGTCCAACAGTCCAACAGTCCAACAGTCGAACAGTCGAACAGTCGAACAGTCGAACAGTCGAACAGTCGAACAGTCCAACCATAGCGTCATTGCCGTCCCGATTTGTCGGAGTTCGCTATTGTGGATCAGGGGAACAGTATCTTCACCGTAAGGCGTATTCAGTGATGTCTAATGTTCAAAAAGCCAATCATGACAATGTTTCGAAGGCGGACCTTTCGCCGCTAGTTTCGTCGGGGATGGCGGCAGTGGGTGTGTGCTCTGCAGATTCTGGGCCCTGGATGAATACTTTTCAAACGGACGGTTCAAGCCGTTCTTTTCGTCGTAGCACTGACGTTCCAACTAAGCGTAAGTTGAATTCAATTCTAAAATTCTTCGCTGTGGTGTTTGCCGTTTGTTTTTTCAATGCAATCGTAGACGAAATCGCATCGGCCCAGATTGGTCGCTATCCTCAGACTGGGTACTACAGTTTGATGGGGCAGGATTCATTTTATCATCTTGGCGAATTGAATGATGCTGAGCGTTTGGTTCAGGCGCTGTATCGAGGTGGCTATCGCGAAGGCAATGTTCGCTGGATTGATTCGTCGGCCTATCTGTCACTGATGGGTGAGATCCGATATCAGGAGGGCAACTACAGGGGTGCGCTGGACGCGTTTGACGAGGCGTTGGTGATTTACGCGAATATGATTCAGTGGCCTGTTCGAGTGAATTGGGATGCGCAACTCGTGCAAATTGATAACAACGCCGTCAGGCAAGCCCGGGTCACTTGGGGCGTCCCGGCTCGGCAAACCAATATTGGTCGATTCCCAAACAGCTTTCCGGTGCGATTTGGTCAAGACATTCTGGTTCAAGGAGACCAAGGTAGTACTTTGATTCCACAAGAGCGGATCGTACCTGTCGACGCGATTGAAATGTATCGAGCGATGGCGTTGGCGATTCGGCGTCGAGACGAGATCTTGGGGGCACTTTCTCAGGTTGATCCAACGGCTAGGCTGATGCGGACTCAGTTGAACGAATCACGAGTGGCATCACCGGCAGCAGTTCCCGTAGCGATGGGATCGATTTTGTATGGGATTTCATTGACGGGCGAAGGTGACTTACGGAAATCGACCGAGATTTTGAAGCAGAACTTGCAAATCAACGGGATGGATCATCCGCTGACGCCAGTTGCGTTATTGCAGATTGGCTACAACCAATACTTGGCTGGTGAATACAACGCAGCAAAGACGACTTTGGGTGAGGCCAGTTTTTCGGCAGCTTACTTTGAACAATTTGACGTGTTTCGCGAAGCGTTGGTTGTAGCGGCGAAGGCTCACAACGCCGTCAATCGAGATCAAGCCTTCCCTGAACTGGCACTGGCCTCTGAGTGGGCTCGATTGCGAGGGCTGAGGATGGCTCAGGCTCAGTTTGCCATGGCGGCATGTGAAAATGCAATTGAAAATGGACAGATTCAGGCGGCTGAACAATTTCTCGCTTCCGCCGTTTCCTTGATTCGAACGACGGATCTCAAGCGTGGAATCATGGCCGTTCGCCTAAATTTAATCGAGCAGGCGATTGGACTGATCAGCGGTAGTTCTAACGATTTGCAAGCGTTTGCTGCTTGGTTGGATAAATACCGACTGGTGTCACCCTGGACGTTTCGAATTCAAATGCTGACCAACCCTGCCCTGCGTCGCAATTGGACGACCGCTAATTTGGCGGCGTTGAATTCTGCGATTCTACGCGACCCCGTGCCGGCCGATTGGGAACGTGACCCATTTCAGACGCTGGCCTATTTGACGGGGGATCGAAGTCAGTTCATCACCGAATCGTTTAGTATTCAGATGACGAAGAGGGATTTTGAAGATGCTGTGATTTCGTCGGAAACTATGCGTCGAATTCAATTCTTTTCGCGAATGCCGTTGGGCGGTCGTTTGCTTTCGTTTCGCGAATTGTTAACCCGTACACCTGAAGAATTGACGCCTGATCTGGTTCGCCGTCAGACCGAATTGCGTTCTCGGTTTCCCGTTCTTAAAACGCTGATTGAAGAAGAAGCGGCACTTGGGGCTGAACTGCGAAAATTGCCGGTCAATCCAAGTGAGGATCAGAAGCAGTCTTGGGATGCCGCCGTGCAGAAGTGGCAAATGTTGAATGATGCGATCGAACGCAGTCTGATTAACCTGTCAGTCAAACGCGAAGCCATTCCACTGTTGTTTCCTCCCGAAGTT
>JBDNHU010000578.1:0-6330 GCA_041688615.1 Mariniblastus sp. | reverse complement strand
GATCGTCGGTTTTGGGTCCATGCATCAAGGCTTTGTCAATTTTGCGATGGTCGATGGATCGATCAATCCAGTATCGCGTGATGTGGATTGGCAAGTGCATTTTCGTTCGGCAGGAATCGCCGACGCCGGGTCAGAGATTTGGCATTAACGGTTTTGCAAACGCTTGGGGAATGAAAATGAATCTCGATCGACTTTTCTATTTACTTCTGACTTTCATTTTGATCGCGTTCGCATACTTCGCACTCGCGTTTGAAGTGAAACCGATAACGCGGGAAACACAATCGCAGGATGTTAATCGCGACGGCTTGGCTGGTTTGACCTGTGGGGAACCCGAACATGATTTTGGACGAGTCCAAAGCGATGGTCAAAGTGTTCACCTGTTCCAGGTTAGCAACCAAAGCAATTATTCTGTGGAAATTCTTACGGTAAACTCTTCGTGCGGGTGCTTGGTCACGCGATCTCAACTTACAGGGCAAACCGTTGAAAAAGGCGGAAGTGTTGGAATTCCTGTGATGCTGGACTGGCGAGGCAAGAACGGGCCGTTTCAGGGTGTCGTTGATGTAAAATTTAGGGCCTTGGATAAAGATTTGGATTCCAGGCTGGGGAATAAGGCGATTCAATTTGTGGTACGCGGCGATGTCTTGCCCCTGCTTTCATGCAACACCGATTCCATTGATTTTGGCCGAATCGAGAAGGCAAAAAGTCAGAAAGTAGTGGTTTCGCGAATCGACGGATTATCCATGAAGGACCTTGTCGTTGAAACCACTAATGAAGTCGTGACGGCCAAAGTTCTTCGAAGCGATGACAATCATTGTGAAATTGAAGTTTCAGTCGTTGTTGATCCGGCATCGAACCGAACTCGGCTTAACGCCAGTTTAAATTTGGAACTGCCGGATATTAAAGGAAACGGTCGTCTCTTGTTCATTCCCATACGTGGCGAATACTTAAAGTCAAATTTGCCCTTTTTTCCGACGCGTTTTGTTTTCAATCCTAAACGGACCCAGCAGCGATTAATTATTCAAATAGGAACGACAATCGATAAGCCAGTTGAACTTTCGGTTTCCGAATCTTTGAAAGGGAAATTGCAAATTGAACCCCAAGAGTCTAGTGGGAATGGTGAACGTCATTATGAGTTGAATTTAATCGCGGACCAAACGTCACTTTCAGGAGGGAGGGGATTTGAAAAAGGTGAGATCATCGTATCAAACGGTACGGACCGGGTTGGAATTCCAGTAATGATAGTAGAAAAGTGATATGTTTTTTTGAAGAAGAAGATTTAAATTTGAAAAGGTGAAACATGGAAATTATTTATCCGTTCTTTGTATTGTGTGTGTTGGCTGCGGGAGCGGCTTATGTAAGTGACGCAAATGCAGATCTGAAATGTTTTGAGGTTAATAAAGGGGATGTCCGAATAATTGTTGAAACTGTTGGTGGTCTCTGAATATCGGATAGTCACTCCAATGCCTGGCACTCCAACCGGCAACCGAAACAGGGAAGTGACTACCGCGAAATACACGAAATACGCGAAAATCTAAAACGATCCGAAGGATCCATTGGATGCGGGGCCCGAGCAGACCTCCGGCTAGAATTCACTCGGTTCAAGACATGATAAAGCCCGCCTGCTTCGTCCGCTCGTGGTATATGCTGAGTCTAACTTCGGCCAAGCAATTAACCCTGACACCTTTGATTTATCCGTGAGCGGTGTCGTCGCAAGACCATCTAATGCGTTCGTTATTCTCTTTGGGGCATTAAGTGAGCCTTATCGCAATTTTTCTCAAGACTTCACAAAGCTCGTTCACCTCTTCCAAACTTAACTCAACTGGATCGCCAAACTTAGTCACCGACTTTAAATGCAGCGACGAATCGTCATCAATCCATAGTACGATTTCTCCGTTTCCAAGTGTTATCACTTCTTCACCAGTATCCATGCGACTGGTCCTAGTTTGACGGTGCTGTGGGAAAATGCGGATTTCCGTCGGAGGGATCTACGATTTTTCTTTTGCCATCCGGACCATATCCGTGATGATACGGAACAGCTGCCTTGGGATCGTTGTACGGTAGACCTGTTTGCTTATCGATGTGCCCAGGATCGATTCGTAGGCGTTCTTTACCTGTGACCGGGTCCATCCATTTTGTTGGTTTTGTTGGATGAGGAACAGGTCCGCGATCTTTGGCAAGTTGATGTATTTCAGCGGCAGTCTTTCCGATCAGGTCCTGTGGGCCGATCTGAGCTGCTCCCCCTGGCCCATCACAATCCTCACCGTACTTGCTGTTACTGGTATTATGAGCGATTAGCTTTAGGTTGGCAACTTGAAATTGATGTTGGTGTTCGATGCTCAGGTTGTGAACAACGGTGGGTAGCGCTGGCAAGTATTACTTGCCGATCACTTGAGCGTAACCGCTTGGTTGCTGGAAGTTAGCGGTCAGCGGTTGGCCAATCTCTAGTTCACTCACCGCTACCCAGTCCTGACCGTGGGCACTGAAAAAACGAGGCCAACGGTACCCAGGTGTGCAACGATTCCCAGGTGTGCAAAGAATGGTTTCCCCATAACCCGCAATAATATCAAAACGCGGAGGCCTGCGAATGCTAAGAGCCAACATCGGTTCTTGAGTCACATCAATTGGTAAGGGACTCTGACAGCGAGTTGGGATTCGCGTTCTATATTTTATCTCGAATGGGAGCGTCAGCGATTGGCAGGAGGTTGAGGTGACACCTTCGGTGATTGTTTTGATGAGCGGTGTGGACCTTGAAGTGGCGGTAGGCAAAAGATGGGATCGTGATTTGCGGCGAAAAGGCACCGAGGGCGCGAAAGATAGGCCTGCAAAGTTCGTTATTTTCAACGTCGACATTCAGGACAAAGTGATAACAATGCTACGATCGACAACTGGGGTCAAATCATATCACCGGCATGCATTTGGCAGTAACTGTCGTATCGTCGTAAATCGATTCGGCCGTCGGCCACTGCTGATTTAACAGCGCAATCGACCTCATGGGTATGAGTGCAATTGGGGAAGTGGCATTGATCAACCCAGGGGCGCAGGTCGCGGAACCAACCATCGACCTCTGCCGGTGCCAAGTCCCAAAGCTGGAACTGGCGAATTCCTGGAGTGTCCAGCATGAAACCGCCTGCATCCAATGGAATCAACTGGGCCGTGGTTGTGGTGTGTTTGCCCTTTTGATTTTCCTCGCTGACGGCATTTACCTTCAGCGAAAGTCCAGGTTGAATCGCATTAAGGATGGACGACTTTCCGACTCCGCTTTGCCCGGCGATCACGGTTCTTCGTCCGACCACCCATTTACGAAGCAGACTAACGCCCCAATTTTGAGTTGCTGCAATAAAAATGACAGGATATCCCAGTTGCCCAAAGGACCCTGCGATTGCTTGTACATCTGCAGCATCCACAAGGTCAACTTTATTGATCACAATGATGGGTTGGACGGAAGACTTTTCGGCGGTCAGTAGGAAGCGATCGATCAGATTTGGCTTCATTTGCGGTTCTGCACAGCTGGTGACGATCATCAACTGTTGTATATTCGCCGCGATAAGATGTTGCCGGCCCCGACTGGTTCGGCTGATACATCCTCGTCTGGGTTCGACTCGCTGAATAACCCCTTCGTTTCTGTCTTGCATTTTGACGGCCACGAAATCACCGGCAACGACCACGTGTCTAAGATCGGTTCCGATGGTTTTAAGCAGGCCTCGGACGGCACATTGGACGGTTCTACCATCTTTAAGCAGGACGATACTGTTAAGCCCATGAACCCGCAGGACCTGTCCGAATTCGCATTCAGCATGGTTCACTTCTAGGACAAAGGACTGGCCGATATCATCCGCATTATTGGTTTCTTCCCCGCGGATGACCCTCTTTTTCGCAAGTTCTCCTCGACCGGTCAGGCGTTCCTGGCTGGTTTGCAATTCATCTTCGCCAACGGCTTTAAATTGCCGAGTCACATCGCTTTGTCGATTTCGGATGCCGTATCGCTTGCGAAATTCGGTTCTGACCTTATTTTTTTTTCGTTTTGCCATGGATGCATTGTACTTCAAAGTTCCTTTGTGACTTAAGCGGTGGGAAGGCGAAGTTTTCGCATCCGACTTTTGGGTTGAACGAATGATTTTAGAGGTAGTCGGTCGAGTAACTTAGAATTTGTGACAAAGTTTTTAGCGAATCAGCGAATTCTGCCGAGACTTATATTGTCAATGTGTGAAGGTTGGATTCTGATAGAGATAAGCGAATAATGCTTAACATCAGGCTTGCCCGAAATTAGACGCGGCGGATTAGATTCTGGGGATCCGATTGGCAGGCAAGTTTGACGATGCGGGTAACCGGCGAGTTTGGGCAGTAACGTTCGGCGAGGTAGGCGATTGCGGCAATTTCCTGCGTAGCGAAAGTTTAGGCGGGGTGGAACTGGGGTGGATTGGTCAGAAGCAGAGTGCCGAATGGTCAGAAGCAGAGTGCTGAATGGTCAGAAGGATTGTGCCGATTGGTCAGAAGTAGAGTTAAGTGTGGCATTTGGCGGTTACCAGAAGCCTGCAAACTTTGCGTAGTTGTTTTTTTACCAGGCGATCAAATGATAACCGGTGTTATCGATGCTTGACGCTAACTCATTGATTTTATTTGACTTTGGGAATCGACCCAACAGATGACCGGAACATCAGAGGTCCTAGTCGTGCCGAATCTGCAAAAATTGTTGTGTCTTTCGCAGTCGAAAGACAAAGATGAGTTACTGCCCGCCGCTTGGCAAGGCGAGTATGACGTTACATTTGTTCGCAACCCCGTCCGGGTCCTTGGCTTACTGCAGAGCCAAAACTTTGATGGGGTTTTTGTTTGCGCTGACTCTTTTCGGGAAGTATTGGGTTTAAGCGATTCGATTCGCGACAGCCAAATTCTTAAGAACTTGCCGGACGCTGTAGCCCTTTTGGATCGAGAACAGCGGATCTTGTGGAACAACCAGAAGTTGGCGGACTGGACCGGGTCGGTTGAAACTCAGTCCAAGCGGTTTATCGATTGCTTTGTTGACGCGACGATTATTGGGGCCGATGAAGATCCAATTTTGACGGCGGCTGTCCTTGGGCGGCAAACGGTTACCAAAATCAAAGATAAGAATTCTCATTATTTCGACATGCTGATTTCGCCGGTCCTGGATAAAAAAGGCGAAACCAGCCAGTTGATTGTGGTCCTGCGAGATATCACGACCGAGACATTGCAGAACCAAAAGTTGGAGGCCATTCACATGGCGGGGATTGAACTGGCAAATTTGACGCCAGAAGAGATCTTTCAGATGGATGTGACTCAGCGTATTGATTTGCTGAAGTCGAATATTCTGCATTACACTCAACAGGTGCTGGACTATAGCTTTTTCGAGATTCGGTTGGTGGACGACAAGTCGGGCATGCTAGAGGCTTTGCTGTCGGTGGGTATCAATAGTGAACGGGCTCAACAACCGCTGTATGTTTCGACCGAAGGGCAAGGGGTGACAGGATTTGTAGCAGCGACTGGGCGAAGCTACATTTGCGATGATACGACCAAAGACCCGATCTATTTGGACGGGTTGATTGGGGCTGGCAGTTGTTTGACGGTGCCGTTGATTGTTCATGATCACGTGATTGGCACGATCAATGTTGAAAGTCCCGAAATTAAGGCGTTTAGCCGCAGCGATTTGCAGTTTTTAGAAATATTTTCGCGTGACATCGCCGCGTCGCTGAACACTCTGGAATTGTTAGCGGCTCAGAGTGCGAACGCTGCTCAACAAAGTGTGGAAGCGATCCATAGTGCTGTTGCCCTGCCAATTGATGAAATTTTGAACGATGCCGTTTCTGTGCTAGAGAAGTACATTGGCCACGATAGTGAGGTGGAACAGCGTTTGCGTTCGATTTTGAAGAACGCGCGGGATGTGAAGCAAGTTATCCAAAAAGTTGGCGAAAAGATGGCTCCGGCCACTGCGGTTCCTGAATGTTTGCAGACTCCCTGTCGACCGCTTTTGCAACAACGTCGAATTTTGGTCATTGATTCCGACGCAGAAGTCCGGGACAGTGCACATCGATTGTTGGAACGCTACGGTTGCATTGTCGAGACGGCTCATTTTGGTCGCGAAGCACTTTCGATGATTCGTAACTCCGATGGTGACCATCAATACGATACAGTCATCAGCGAATTGCGTTTGGAAGACATGACCGGATACGACCTGTTGATGAATTTGAAAGACTTAATGGGCATTGAAAATCCACCTCTGATTCTGATGACGGGCTTTGGTTATGATCCTGGCCATACAATGGTAAAGGCGAGGAAGGCCGGTTTGCGGCCTAATGCCGTGCTTTACAAACCGTTTCG
>JBDNHU010000577.1:0-4603 GCA_041688615.1 Mariniblastus sp. | reverse complement strand
GTGACTGTCAGAATCTCGTGACTGTCAGAATCTCGTGACTGTCAGAATCTCGTGACTGTCAGAATCTCGTGACTGTCAGAATCTCGTGACTGTCAGAATCTCGTGACTGTCAGAATCTCGTGACTGTCAGAATCTCCAAGCGAACGGGAGACTCCAAATGCTGATCGAAGGGTCAAACTTTCGATTTATTAATTCTACACAGGTTGCGCATTCTGGTTGGGGAGTAGTGTAGTTGGGCAATGTTGATTTGTCATCCAGTTTTGAAGGGTACGCCAGTGGTAATTGTTCTTTGTGCGTAAAAGTTTAGTAGGAAATCGCCTTCATTGGGTTGATCTTGGATTTGAAATCCAAGTTCTTAGCGGTCGACGGCAAAACAAAAAAAGCGACTCACCGGTAGGTGGTCGCCATTCGTTGAATTTTCTTTCGAAGCTTTGCGGACTTAAGCGGCAGTTGCTTGGATTTAACTGCAATCCGCAGGCAGATTCGCAGTTTCTGCCGTTGACTTACCGGCAAGTACTAGCGGGACAAGAAGCCCAACCACTGGCCCCTCTTCTCAACTTGCGGGCCAGCGACTTCCGTTCCAACGACTTCGCCGATCAAATTTGCAGTCATCGAACAAATCGCGGCCGTAATTGCAGCTTTGGGAGCCTGTTGAATTAGGGGCACGCCATTGTTTCGCACATCGGTCATGACTACATAATCATTCGGGATCTGCCAGAAGCATTGTTGACCGATTGTTTCTTCTGCCTTCTTGATGCTAATTTGATTACTGCTGTTCATTCCCGATCGATTGACAATCACCTTCACTTTTTCCCGCAGTCCGTGATATTCGTCGAATGACATCAGTAGACGCACCACATTACGCAAACAAGGGAGGTCCAGTTGCGTCACAAGCAAGATATGATCGGCAGCGGTCAAGGCGGTAAGATCAATCATCGAGTACGATTTTGAAATGTCGACCACCAAATGACTGAATGCTGCCTTCAACAAACCTAGAACCTGAGACATGTTCTCTGGTGTAACCATTTCATTGTCTTGTAACGACACCGGTCGAGGGAGCAGATAGACCCCTGATTCATGCTTGGTCATCGATTTTTTTAGTAGCGATAGATCCAAGCGTCCGACATTCTTCGCGACGTCGATCAACGTGTATTCAGGGATGCAGTCTAAGAAAATGTCGGCGTCACCAACACTCAAGTCCAAGTCCACCAAGGCAACGCTCTTGGCTGGATTGGAGGCCATCGCTGCCGCCAAGTTGACTGCGATGCTAGTGCTTCCAACGCCACCGGTAACACCGGCAACCGCGACCAAAGTGTTCCCGGTTCTTCGAGTACCTACGCTGGTTGAAAGTTGAGTCACCCGTTGAATTGCGCCCGCAAGTTCCGCCATCTGCACCGGTGCGTTGACAAATTCTTTGGCTCCAGCACGCATGGATTCCAAAACGGTTTGGCCATCGTTTCTGGCGCTGATCACGATAATCGCTGTGCCAGGCGATTTACTAGCGACGACTCGAATCGCAGCAATGGCCTCCTCAATGTTTTCGTCGATGCCAATCACTAAGAGATCGGCCGATGAAGTCGTGATGATATCTTCTAGCGAAGAATAGCTACCGCATTCCGCTTCCAGCCAAAGCGAATCCAATGATGAAAGCATTTTGTTGAGTGTCGTGCGCGATGGCTTGTTCGGTTCACAAAGCACAAATCTCAGGTTAATACTCATAGAACAGCAATCGTTTGTGTTAAAGTAAGAACTCTTGGCAATCGAAACTTTCGACGACCCTTCTGGGCGGTCTTGTCCGCGTTCAAACGGTTCGTCGAAAATAGGATTCTGATGAAACTCAAAGGAGGCGGTACCGACTGGAGTTTTGCAAAACCAGGTCCAGTATCACTGACCTATCGGTTTCGAAAAAAGCCGAATGGGCGGTTGACGACTTTCGCAGGGGCTTGGTTGACGGGAGGGTTGAAGCCGCCGCGATCGGCCACCGAACCTGGTACTGCCGAGGGATCCGCGATTGGAGCAACTGGGATTGGGGCAACTGGGATTGAATTTGGTTGGTAACCTTCTGGACCCATCATCGCTGGAGAACCTTGAAAAGCTGGGCCGATCATCGGTCCGCCGTCCTGATCCACTGCGGGTTCGCAACGCGGGGTTTCCATGTAGCCTCGGCCGAAGAATTCCGGATTGGTCGGCAAGTAAGTCGCTTGGCCAGGTCCCAATTCGGGCAGCATACTTGGGTCGACTTCTCCGATAAACCTTGGCGTTGCGATGACCACCAGTTCGGTTTCAATAACCTGTTCTTGATTCTTTCGGAAAGCTGCACCGATCCAAGGCATGTGCATCAAACCAGGTATGCCTCGTTTGCTACTCACGATTCGCTCTTGAATGTCACCAGCAACCACCAAAGTGTGTCCAGCATTCATTTCAACCGCAACGTTGGCTCGGCGGACCAAGAAACCTGGCGTATCGGTGTCACCTGAAAGTCCTTCCGCGATCTGCGAAACTTCGTAGCGCAGGTCCAAGCGAAGGCGTCCATTTCCTAAGACGATGGGCAAGAAGTCCACTTTGGTACCAAAAGGCCTGAATTCCACGGAGGCCACACCCAGGCCGGCGTTGACAAGGATCGGGATCTCACCACCTTCTAAGAACTCTGCGGGGCGACCGTTTAAAGTTACTAGTGTCGGTTCGTCCAACAGTTTGGCGACATCGTGTTGTTCCAAGTATTCCAGGGCACCAAAGAACTGATTGCTTCCATTGACCACACCCAATCGCAACGTGTCACTGGTGGAACCGAACAAGTTTGAAGTTCCGGTCGAGGCGGTTAAAACATCAGAAACGCTTTGGATCCCAAAGCTCTTGCGAGTGCCAAACGCCCAATCTGTTCCCATGCGGCGAAGTTTCGTTCGAGAAACTTCGTACACCTTCATTTGCAACGCGATATTTTGGGCACCAGAAACCTGCAGGTTCTGGAAAACTTCGGGCGAAAACTTCTTTGCGACATCAACGACCTGAGCCGCCATGTCGGGGCTTGGTACCGTTCCCACCAGGATGACCGACGATTTCAACGGTCGAACGGTGATGTTCGACGTTGGAAAAGTCTGGTTGATGACCGCTTGCAATTGGCGAACATCGTTCACCACGTTAATTTCGACGGTATAGCTTTTGTCATTCTCGTCAACGATGCCCACACCGGTAATGCCCGTTTGTAACCCGCGAACCAGAATTTGGTTCTTGGAAAACGGAGTGGCGGTTACAACCGCAGGGTCTTCAACCACCACTTTTGGTATATTAAACGGCATCGTTAGCAAGCGACTGGATCCGATTACCAACTGGATGCTTTGAAATTCTTGCGTAATCTCAAGCGTCTGGCCGTTTACGTCCT
Source organism: Mariniblastus sp. (assembly GCA_041688615.1). Taxonomy (GTDB): domain Bacteria; phylum Planctomycetota; class Planctomycetia; order Pirellulales; family Pirellulaceae; genus M30B19. The sequence continues at coordinate 1,224 of JBDNHU010000577.1, read as the reverse complement.
CGACCGCCTGTCCATCAACCGGCGCCGTGACTGCTAAGAAGCCAAGAGCCGTTGCCAGACCTAAAACGATTGCAGACTTAATAATTGGCAATTTCATTCAAACATCCCTGATTCTGATTTGGGCAGACTTACGTCTCGCTTTCACAGCCACGACTACAAGTGCAATCGGCACAGTCGCTACCTCAGGATTACTGTTCGAATGGAGGAAGGCCTAAAATTCAAGATTTTCCGATCCCGCCTGACCCTCAGTGGGACCGGTAAAGCTTCCCAGGTTTACCCCGTTTCCCTGTTCTTCCGCTTGGCCAACGCTACTGGTGGCAACAAGTCTAGGTAGTCCGCCTTCGCTAAGTTCGTATTCGGTGACAACATTGCCATTAACCACTTGGATACGGAACGGCTGTTCTTTCTGAACGGGAGGCTGACTATTGAACGATTGCAGAGGATCAAATGCTGGCTGTTGCTCGACGTTGATATTCATGATTTCGTTCAAGCTAACGGTTTCTTCTGATTGGGCAGACGCCGGGTCGTAGGCTTTTTCGTCTTCCTTGAGTTCATTCGCGCCGCGAACAGCCAGCTTGATTTTCGCAACCCCGGCAACCAGGGTAAGTTTTTCGGACTCGATTTCGGACACAATCAAACTAACGGTGATGTCACTTTCGTCCGCCTTGATGTCTTCCTTCATGTCAGGACTGGTACGGTTGCTAATGGAATAAACCTTGATTCCGCGTAGGAACGTCCGAGAAAAAGACTGGTCATTCTGACCTTCGAAAATGCCGATCACGTCGACGCTATGCCCCGGTTGCAGTAGACCTGCGATATGATCTGCGGCAGGGACTCGGAGTCCAACAATTTTCTTGCCTCGTGGAATCGACAGAATTTGAGGAGCAAAAGGGTCCTGCAGGTCCCGCGTGAAGATGGGAGCACCCATTGCAACGCGAACGTTGATCCGTTTTTCGTTGATTTCTTCGATTGTTTTGGCAACCCCAGGTGGTAGGATGCTAACGGGCCACTGTTCGGTGCGAACATTCTCTGCCGTCAGTTTTTCATTGATATCCAAGTCCGCCAACGCGACCACCACTGTCTGCTTCTCGGTTTCGACACCCTCGCTACGCTGACCAATGGCTTTGGTAAGTAATGCGGCAGCAATTAGACCAAAGGCTCCGGAAACTCCCAGAAGTACGAGTGATTTAGGTTTCATGATTTCGTTCCTTTGATCTATTCCGG
>JBDNHU010000576.1:0-4062 GCA_041688615.1 Mariniblastus sp. | reverse complement strand
GATTAAGACGGGTAGCCGATTAAGACGGGTAGCCGATTAAGACGGGTAACCGATTAAGACTGGTAACCGATTAAGACTGGTAACCGATTAAGACTGGCAACTGAGCAGGGTATGTTGTTGGCATGTAGTTTTGCGGCCTGAATTTGATCGCTGAACTTGTTTGCGCCGGCGACAGCATTCGAAAATATGAAAAATTGAACGGTCGGTCAGCGTAAAGTTGGCGGCCGTTTTTTTACGCAATGTTCTGAGTGATCCGACGGCCAAAACGTTTCACTTTTCGAAAATGGACCATGGCGATCTTGAAGGGAACCTTTGGATATGGATCGTTTAGGGAATGAAAGCGAACCTCTAAATCCGCAAAGATTGGGCTTTGGGGCGATGATGGCATTTCAATCGCTGTTTCTTGTCTTTGGCTTAGGCATTGGTCTTTGGGGCGGGCTGTTTCCTGAGACAGCCTGGTATAGCGTCAGCTCAAAATTGGCCTCGGCAAACTGGTTCGGATTGGGAGTGTTGGCCTCGACGGGATTGGGTGCCTTGGTTGGCATTTCTATTTTTCTTGCGATTTACATTGCGTCGCGCTGGGAATTGGCTTGGATTAGAGATATCGAAGACCGGATCGGCGAAGGATTCTTGCCGTTGCTAAGTAAGATGAACAGGATTCAGCTTTTTCTTTTGGCAGCCCTTGCCGGCGTTGGTGAGGAACTTTGTTTTCGTTGGGCCTTGCAGGGCTGTCTTGAGTCTTTTTTGTTGAATTGGTTTGCTGCAAACGTGGCTTGGTTGTTGGCGTTAGCGGCAGTGTCGCTGTTGTTTGGTGCCTTGCACGCGGTAACCTTCGGCTATTTTTGTTTAGCGACTTCGATTGCACTGCTTTTGGGAATCGCAGTCCCTGCCGGTTTAGGGATCTGGGGCGTCATGGTGGCCCACGGTCTTTACGACTTCATTGCCTTTCTATGGCTGCTGGGGCGTAGAAAACAAGGGACCTCATCGTGAGAAGATGTGTTTGCCGTTGTTCTGCCTGCGGTGCACTTTGAGCAATGGATGTTGAAGGAAGTCGAAGCTGCTGTGGTAGTTAGGTTGGCGAAGTCTGTGAATTAGGTGACTAGGTAAGCTGAAACGATTGTTTACGACAAGAAACCCTGTTTAATGGGTTTTGTAGGGGTGAAACGGGACTCGCGTATCGTTATCATCGTGGCATACGGGAACGTTGATTTCCGATATGTACAGCTGCATGCAATGAACTTACCGCAACTTTGAATTTGAATCGGAGTTGCGCTCGCAGGAGAACTATTGAATGTCTTCGATTGATCAGAAACACCAAGCCATGCTGTTTGGTCACCCAACCGGCCTTTTCACATTGTTCTTTGCGGAGATGTGGGAGCGTTTCTCGTACTATGGGATGCGTGCGCTATTAGTCCTTTACATGATCAAAGGGTTCCTGGGCTACGGTGACAAGGACGCGAATGCGGTTTACGGTGCGTATACGGCATTGGTCTACATGACACCATTCTTTGGTGGGATGATTGCAGACAAATTGCTGGGTGCCAGAACTGCGGTGGTGATTGGCGGAATCTTTATGGCGCTGGGTCACCTGGTGATGACACAGGAGAACGAATTTTATTTCTTCACCGCGTTGGGATTATTGATCGTCGGCAACGGATTTTTTAAGCCGAACATTTCGACGATGGTCGGATCTTTGTATGAGGAAGGTAGTACCAAGCGTGATGGCGGCTTTACGATTTTTTACATCGGGATCAATTTAGGGGCCGCGATTGCGCCGCTTCTGTGCGGGTATATAGGAGAAACCTATGGTTGGCATTACGGATTCGGTTTAGCGACGATTGGTATGTTGGTTGGATTGGCTATTTTTGCGGCGCCGACGATTCTTACTCAAGCGATGATCTTGGGTACCGCAGCGGCCAGTGCTTATGGGCTATTTGTCTACAATTCGGGTGATCCCTTCACTGTCTATTTGAACTATTTCGTAGCGATCGCCTTGGTGGCGTCGGCAATCGTTGCCGTGGTGGCGTTGGCCAAAGGTGGTCTTCCAGACTTTATCGGGTTGACGCCCGACCCCAAGAATTACAGTCGAAATTTGCTGTTGGTTTTGGTGGGGACCTTGGTGCTTTTGCCCGTCTTTGTGTTGTTGGTTTCTGGCTTTTCGGTATTGCCATTCGTTAACAACCAAGTTTCACTTTTGCCTGAAAGCGTGATCGAACCGTTGGCGAAAAGTGAATATGCAATCGTCAAAGGTATTGCCACGATGGTGGAAGAAGCCAGTCGTCCAGCGGGTTTGATTTTGATGATCGCTGGCTTGGGCGCCTCGATTTACTTGGTTCGTGAAGCGTTTGCCATGGATAAAGTGGGACGAGAGCGCATGTATGTGGTGTTCATTCTAACGTTCTTCTCTTTGTTGTTTTGGTCGTTTTTCGAACAGTCAGGAAGTTCGGTTAACAACTTCACTGATCGTAATGTCGATCGAGTCAGTGAATCTAGCTCTGTGACGCCTGAAATGGTGGGCACCACGTTGAAGCTACGGGTTTCGGTTGCGTCAGAAGCAGACGGGACCATCGGAATGGAATATCTGTCTCAAGAGTACCTTGGCCATGTCAACGCAACCGCTTCATTTCGGGGACAAGTTGAAAAATCAATTCGAGCAGTGGAAGGAGCTAAGGAACCAGATAAGCAAATGAAACCAGAAGAGTTGGCGGAGACGATTGAGCAGGTCAACACCTATCCAACGGTTACCATGACCGCGTTGACCTACTTGCGAGAAGCGGCCAAGAACGAGAAAGCGACCGTTGAGGATAAGGTGGTCGAGTGGACTTTCGATAAGAGTGCGGTTGGGGAAATTGGTTTAGGTGGTTCAGAAGTTCCCGCCTCAGTATACCAGTCGGTTAATGCGATTTACATCATGATCTTTGGTTTGGTCTTCACCGCGCTTTGGGGTTTCTTGGGAGCTCGGGGTTTAGAGCCAAGTACGCCGGTAAAGTTTTCGTTGGGGCTGCTGCAACTAGGTGCAGGTTTTGCGTTGCTATACGTGGGCGCACAAACCTCGTCAGGCGGTATGGTGGCTTCGATTTACTTGTTGTTGATGTATTTGATGCTAACAACTGGCGAACTGTGTTTGTCGCCTGTGGGTTTATCAATGATTACCAAAATGGCCCCAGCTCGGTTGGTAAGCACGGTTATGGGCGCGTGGTTCTTAGCGACAGCGTTCTCTCAATTTCTAGCTGCAATCATTGCTCAATTTGCGGTCGTCAATGTCGGCAAAGGAAACTTTGTTCCAGCGCCGATTGATACCGTTCATATTTACGGCGACGTCTATAAGTTGATTGCGATCATGGCCGTTGTTTCGGGTCTTGCTTGTTTGGCGATATCGCCGATTCTGAAGCGTTGGATGCACGAAAAAGAATTCGTAAACAAGTGATCGTTTTGAATGCGTTTGATACCCTTTGATTGTATTGGCCCGGTGTTTTCCAAAAGTAGGATTCGCCGGGCTTTTTTTGTATGGCTTGATCGCTGCAATGAGCAACGCAGGTTGGGAATTGTCTCGAAATTAGTTCCTTGTCGGCCTTTGAACTTCCGGGCGTGTTTGACGATTTTACCGGTCCGCTCGGCTTGGGGCACAAACTAATTTACGAATAAGGTCAAAGTGCTGGCAGCCTATTGCTTGCTACGGTCCGCTTCCGCTTGTTCTCGCAATTATGTTTGAAATGCGGCGTTGGAAATCACGACACTCGCCTTGGAGCCCTAGTTTTAACGCCATGTTGTCGCCCAAATATCGCAAGGCAAGCACCGGTTGCTAAGCCAGTGCTGATCCGGTTTGCAGTGATGCAGGTACGACGGTGTTGCGGACAAAATTAGTCAAAAGTGTCGTGTATTCTAGCTTTTCCTAAAACATCATCTTGCTTTTTGACTTACCTTTAAGGTTGCCAACGATAAGCTTCTTCAAACAGCCGACCCTATTTCGAAAAGCGGCCAATAGAAGTAGACTAGGTGCATTCTGTCCTTGATTTAGGCAGGTAAGTCGAATGGGTCTTGTTGATGGATTCTGTGCTTGGT
>JBDNHU010000575.1:0-6827 GCA_041688615.1 Mariniblastus sp. | reverse complement strand
CCAATCCATTTGACTGCATCGCAGACAATATTGGCTGTTAACCATTAACGGCTGATCCCACCGTTTGCAATGTCACCATTGGCAATGTCACCCTCCTGGTCGTTCAGACGCACCTACACTTAGATGCGAAAAGTACTTAGATGCGAAAAGTACTTGGATGCGAAAAGTACTTGGATGCCAAGGCATCAAGGAACCAAAACGCCTATTGATAATCAGCATGCAGCTTTTCTAGCCTCGAGAAGGCCACCGTTTGCTTAAAAGGTGTAATCCGCTTGCTGCCCACATTCAACTCGTGCCAATGTCCAACCGGACGTTGGTTTAGGATCCACTTCCCGCCTCGTTCAATTCCCACTTTACACATTTGTACCAATTCAAATCATCGAATCAGTAACACTATAACTATTGACTGGAAATCCCCATGAAGAATGAAAAACCAGCGTCAGGTAAACCTTCGACGTCGCGACGAAAATTTTTGGCTGGCATTGGCGCTGTCGGGACAGGCTTGGTCACTAATGGCATGGTGACTGCCAACGGTTTTGTACCTGCGGTGCACAGTCGCAATGACGATGTTCTGAAAATCGCATTAATCGGTTGTGGTGGTCGAGGCACTGGTGCTGCAGTCAACGCGTTGAACGCAGACCCCAACACCAAGGTTACGGTTTTAGCCGACATCTTCCAGGATCGAATTGGACCCTGTCTAGAATCGATTCAAAAGGCTTACCCAGATCGAGTGGACGTGCCCCAGGAACGACAGTTCTATGATTTCGATGCCTACAAACAAGTAATGCAGTCTGACGTTGACGTTGTACTTTTGTGTACAACGCCTCAATTCCGTCCCGTGCAACTGCGAGCAGCTATCGACGCTGGCAAGCATGTTTTCTGTGAGAAGCCGGTCGCAGTGGATGGACCTGGCGTGCGAAGTGTTTTGGAAACCTGTCGCATTGCTAAGGAGAAATCACTGGCGGTCGTGTCCGGCTTATGCTGGCGATATGACGTTAAAGTTAACGAAGTGATCAAACGAATCAAAGATGGCGCCATTGGTGATATCATTGCCATTCAAGAGAACTATTTGACCGGAACGCTTTGGCACCGTGGCAAGGATCCTAAATGGAGTGAAATGGAATACCAGATCCGTAACTGGTTGTATTTCACTTGGCTAAGTGGTGACCATATTGCTGAACAACACATCCACAGTTTGGACAAGGCGTTGTGGCTTAATGACGACCAAGCGCCGATCAGTTGCGTGGGCATGGGCGGACGTCAGGTTCGCACCGAAGAAAAATGGGGAAATGTTTACGACCACTTTGCCTGCACCTACAGCTGGGAAAATGGCGTCAAAGCGTTCACGTTTACTCGTCAAATGGAAGGCTGTTCTAACGATACCGATGATTATATTTTGGGTTCCAAAGGAAACGCTCAGGTACTTCGCGGCATCATCGAAAATGAAAAAGAAAAGTGGCGATTCCGCGGCAACGCACCTAGCATGTATGATCTGGAACATGTCGAAATGTTCAAAAGCATCCGCAACGGTTCTCCGATCAACAATGGTGAATACATGAGTAATTCGACCTTAATGGCGATTATGGGACGCGAAGCATGCTACACCGGCCAGGAAGTCAGCCGCGACTCGGTCTTGAATTCTGAAATGGTCCTGGGACCAGAAGCCTTCGCTTGGGGTGATGTAGATCCAGGCTTGATTGCAATGCCAGGACGCAGCGGGAAGAACGTCGGCAGCTAAAACCAAAGTCGTTGATTCGCACCACAAACGATTGGCTGACCGTCGTGCAAAATTCCGGTTCGGCTTAGAAAATAGTGGTGCCAATTGCTCGAAAGTGAATAGAACTCATTGGGGCTGGTTCTATCTTGATCGTAGAAACGCCGGAACGAGTTCCTAGGAATGGTTCCGGCGTTTTTCATCACTATTCCCCGTTTTTCCGAATCATGTTGACCACTTTTTAGCATTCACACGTATCCATAATAGATCGTGCTGCGTATCCTTTGGAAGACGAGACGGCGATCGTAATCGATACCGCCAAGAGAAAAAATCATGTCGCAAGACAACTGGGAACTAACGGCTGAACAATTCGAGGCATTTGTCTGCGAGCATGAAAATCGTTTGGCAATCGTGCATTTTTGGGCCCAGTGGAATCCCTTGGACAGGTCAATGCATCGCGTCGTTCGAGACGTTAACGAAGCGGTGGGTACGCAAATTGCATTTTCCAAAGTGGAAGTGGGTCCGCTGGTTAACCAGGACCTATGCCGTTGGATTGGCATTTCTCAAGTTCCAACCCTCATCTTCGTATTCCGACACCGCATTGTGGACGTGAAGATTGGATATTCAAAGAATCGCCTTGTAAATCATGTCCAGGTGTTGATGCAGAACTTCAACCGATACACCCCACCTTTGCCTCCGCCAACGTATATGCCGCCAACGGGCCCGTTTGGTCCCCAGACCAACGGCGGAATGCCCCCTGGGCAATTTAGCGTCGGCAATGGAGCGAATTCAATGTCGGCGCCACCGGCAAATTTTCCAGCAAACTACCCAGCAAACTACCAGGGGCGACCCGCCATTGAAGAATCCCAACTACAGGGCACGCAATTAGGGCCCCGTGATACGCTGAACCCAAACTATTTCCAACAATCCGATACTGGCTGGGCTGGTAATAGGGTCCACAACCGGGGTCTTCACCCCATGATGAAATATGGTCTCTACCCATTCCAACCGCCCCAAACCGCCACCACTCCACCCACCGGCAAAAAGTCTTGGTTTGGCCGTTTGTTTGGCGAATTTTAAAACACCGGTAAATGCTTTGGTTGGCCTAGCAGCCTTACGAATCTCCACCGCATTACTTCGTGTTCTGACCGCGACGATTCTCTGGAACTTCGGGTGGAATTTCAGTCAATTGATTAATCGTCCCTGCTTGTTTCTTTAGCTCGAAGGCATCGTATAGATCACCTACGGCTGTCCGAGCTTCGTACTTCAATTGATCGCCATCAATCGAAATAATCTGATACAACTGGGTATCTTCAGCGAACCGCACCATGAATTCTGGACGCTGATTTGGATACATTTTTGGACCGCTAACCGAAACCACATAAACGGTGCCCGTCTGTGGGTCTATCTTTTGAAGCCCTGTCGCCACATTTTTTTGTTCGGCATTTTCCGGAAGGACGCTTTCGGGATCACCGACTTCTGCGTTAGTTGCAGAGGTCGGAACTTTCAATCCTGTGCGGCCATAGGTGTGGTCATGACCTTGCAACACTAAGTCGACTTTGTACTTGTCAAAAATCGGTTTCCATAACTTGCGAATTTTGGGATTGTCACGGTCTTTTCCTGTTGAGAAAACAGGATGATGAAAGCAACACACAACCCACGGACTCTTATTTTCGCTCAACACTTGGTCTAACCATTTGGCTTGGGCTTCCATTTCGCGATTACTGTCCAAACATAGCAAACGCATATTGTGATAGGTCAGCGTGTAGCAGGTTTCTTCCAAGCCGACTGGACCGTTCGTGGGAAATTCAAACTGCGGTCGCCAATGAATCGACAATCTCCCATTTTGCTGCTGGTCACGACCTTGTTCATGATTTCCAGGCACGGCCAAATTCGGCATCATTGCGTTCATCCATGCCCCCGCGCCGCACCATTCGCCCCAGTCGGCGTCCGATTCCGCTTTGTTTACCAAATCGCCAGCATGCAATAAAAAAGCCGCTTTGGGTGCGTCGGAGTAGGCTTCACGAATGACCCGCGACCACATCGAGCGAATATTGTTTTGCGCATCGCCAAAATAGATGAAAGAAAATTCTTCATCTTCAGCAGCGGCTGTCGCGAAGTGAAACCACTCGGTCCAGTTCTCACCATCACCAACGCGGTACGCATACTTGGTTCCAGGTTTCAAATCGGTGAACGAGTAGCTATGAAAGTGAGCGCGATTGAGTGAAGTTTCCAACAGTTGGGACGATGCTTCGGATTGCTGTGCTCGCTCTGTAAAATAAGCGTTGGGCAAAGCCTCCGCGATTTCGACCAAGGGTCGAGTAACATCAGTCGATGTCCGCCAAGAAACTGCACGAGTCGTGCGGGCGTCACCGTTAATCGTCAAAATGACTCGATCCGGCATCGCGGTCGGTTGATACAACATCGACGCACTGATTCGCAAAACCGGCCGCGCGTTCTCCTGCTGTTCAATCTCTTGTCGAATCAAGGATTCCGCCACCGGCGTATCTTGAGCACAGACGATACTGCTCTTAGAAGCGGCCACAGCAGGAATGATCCCCCCAAGTGCAAAGTAAACCAACCAAAGCGAAGGCCCATTTTTCAGTCCAGAACGATTTAGATTTCGACCCATTGTATAATCCTCAAACTGCTTGGTTACTTAAGTGTCCCGCGGGTACGGCGACTCATGCCCAATAAAGATCAGAAACCGAAAACGTGATCCTGTCGACATCCCCTGGGTTAAGAATTGATGTTATTTCCATTCAGACTCGGCATCAACGACCCCGGCGTGCGTCTGAACCAACGCCAAAGCCCAAACTTTATTCGCAAATGCCTGAACAAACGAAAAGATTTCACGAACAATATGAAACCGCTGCTCTCGACAGACACACTCCAAACAAGACACTATAAACGGTGCCAGGCGTTATTTGATGGATATGATGACACATACAATCCTGCAAGTGTGTTATGATCCGTCGTCGAGTCTTTTAACGGCCAAGCCATTCTAATCGACCTCACTCGCCTCAGGATCTTCGCGTAACCCAATGAGAGAATTTGCGGTCACCCAGCACTTGCCGCCACGAAATAGCTTAATCTCACGCATCGTCATTTCCAACCCGCAACTTCCAAAAACCAGCTTACCAACCACCGCCTAAAATTACCGCGATCTGCCAGACGTTTCCAACCGCCCCTTCAAGCCTCAGTCTCTGCGATCTCTGCTCGCTAAGTGACCAGTGATGTCGACCAACTTACACCCGAAGAATTCGAGAAATCGCTTCGGCAACTTTCGAACAAATACATTACCAACCCAACCATCGATTATTGGCGTAATGCGCTCAGCTACGAAAAGCAATTGTACCTAAAGTCTGGCATGGATTTCCCTAGCCTTCACCAGGCAGCTTGCGACGTTCTGGCCGCTTTCATTGCGGCGGATGTTCGAATTATTGCAGGAACGGATACGCCAGCACGCCCGGGAATTGCAGGCCATATTCTACAACAGGAACTTGCAGAATATGTTCGCCTGGGCATGTCGCCGTGGCAGGCACTTCGATCGGCGACCAATAACGTCGCTCGGACCGTCGAGCAGGAAGACCCGTTTGGCCAAATCGAAGCAAACATGCGTGCGAATGTTGTCCTCCTTCTCGCAGATCCGCTGGAAGCCATTAAGAATCTCGAAGCAATCGAACGAATCGTCCAGCGAGGCAAAATCCTGGGTCGAAAGCAACTCGACCGTTTTCTAAAAGAAGTGACTCAACTTGTAAAAAATGCTAATCAGACCCATTGAAGTAGTCCAGCCTAAGTTGGAATTCAGTGCCAAAACGCCGGACTTGCCCGGCCGTTTTGGCACTGAATTCTGTCGCAAACCATCGGCGCTGCAAACATATTAGCGTCGAAACACATTCCATACCTAGTCAACTGGTTTGGTAATCTGGAATCGCGTTTGGTTTCATCGACCACAATCGCATAATCCAGTGCCACGTCACCGCTAGTAAGACCGACGTCATACCCACGTGTAAGACCTGAACCACGGGGTAAATTGCAATGTGCCCCAATACCACACCCATCAACATCATCGCGATCACCATCGCAAAGATTAATTTTGGCTCCACAACCCGTTGAGCCTTCTCACGTCTAATCCAAAACAAGAGTAAGCCTGAAGTCACCAGCAAACTCCAGGAAAAGCTACGATGAATTTTGTAAACGACGGTTGATCCCAATTCTGCCGCCCACCGCTCTCTTTCAATTCCTTGTTCTGTCTGGGCAGTAATCGCTAACTCGTCGGTCTGTTCACGAAGTTGGCTGCCAAGCAATCCTTCGCCAAACAAGCATGCAAAAAACAATAATGATACCATCTTCAATTTCCGTTGTTCAGGAAACGAAATCACTTGTGGCGTCATTTGGGGACGGGAAAGCCAAATGATCGTCACCAAGACGGCGATCAGTAAAAATGCTAAGGCCATATGCAATGTGATTACACCAGGCTGCAATCCACTTCGAACGACGACCGCTCCCATGATCGCGTTGGCCACGACATCAAGCAAACAGAAAACTGAAAGCCCAATAATCCAGCCCCGATGCCGTTTCGCTCGGAAAGAAAATACTGCCAACAACAAAGTTGCGATTCCCAGCGGCAACGATGCCAGACGATTGGTAAATTCTATCCACGTCTGAACCGGGTCAAAGCTTTCTAGAATCGTTTCCCGAGTGATCGCTTCGGGATCCATACCTTTTCGAGACGCATGCGTCTTAAATTTATTGAGATCCAGTTTTTCAACATCGATTTGATCGACGTTCGTCGGAGGAATCAAACACCCCCAGCAGGTCGGCCAGTCCGGACAGCCCAGTCCCGAACCGGTAACTCTGACGGTTGCCCCGGCAAACACCAAAATGATCAGTGACGCCAACGCTACCCAAGCCAACCGGTGAACCATCATAATTTACCTTCGCTGAAAATCCATTCCTAAAAACGCCTGGCACCCGAAGAAGGACCGATCACTCTGAGGCATTCTTTTGTCAAGTCAAAAAACAATTTACCAAGCAACCGGACAGATCGGTAGGGACAGGCAGCGGTTGTCGCTTGACTTCAGTGACATCAGTCCAATCCAACAAGAAT
>JBDNHU010000082.1:0-4524 GCA_041688615.1 Mariniblastus sp. | reverse complement strand
TTGTTGATTCTATTGGCTATCCTCATGTCTCGACGCCGTAGCGATCCAATTTTGGCCAGTTAGAGAGATGTCAATCGGAGAGTCTCGTCATGACCGACCGAGCTAACAAATCAGACATTCATGTGCGATCCGCGTTTACCCTCGTCCAACTGCTAGTCGTTATCGGCGTCATTGCCATTTTGATGGGTCTGTTTTTGCCTGCTGTTCAAATGGCTTGGCAGGTGGCGCTTCGGACAAGTTTTGGGCAGTGAATCTTTTGGGCAGTGAATCTTTTGGGCGGCCAAAATTTTAGTGGGCCTGTAGAAATTCAAGTTTTGACGAATTAGAATCGGCCTTAAACTCGGCGGTGGTTGCCAGGTTCACTTTGAATTTTTAAAGGGCGATGTCAACAATGTCAAATCCATACCAACCCCAGCAACCATACCAACCCCAGCAGCCGTACCAACCCCCGGGGAATCCATACCAGGCTGCTGGAAATTCTTATCAAAATACGAATCCGTATTCGGCACCCGCAAGCTACAGCGGGCAGACTCAACAATCGGGAAACCAAACTCAAGCCGAACAAATACGCACTTTCCATCTTTCGCACGAAGCGTCCATTCGGTCGTTTGGCACTTTATACATTATAGGCGGTGTCATCGGATTCTTGTATGGACTTGTCGTACTCACTGGTTCGGTGGTCATTATGGCAGGGGCAGGCGGGAATAATCCCGCGCCAAACCAGCTTGCCACCCTGTTCATGGTTATTTTTACGATTGTTTTTTTCGGACTAGGTGCGTTTCAGTTTGCGGTGGGACTGGGGCTTCGCAAATTGTTACCTTGGGCTCGGATCGCCGGCATTGTAATGGGATGTTTAAGCCTACTTGGATTTCCCGCCGGAACGTTAATTGGGGGTTACTTCCTTTACTTACTGCTTTCAGCCAAAGGTCAATATGTCTTTTCGCCCGAATATTCGCGAGTGATAGCGGCGACTCCGCATATCAAATATCAAACTTCGATCATAGTTTGGATTTTTCTTGGACTTCTTATTCTGGTAGTTTCGGTGGGTGTGATCGCTTTAATGACATTCTAGTCGTTTGGTTGGGTGTGATCGCGCTACTGACACAGACCGTCCAGCCGAATGGACTTCGTTAAAAATGGTCGGGAAGTGACTTCCCGAATTCAAAGGTAGCCCCAGGACGTAACTTATTTGCGAACGATTGGTACTTGGTTTGGCCATTCTAGTTCAAGCAAGTTCAAGCTAGTTCAAGCCAATGCGATTGTAAGACTAGGTCTTTCACTGCTTGGATCTCTTGATCGAACGCGCGATCGGTTTGATAGTTTTTGGCAATGGTTCGAATCCGTTGGTGTACTTGAGATAGTTTTTCTGAAGTTTGCAGCGGCAAGCGAAAATCTAGACCTTGAGCTGCTGCCAATAATTCTATCGCAACGATGTATGCGGTATTGTGAGTCATGGGTCCAAGTCGGCGGGCGGCGTAAGTTGCCATGCTGACATGATCCTCTTGGTTTGCCGATGTTGGCAGACTAGTCACACTTACCGGCCCCGCCAAGTGTTGGTTTTCACTGACCAAAGCCGCAGCAGTGACTTGCGGGATCATGAACCCGGAATTCAGCCCTCCATCGGCGACTAAAAACGGTGGAAGATTGCTAAGGTGTTGATCGATAAGCAGTGCGATTCGTCGTTCAGACAGCGCGCCGATTTCTGCGATTGCTACCGCTAGTTGGTCCGCCACCATGGCAACGGGTTCGGCATGAAAGTTGCCTCCCGACAAAATCTCTTGCGTATCCGCAAACACTAGCGGGTTGTCCGACACCGCATTGGCTTCGCGTTGCAGGACGTCGCGGGCGTGCTGAATCGACTGCAAACAGGCCCCCATCACTTGTGGTTGACATCGCAGCGAGTAAGGATCTTGCACTCGGTCGCAATCGATGTGCGACTGTTGCAACCGACTACCAGCCAACAAATCACGAAACATCGCGGCGCACTGAATCTGCGACGGATGGTTGCGGACTTGATGAATGCGAGCGTCAAAAGGAGCGTGCGAACCCATGTCGGCCTCGACTGACATCGCACCAGCAACAATGGCTGCAGAGAAAATTCGTTCGGTTTGAAATAGTCCCACCAATGCCAAAGCGGTACTGACCTGGGTTCCATTAAGCAGAGCCAAACCTTCCTTGGGCCCCAGGACCAGCGGCGTAATTCCCTGATCAACCAATGCGTCCATCGCCGGCATTTTACGACCATCGGCAAGAATAACATCACCTTCACCAATCAACGCGCGACTCATATGAGCCAACGGCGCCAGATCGCCACTGGCACCCACCGAACCCTGCGATGGAATACAGGGAACAATGCCTGCGTTGTGCACGTCCACCAAGCATCGAATCACCTCCGCACGCACCCCCGAATAGCCGCGTGCCAAGCTGCTAAGTTTCAACAGCAGCATCATGCGGACCACATCGGCCGTCAGCAATTCGCCCACGCCAGCACAATGTGAACGCACCAAGTTCAATTGCAACTGAGCCAAAGATTCATCGCTGATTCGCTTACTAGCCAGCAAGCCAAAACCGGTATTCAAACCGTAGATCGACTTGCCCGTTTTTAGCAAACGTTGAACCACTTGGTAGGATGATTCTACCGCCGACCAACAAGTTGGATCCAACTGGATCGGCGTCCAATGATGGAAACTGGAACGCAATTGGTCTAACGTCAATTGCCCCGGCGAAATCGTCAGCATGGCGGGCTTCCTTTTATTGATTCGACTTCAGCATGGGCAAGTTAAGGTGGTTTTTGGCAGCGCACTCTTTTGCAATGTCATAGCCCGCATCAGCGTGCCGCATCACGCCAGTGGCCGGGTCGTTGGACAGGACTCGCATAATCCTGCGGTCCGCCTCTTGGGTGCCATCGCAGACGATGACCACACCCGCATGTTGCGAAAAACCCATCCCCACCCCGCCGCCATGGTGCAAACTGACCCAAGTGGCGCCGCTGGCGGTATTGAGTAGAGCATTCAATAACGGCCAGTCCGATACCGCATCCGATCCATCGATCATGCCCTCGGTCTCGCGGTTGGGGCTAGCGACCGAGCCCGAATCCAAATGGTCTCGGCCAATCACAATCGGCGCCGACACTTCACCCGTGCGAACCATTTCATTAAAAGCCAACCCCAAACGACAGCGATCAGGCAAGCCTACCCAGCAAATCCTAGCCGGTAAGCCCTGAAATTGAATTCGCTGTTTTGCCATATCTAACCAGCGATGCAAATGACCATCCTGGGGCATCAACGATTTCACTTTTCGATCGGTGGCATAAATGTCTTCAGGGTCACCCGACAATGCCACCCAGCGAAATGGGCCGATGCCTTGACAGAACAGCGGACGAATATATGCCGGAACGAAGCCAGGAAAATCGAACGCATCTGGCACTCCGTTGTCCAACGCGACTTGCCGAATGTTGTTGCCATAGTCAAAGGTCGCAATTCCGCTTCGATGAAAATCTAGCATCGCACGAACGTGAATCGCCATCGACTGCTTGGCCGCCGCAATCACGGACGCCGGGTCCGACATTCGCTTTTCTCTGGCCTCGTCTAACGTCCAGCCGATCGGCAGATAACCGTTCAGCGGGTCATGCGCCGATGTTTGATCCGTAACCGCGTCGGGACGAATTCCCTGTTGGTACATTTGCGGCAACAATTGCGCTGCGTTGCCCAACAGACCGACAGAGATCGCTTTTCCAGCATCACAGGCGGTTTGAATTCGGTCGATGGCGTCTTCCAGTGACGTGGCTTGAAAGTCAAGGTAGCCGGTGTCCAGACGCTTTTGAATTCGACTTGGATCGCATTCAATCGCCAACATGGACGCGCCCGCCATGGTGCACGCCAGCGGCTGGGCTCCCCCCATGCCGCCCAACCCCGAAGTCAGGATCCACTTGCCTGCCAACGACCCGCCAAAATGCTGCTTACCAACCGCGACAAACGTTTCGTAGGTCCCTTGAACGATGCCCTGGCTGCCAATGTAGATCCAAGATCCAGCCGTCATCTGGCCATACATCATCAGTCCAGCCTGATCCAATTTATGAAAGTGATCCCAAGTCGCCCAATGCGGAACCAAGTTGCTGTTGGCGATCAGAACCCGCGGAGCGTCTGGATGCGTTGGAAAAACACCCACGGGCTTGCCTGATTGCACCAATAAGGTTTGATCGTCTTCCAATTGTTGCAATGTTGCAACGATCGCATCGAAGCATTCCCAATTCCGTGCAGCCTTGCCAATGCCGCCGTAAACCACCAAATCGTCCGGTCGTTCGGCGACCGCTGGATCCAAATTATTCATCAGCATCCGCAACGCCGCCTCGGTCAACCAACTCTTGCAAGTCAATTGATTCCCCGTCGCCGCTTTAACAGGTCTAGGACCGGATTTCATCATCTTTGCCTTAGGTTCGGGTGGATACTTTCCGTTGTGTTGGCCTAATCCAAAGCCGTGCCGTGAACTACAAACTTCACTTCACAGCCGCAAACTTCACAGCCG
>JBDNHU010000574.1:0-8526 GCA_041688615.1 Mariniblastus sp. | reverse complement strand
TATCCATTGCCGGTATCCATTGCCGGTATCCATTGCCGAAATCTGCGGTGCTGGACTGGACATAAAAGTCCAAATTCAACCGACATTCAGCAACTTCGGCAAGCAATCGCCAGAGAAAACACTTAGGTGCAAATGGGTTACATCGGCCAACAATTTGTCCGCTTGTGGTTGCTTATTCTAAGGTTTCAACAGCCACTGGGAAGTGCCGAAGATTTAGGGTCGAATATTGAACCTGGGATTCCGACTCCGTATCAGTTCGGATTCATACGCACGCCGGACTTGAAGAGATTTACCCGGCGACTGGTTGGGAAACACATGCAAATCAATTTGAATCCCCTGAAGATCTTCTTGTTGCAAATAGTCCGCCAGTGATTTTCGGTCCGAATCGTTCAAATGATCCGCCAATCGACGATGCAGATTGATCGCCTCGCCAATGTAGAGATACCCTGTAGCATCACGAAACAAATAGATTCCTGGCGATTTTGGCACTAATTCCAAGTCAGCCTTCACGGTCTGAGCCGCAAACGTCAATTGAGTGATCTCCCAATCGATCAACTTCGCAGAAAGTTCAGGTCGTAGCCGGCGACTTTTTCGTAGCGTCAAGGCGGCCCTGCGAATGGAATCCAAATCAGCTTTGGGATTCATTTCTCTGACGATCTGCTGAAAGAAACTGCGACCTTGTTGATCCACCAACACTCGATCCAAAGACGCTTCGTACCACTCTTCACAGCGACGACTGGCAATTTCGCCGCACATCAATTGTTCCGCTGTGGGATTGAATGGTGCTGCTCGTTTTTCGACCCGAGGCAATTTTCCAGCTTTGCGAAGCCCCAACAATCGCCAACATAGCAATGACTTCGAATCAGAATTGATCACCCAACTAGGATCACGTTGTGACAAAATTTCGATGGACTTGGCAACAAATGCATCGCGATACTTTTGCTGGGTTAGCACGAAGTCCGACGAACCAGCACTAATGGAATCTTGATAAGCCTGGATGATGGACGAATCGATACGCTGCAGTCGATTCGGCGGCATTGCTTGGATGGCAGACGATACATCAAACAGCACTCTGGGAAATTGCTTTTGGAGTTCCTCTGGCAATTCGGCTGATTCAACGGCACGCCCTTGAACACTGGATTGCTCCGCATTCTGATCGCCCGCTTGCGCAAGCACGATTAAGGGAAGCCAGGCAAACCAAAGCCCAATACATACCGACGGTCCAAGCCAACAGCCAATCCAATTATGGTGCGGCCGCCAACACGATCGCTTCGAATTTGTGCGCAGGTAAAATCCCATCATTTCCTTAACCATTTTGTCCCGAAATCCATCACCGACCGCTCCCTTGTCTAACGATTGGTGACCTTAATTGTACTTCGTGCCCCGTAAATCCAGAAATCTGGAACACCGCTACCCGTCATCTGACATTTACAAACCAGTTACCGCCGGTCGCTTTGACTTCTGCTAGTTTATCCTAGACAATAGAAGGACGTAGATTTCTGCGAAAGCAGGCAGACCAACGACTGCTAGAACGTGTGGAATTCAGTAGTATATTAAGATTAACCAACGCATAGGACTTCGGTGAAAAACACACTTCCCCAACACGAAACCTCTAGCCAAGCGACACCAGATCGTAGTGGTGTGGGGTGTTTTGGTGTGGGGTGTTTTGGTGTGGGTGTGACTGGTAGCCAGAACACGGTTGCTCGCCAGTGGTTACAGGTTTCCAGTAGCCGCGGTGGCATTCGTGTTAGACCCGCAGCGGCTTCGATCTCGTGGTGCGTATTGTTCACCTTGTTCGTTTGCTTCACCAATCTAAGCACAATTCAGGCGGGTTGCGGTGACTACATTTGGGACAGCAAACATCCGGCTATTTTACAGCTGGTAGCAGGAAGTCATTTGTACCGCGTGCCAAGTGTAGAAAGTGAGTCCTCATTGGGCCAGATTCACTCAAATGTCCACGAACCTGCGAAGACGTGGTCTTTAAACAACCGTCAAGCTGTAGGCGGGAATGGACGATTTGCCGCACTGGGGCAATTGATTGGAACCGAGGTCTATTTCGAGATCTCGGGCGTCCTTTACCGCCCATTTCCAATGCCATGCCAAGGTCCTAACTGTAATCAGGCTCCGAATCGTTTCCCTAGTGATTTGACGGCAACGTTGGTGGGTGAATTCGAATCAGGAACCGGCGTCCAAGCGACCGATTGCTCGGATCTATTGGGATGGAAAGAGCCAGAATCCGACGACTTATCCTTCGAATTACGCGGCGTTGAACTATCCAAGGTCGATTCTCAAATTTTAAAGCCGCCTTGCTAAGCCCAAGCTTCTTGCGGCCATCTCTCCTGCCGCCCTGAGTGCATCGAAATCCTAAAGTCCAGTTGCACCACGAAGCCACCAGATCAAAAATTGGATTCGATTGATCAGTGGCAATGGTTCTGTGCCAGAAATTGATGTTAATTCGCGGTTTGCTCCGCCAGTATTTCCCCAAGTTGGAAATCGATAGAACCGGACTTTCGGTTCTATTAGTGAACTGGAACGCTACGAATGAACGAAGCAAGACTAGCAGCACAGCCTTCTTCTCGTGCCAACAACCCTGACGATCGTTCTAAACTGTACCCAGAGACCACAGTCCAAGACGGCCGCCTGATTGGTTGTTCGCTAACAAACACAAATTGCAGTATATCTTATAAAGCGAAGGCAGTGGTCATGGCCGAAATGGATCCATCGATTGAAATGAAAATCAGCTCCGCAGAAGCTCAGAAGACTCGTCTTAAGAAAAAATATGTCCCCGCCGTTACGCCTCGATTGCGTATCGCGTTAATGATGGTCTTTATTCTATTTGCATTACTGGCCGCGAATTCTATTTACCTGTCGGGCATCACCGCCTTGGAATACTACACAGGGCTAGGACTTCAGGACTATTTTTACCAGTGCATGTTTTTGCTTCACCTACTCTTGGGTGTCCTCATTCTACTGCCGTTCATGATTTTTGCTTATTATCACCTGATTGCAACCAGGCGGCGAAAGAACCGCAATGCGGTAAGGGTCGGCTACGTCTTGTTAGCGATTTGTTCGGTGCTTCTGATTTCGGGGATCCTGCTGACTCGAATTCCTGGTTCACTTGAACTCAAACAACCTCAGGTTCGCCAGGTTGTCTATTGGGCTCATGTGATCACTCCGTTGTTAGCGATTTGGATGTACATCATTCACCGCTTGGCCGGACCACCGATTAAATGGCAGGTTGGTCTTAGCTATGGCGCAGCGGTCGGATTGGTCGTTGGCGTCTTGATTTTCCTGAAATTGAGCGACCCACGTGATTTCGCTGCGGTCGGATCGCCATCCAGTGCCACGTACTATCAACCCAGTAATGTATTGACGCGAAACGGTAACTTTATTCCACAAAAGGCCCTAATGAACGACACCTATTGTTTGGAATGCCACAAGGATGTGTACGAAGACTTTTCACATAGTGCGCACCGTTTCAGTTCGTTTAACAACCCCGCCTATCTGATGAGCGTAGAAGAAGTCCGGCGCGATATGGAACAACGCGATGGAACCGTCAAAGCATCACGCTTCTGCGCAGGTTGCCATGACCCGGTTCCGTTTTTGACTGGCAAATTTGATGACCCCAACTTCGACGTAACCGGCAAAGATCCTACGGCGCACGCGGCAATTACTTGCACCGTCTGCCATTCGATCACCAGCGTTGGCAACGAAGCAGGTGAAGTGGTTGGCAACGCAGATTATTCCATTGAAGAACCCATTCACTACCCTTTTGCCTACAGTGAAAACCCTCTTTTAAAATGGGTCAATCATCAATTAGTAAAGGCGAAACCGTCATTCCACAAGAAGATGATGTTGAAACCCATGCACAAGTCAGATCAATTCTGTGCAACTTGCCACAAGGTGAATCTTCCCAAAGAATTGAATCAGTATAAAGATTGGCTTCGTGGGCAGAACCACGCAGACACTTATCATCTAAGTGGAGTTTCCGGGCACGGGATTCGCAGTTTTTACTACCCTCCAATGGCGCAGACAAATTGTAACGAATGTCATATGCCTCGAAAAGAATCAACTGACTTTGGCGCCATAGAAAATCCAGAGACCAAGAAGATGGAGGTGCACAATCACTTGTTCCCATCCGCCAATACGGCGATGGCTTGGTGGAACCATGATGAAAAGACCGTCCAGGAACACCAGAATTACCTGAAGAACGTCATGAAAATTGACATCTTCGGGTTGAAGGAGGATGGACGAATCGATGGCAACTTCCTAGGGCCAATCCGCCCGTCAATTCCGGTGCTCCAACCTGGCAAAACCTACCTAATGGAAACCATCATTCGCACCATGAAAATGGGTCATCCGTTTACTCAAGGCACCGCGGATTCGAACGAAGTATGGATGGAATTTACCGCGATTGAAAACGCTGAATTCGACGCCTCGGGAACATTGACCGCCGGAAAAATCCTGGGCAAATCAGGTGGAATGGATTCCAAAGGGGAAGTCGATCCATGGTCACACTTTGTCAACGCTTTCGTGCTGGACCGAAATGGCGACCGGATCGACCGCCGCAACGCACACGACATTTTCACTCCATTGTACAATCATCAAATTCCCCCCGGAGCCGCTCAGATTGTTCACTACAAATTGTCGATCCCAGAGAACGTAACCGGGCCAGTCACGGTCGTAGCCAAACTAAACTATCGTAAGTTTGACTGGGTCTACTTGAAATACATCCACGACTACCATCGGGAGAAAAATTTGCCGCTTCGTGGCTTGCGTCAGGACGGAATCGTTGTCAACGAACTTCCGATCACGAAGCTTGCTGAAGATCGAGTCGTCTTTCCGATCGATCCGACTCAAACCCAGACGGTGATCCAACCTGACGTTGGCAACCAACCCCTTTCGGATTGGATGCGTTGGAATGACTACGGGATTGGACTAATGATCACAGCCAGCAGCGTGGGGTCCCGAGGTGAACTTCGCCAAGCAGAAGCGGCGTTCAAGGAAGTCGAAAAACTAGGGCGATTCGACGGCCCACTTAACCTTGCCCGCATTTACGAATCTGAAGGCAGTTTAGATTTAGCAACCGATGCTTTGGCTCGTGCTGAATCGATGAAAATCGACGAAACCGCCAACGATTCATTTCCCCATTGGACGCATGCGTGGTTGACCGGAATGGTCAATCGCGAGCAAGGAAATTACAAACAAGCTGCCCAAAATCTGCAGCTGGCATTGGAATTCACCTCACCTTCGGCCAAGGCACGAAAGTTTGATTTTACTCAAGATTACTTTGTCCGTAATCAATTGGCCGAAACCTTGTTCGACCTAGCCAAGCAGTATCAAGTGGGTCTCCCGGAACGAGAAGCCTTGCTGGGCGAAGCCGTTCAAGAGTACGGCAAAGTGTTAAAATTTGATAGCGAAAATGCAACCGCTCATTACGGACTTTATCTGCTTCATCAGCTTCAAGGCGAAACCGAATTGGCCGCGAAACACCAAGCTTTACACCAAAAATACAAAGAAGACGATAACGCTCGTGATGTCGCCATCAACATTGCGAGAAAACAATATCCAGCTGCAAATCATGCGGCCGAAGCGGTTGTGATTTATGACCTGCATCGACCCACAAAGTTTGAAAGCTCGGTTCTAGGAGGCAAACTTGGTGAAGGGGTCAACATGGAATCCAACACCTCGTCAGTCAAAGTTTCCGATTCGACAGCAGTCGAAACCACAGAAGACTTCAACCCAAACGATGTTTCGATGTCCAGCGAAATGATTCTACAGATGAACGCAGCGGACTACCAAGCGGATCCACACAAAGGCTTGGACGTTGATCACCTGAAAAGAATTGGCCTGCTGGATGCCTCGCCAGTTTCCAAGAACTGATTGGGGTGTCCCAGGCTTACTGTAGCTTCGTGTTTTGACTTCGTGCTTCACTGCACCACTGTCGTCGCTAATCGCAGGCCGCCAATCGGTTTGCGATTTTCGACTCTGTCGGTCACAACCATCATCGACACGCAACAATTTTTTTTAAGGGAAGCGAATCATGAACGCTGCCAAGCCGAAGCAAACGAACGATTCTGGAACTGACGAAGAGATGCGTGACGACGCGATCATTGGAAAGGCAATGTTTTGGTCGGCGGCAATCTTCTTTCCCATATTATTGATTGGAGTCGTGATTGCGGTGGTTTTGAATCAAAAACCTGTGGAAACGGTTGAAGACAAGTCCAAAGAATCGGTGATCTCTATGCTGCGTGACACCCAGTCTATTGAAATCCCGCGGATCCACTGGGTTGATGCCACCAGCCAAGCAGGCTTGAATTTCGTCCATTGCAACGGGGTTAGCGACAGTAAATTGCTGCCCGAAACCATGGGCGGTGGCGTGACGTGCCTGGACTTCGACCAAGATGGCGATACGGACATCTTTTTCACAAACTCATGTTACTGGGATCCCAAGGAGAATGCCGAAAAACGTCCCACTTGCGTTCTTTACAGCAACCAAGGTGACGGTACTTTTGTTGATGTCACCCAAAGCATGAACTTGAACATCACGGGCTTTGGCATGGGCGCGGCTGTGGGGGATTTCGATGGAGACGGTTGGCCTGACTTATTCCTTTCGAATCTGGGCCCCAATCGTATGCTGAAGAACAACCAAGGAAAATCGTTTACAGACGTCACGGTCGAGACAGGATTGGCTGGCCCGGACAGCATGTGGAGCACCAGTTGTGGCTGGTTCGATGCGAACAACGACGGACACTTGGATCTGATGGTTTGCAATTATCTAAACTGGACCAAAGAAGAAGATATCAGTCTTGAATCAACGCTAAACGGACAAGCCAAGGCGTACGCTAGGCCAGACAGTTTCGGCGGGACTTACCCGCTTCTCTACATTAACGACGGCGAAGGAAAGTTCTCTGAGGTCAGCCAAGAGGCCGGCCTCCGAATCAAGAACAACTTCACGGATGTTCCGGTGGCGAAGAGTCTAGGTTTGGCTTTTTGCGACATCGACAACGACAATTTCATGGACATGTTCGTTGCCAATGATACCGTTCAAAACATGTTCTTTCGTAATAAAGGGGATGGAACGTTTGAAGAGATCGGCAATCGATTGGGCGTTGCTTATGATAGTAGCGGCCGAGCCAGAGGGGCGATGGGAATCGATGTTCGCTTTATCCGGCCAGACTCGCAATTGGCCACCGTGATTGGCAACTTTGCCAATGAACCGGTCAGTTTCTTTGTGCGGCAGAACATTGCCGGGGTGAACATGTTGACAGACGAGGCCATGGCAACAGGGATCGGCCCTCAAACACGTTTAGAATTAACTTTCGGAACCCTGCTTCTAGACTACGACTTGGATGGTCGCTTAGATTTCCTAACCGCCAATGGGCACTTGGAAACCGAGATCGCTCAAGTGCAACCCAATCAATCGTATCGCCAATCACCCCACTTCTTTTGGAATACCGGGCTTAAAGGAGCAAATTCAACCGAATTTATTTCTGTTCCCAAAGACAAAACAGATCAGGGGTTTTCCGATCCAATGGTGGCCCGAGGCGTCGCGTATGCCGACTTTGATTCCGACGGTGATTTGGATGTGGTTATTGCCGCATGCGGAGAAAAGGTTCGCTATCTTCGCAATGACCAGCAAGCAAAAAATCACTGGCTACAGTTGAAACTAAAAGGGCCCCAAGGGAACCCTGACGGTTTAGGGGCGTTGGTCACCGTGACGGCAGGCGACCTAGTACAAAAGCAATGGATGTCGCCAACCAGAAGCTACTTATCGCAAGTGGATTCCCAACTCTATTATGGCTTGGGCAAGGAGAACAAGATCGATTCGATTTCCGTTTTATGGCCAGGCGGTATTGAGCAAAAGCTTGCCGGTTTATCGGTCGATGCCAAACATAACATCACCTACCAAGGATCGACCGTTCCAGTCGTTGCCCAATAGCGGCCGGCAGTCCGTCCCAAACAGCGGTATCGGGCAATAACAATCAAGCCTGGAACGTGCGCGAGAAAAACAACTTGCGTTTGTGGTAACTCTTAGAAATTTTGCCTATAATTGCGGTAGCCTGCCGATGATTCTGATTATCGGCGAATTGTGTATTCTTCTCTTCAAATCAGAGGACAGCAGTTGACACGTCTAACAAAAATTGCGTTTGCCAGTCTATTATTCACTGGATTCATTTCTTTCACAGGATGGTCAAGTAGGATCCTGGGCGTTCACTTTTCGCAAACCTCAATTGCTTTTGCGCAAGACACCATTGATGTAGCAGGCGTTGGCACTGCGTTTGCGATGATCGCGGTAGGGACGGCTGTTGCCAGCCGCCCCCCGCACAGATCCGTACTTGAAGAATTACCTCATACGGCTCCTGCCTTGAGTCGGGCGTGAAAGCGTTTGTTGGGATAAGGGTGAATGACGCGAGGACGTGGCAGATGCAACCTTGCAAGTCGTTGCATCCGAGCCCAAGTCCAGTTGCTGCGACCACGTTGACTGCGCCGACGGATCACCGCCAGCCAGAGCCGTGTGACTTC
>JBDNHU010000573.1:0-5448 GCA_041688615.1 Mariniblastus sp. | reverse complement strand
TGGTGGGCACATTGATGAGAATGCCCGGATTGATTTTTGCCTCGCATAATCGCTGCAATCAATACAGTGAGAGTCTTCTGCGATTGGGCATTTCGGCAAAGTTGCTTGATCTTTGTCGACCGCCAATCGGTAACCTAGGTTTTAGGGATTCAAATCCGCCAGGTTTCCTTTCATTGGGTGTCGTTTGACATGTCACTTCAGACCAAGCTTTCAGCGATTCCGCGCAATTGGCTGTTAATTATTTTTGCTTCTCTGATCCTTATTGGAACGGGTTGCGGATCTCAATCTCCAGAGGCAAGTCTGGATCCCTTGAATCTATTGTCGCATTACAAGGAAAAAGTCCCTCGCCACCATCCCTATGATTTAGTGGAAATGGATTTAGGGGCTTATGCGGTCACGATCGGGGTGCAAGATAACCAAGTCGATGTGTACCGAATTTCCTTTACCGCGACTGCAATTCTTCCCAAAGGTGAACTTGAAAACATTAAGAAATTGGCCGAAGAATACCAGACTCGAATCCGAGACATGGTCAATGAAAGCGCGAAAACGATGTCGGTTGACCACATGAGCGATCCGCATCAAGCTTGGCTGAAGTCCGAGATTCTGGCCAATTTGGCTCGCATGTTTAAGACCCGTGCCGTTCGCGATGTCGTCTTTTCAGACTACTCTTTTGATCGAAGCTAACGGTTGCGAGTGCTGCGTTGCAAATTAGGTCTGGCTGCCTGTTCAAAATCATCCAAGCGTGGTTATTGGGTTGGGTTCGCGCTTTGGTTTTTCGGATACATGCGGTATCGATTCGCGCAAGGCGACTTGTCCCAGAATCTTCGATTTGACCGCAGACCGTCCAGTGCCTGCTAGTTCCGCTGACCCGTCAATTTCCTGTCTGCATAAACTTGCCAACCGTCATATCTTAAGGTGGGTTCCGGGTGACAAAGGGTTTTACCTGCAGATTCAGGTAAACGCCGGGCGGCGCTGTTTTACGTATTTGGTATGATCGCTATTCTCGACGGGACCGGCGCAGGCCTAATGATCCGTCGCATGGTGCGGTGAAAGTAAGGTTGTCGTCGATGGCTAACTGAACCCCTAATTGTCGGATAATCGTGCTTATTTGGTCACCTGCCTGACCAGGTGGCCGTTCCAACCGGACCTGAATGGTTGGCTGGCGATTCAAATTCTGAAGCCCTCGCTTGCTTAATTTTTACGGGCTAGCTCAATTCATTACTGGAAGCGTTGACTGATGACTTCTCCTGTTCGCCTATGTTTGGTTCTTCATAATCATCAACCGGTGGGTAACTTTGACGGCGTATTTGAACAGGCGTATCAAGATAGTTACCTTCCGTTCTTGGAAGTGTTTGAACCTTTTGTCGATTTGAAAATATCGCTGCACACAAGTGGTCCGTTGGTCGAGTGGTTGGATCTTCATCATGGTGAGTACTTGGATCGAGTTGCTGCGCTAGTGTCCGCTGGTCGAATTGAAATCATGGGCGGCGCTTACTACGAACCCATCTTGCCGATGTTGCCGGTTCGAGATCGTATCGGACAGATTACTCGCTTTACCGACTTTCTACAGAAGCGGTTGGGTGGCGAAGTTCAAGGTATGTGGATGCCTGAACGGGTATGGGAGCAGTCTCTTGTGTCAGATTTGTCGAACGCAGGCATCCAGTACACCGTGCTTGATGACTGTCATTTTCGCAATGCAGGTTTAAGCAATGACCAATTGAACGGCTATTTCTTAACCGAGGATCAGGGGCGATTGTTGAAAGTGTTTCCTGGGTCCGAGCAACTTCGATACTTGTTGCCCTTTCGTCCAGTCCAGGAAACGATCGACCACTTACGGCAACTGGGCGAGCAATTTCCTGGTGCGATCGCAGTGTTTGGTGATGACGGCGAGAAGTTTGGTACTTGGCCCGATACGCAGCAGCATGTGTACGCCGATGGTTGGTTGCGTGATTTCTTCCAAGCGTTAACCGACAATCGTGATTGGTTGCAAGTCACCACGTTGGCCGAAACGGCGCAGAATGAGCAACCCAGTGGCAAGATCTATATTCCAGATGCATCTTATCGCGAAATGACCGAATGGGCGCTGCCGACTGAATCTCAAGTTGAATTTGACCACTTGGTTCATGAAATGGAAGGCGACCCCCGGTGGAGCCGAATCAAGCCTTACTTGCGTGGAGGATATTGGCGTAACTTCAAGGTCAAGTATCCTGAAACGGACGAAATGTATGCGCGAATGATGTACGTTAGCGATGCGATTGATCAATTGCAGCGCACCGGATATGAAAGTGCGGAACTGCAGCAAGCGATTGAACATCTTTACCGCGGTCAGTGCAATTGCCCTTACTGGCACGGCGCGTTTGGCGGTGTTTATTTGCCGCATTTGCGGAACGCGATCTATTCGGAATTGATCCAGGCGGAAAAGTATTTGGACCTGGCTTGTCAACGCGGGACAGATTTTATTGAAGCCGTTGCTGCGGATTTTGACTTCGATAGTCACAACGAAGTTCGTATGGCAAACCATCACTTGTGTTGTTGGGTGACTCCGACCCACGGCGGTCAGATTTATGAACTGGATGTTCGGACGATCGCTCATAATTTATTAGCCACTTTGGATCGCCGTCCCGAAGCGTATCACGAAAAAGTGCGGAGCGGGCAAGCGGCTGGTGGAAGCCAAGCGGCTAGCATTCACGACCGTGTCGTGTTCAAGCAGGAAGGTCTGGATCAAATGCTGCACTACGATTTTGGACGTCGTAAAAGCTTGGTGGATCATTTTTGGGACAACGAAGTTTCTGTGGAACAAGTGGCTACCGGGCAGGCCAGGGAACGGGGCGATTTCGCGGGTTGCGGTTTCGACGCCAAGATTCGTCGTGGTGATGATCGGGTGCAATTACAGATGGTTCGCAAAGGAAACGCTTTCGGCGTGCCTTTAACGATCACCAAGGCAATTACTATGATCGCTGATAGTGACGTGTTGGAAGTAGCGTACTTGATCGAAGGCTTGCCTCAGGATCGTGATTTCCATTTTGGTGTCGAGTGGAATTTCGCCGGGTTGCCGTCGGGGGCGAGTGATCGATTTTTCCACGATCAAGACGGAGATTCGTTGGGTCAGCTAGGGGTTAGGCAAGACTTGCACGGCGTTAAGTCGCTGGGCCTGACAGACCAATGGTTGGGGATTGATGTGCGGCTTGGGGTCGATCGTCCGTCCAGTATCTGGGCGTTTCCAATAGAAACCGTCAGCCAATCCGAAGGTGGATTCGAGGCGGTGCACCAATCGGTCGCGGTGGTGCCACATTGGATTGTTACTGGCAATCCACAAGGCCGTTGGAGCGTCACATTCGAGGTCACATGCGATTGCGAAATGGCAAGGCAACGCATGCAACAGGCACTGTTGCAGGAACAATCGTAAGTGGAAGCAAGTGGATTGAGTAAAGCGTTGCAGCCATGGAAAAAGGGGTGGTCACATTGGGAAGTAAAGTAGCCAGGTAAAGTAGCCAAGTGAGTGTGATATTACTGAATCGACCCTGGATTTTTCCCACGTCAGCATTAGATTGCGGTCAGGTTTTTTCGGTAAATTTGCTTCGCGGTGTTTGGGGATCCGGGTAAATTCAGTGCTGCTGTGCAAGTTGGTCCCGTTTAATGAGAGTGGTTCTAACGCTTGTGGTTTCTTAGCTAATTGCCGTTGTAAATTGAGATGGTCATGCAGTGGATTTTCAATCGGATTAGTAACGCGTTTGCGATTGAACTTCGAATGCTTGCGACCTTTCGGGTCATTCTGGGGTTGATCGTTGCCTGGGGACTTTGGGGTCGATTCCAAATTCGCGATTTGGTTTTTGGCGAACAATTGGCGGGCAGCGTCAGTGATGGACTCATCTCCAGCGAACTATCGCGATCGGTTTGGACGCCTTGGCACTGGTCGGTTCTGTGGATGGATCAACTGACTGCGAAGTTGATCTATTTGGTGAGTGGATCACTACCGCAAATGGGTGCGGATCAATTGCAAGCGGCGGGTGTTGCCGGTGGTGGGCAGATTCAATCGTTGCCAGACGCCATGTCTGATGCCCCAGCTGATGGCGGTTTTGTTCTGGATACGCTTCAGCAAACGTATCTTTTCTTTGCCAGTTCCAGCTATGTAGATTTGATCTTTATTCTCGGGATAGTCGCCGCTACGTTTTTTTGTTTAGGGTTATTCACGAAAGTTTCTAACGTTATTTTGTGGATTATCGTGGTGTCCATTCAAGTGCGAATGCCGCTGTTTAATAGCGGCGCGGACACGATCGAAAAGTTGTTTCTGTTCTGGATGTTATTTCTTCCAGCGGGGGCGGTCGGCAGCTTAGACGCTACGTTTTTCCCGCGTCAGGGTTTTTGGCGAAAGCGAATTAATCAGACAACATTGCAGTTGAAACAACTGGGTTCGCTGTCTGCAAACCAAAGTGTGCAGCCGTTGTCGATTAGCAATTTTGCGACGGCAGCTGTGATGATGCAGTTGGTTTTAATGTACTTTTTTGCTGGCGTTTCTAAGTGTAATGGAGACTGGTTTACGGGCGCCGCCGTTGAAAAGGCGCTGGGTTGGGACTTGATCGTCAAGCCATTGGGGCACTGGCTGCAGACAAAGGCTTGGTTGACCGGGCCTGCGACCTGGGGCGTGCTGGGGGTTGAGCTGTTTTTGCCACTTTTAGTGTTCTGCCCTGGGCTTTATCGTTGGACTCGTCGACCTACGATTGTGTTCCTGGTAATGATACACCTGGGAATCGCACTGACGATGACGATCGGGACGTTTTCCGCGATTGCGATCGCCGGTTGGTTGCTATTCCTGAATGGAAGCGGTTTGGGGATCAAGACTTGGTGGAAAGACTTGGCGGATCAGTCGGTTGTGCCATTGTTGCGAATGGCGAATTCAACCAGTCCTTCGGGTACGGCCGCCCAATTGTGTGTCGCGATGTTGCTGGGGTTAGTTTTGTGGTGGAATGTTTCGCTGACGCCTTGGGGGGCTTCGCGAAATATTTTCCCTCAGCCGCTAAAGCCACTGGTTTGCAACTTGGCATTGGACCAGCATTTTCCCATGTTTGGCGACGTCCCGAAAACGAATTGGACTTGGCAACATCAGGTGGTAGATTCCAGTGGAGGAACAATCGACGCTAGATTGAACTTGCCGTCGCCGTTGAATCTTCACGGTGGGGTAGCGGCATTGGCCGAGTCGCAAAGTCAGTTCTTGTGGCGGCAACTTCACGTGAACTTGATCTACAATCAGTCGAAGAACCCAGTACTGGTACGCCAAGTAGTTGAAAATTTGCGGAAACTGGAACTGTCGCGGTTGAAGTTGAGGGCAGGCGATGCTGCCCAAGAGATTCAATCCAAATTTCGAGTGGTGGATCCCGGTTCTGGCGAAGTCTTGTCGTGGTGATGTGGAGTTGCTACGGAGTGCAGTGAAGTGCAGTGAAGTAGAAGTGC
>JBDNHU010000572.1:0-6293 GCA_041688615.1 Mariniblastus sp. | reverse complement strand
CGGCATCCCAAGACACGGCACTGGTAAATGCGGCTCCAGGTTATTTAGCAGTGAAGTGTATCCAGAAAATACACTTGCCGCGTTTGATCTCTAGACGATAAGTCCCGGCTTGGGTCAACGGTTGGCCATTCGTTCAAGTGAATTAATGTGGTGTCGAGGTGTTTTGACAGAAATTCGTATTAAGGCGTGTGGCACTTGTTGGGTTGTCATCATGCCGTAATTTGTTGGTGTCGAAATGATGCAAATGATGACATAAGCGGTACCGTCCAAATCATTTTTATCTTGCCATATTAAGCCAGCGGATCATTACTTCTTTTTGGGATCTTTTTCATCGTTATCTTCGAATAGCGATGGATCGACCCACGCGGTTTGTTTGGCGATATCTTCGATCGATTTTCGATTGAATCGCTCAATTGAGATGGGTTCATTGATCGAAAACCACTTGATCTTGATTTCCGTTTCGTATTCCAAACCGAAACGATCGGCGTTTGCAAAAGTTACCCGTTTTTCGGTGTTGCGCAACCCGACTGGAACAAGTTGATCATGAACTTCGCTCCATTGGATGCTCTCTTCGTCTGTTGAAACATAGGGTGTCAATACTCGTCCAGTATCTGTAAGGATCGCACGGCGCGTTGGAATCATTTTCTCTAAATCCCAGTCCAGTTCAGCAAAGAAGTGATTGGCACCATTTTTTACTTTTGAACGGACCCGAAAAACATTCTTGCCAACTGCGCGAACCTCTTCAATTGCATCGGTATTCATCATTTCATCCAACCTGATCCGAAGTTCACTCTCTCGCCGCGGTCCGATTGATAGGATTCCAGTCGAGCGAATGTCCGGAATAGAAAATAAGCCAAGCGCTTCGAAAAATTGTATCGGCTTCGACCAACTTTCTAACGTTCCAGGCTTGAATGATAAGAATGTCTTCATAGATACCGCATCCGTCACAGCGCCGAAATGTGATTTGTTAAGTGCAGGTAGGTTCCCGATCGGCAACTCCTCACCTTCCGGGGAAAATAGGTGTTTATCTGTTTGGACTGATCGAACGAACAAAAAATAGTTTTGGTCAAGATCAAAGATGATTCGTATGTAAACAGTTGAATCTTCAATTAATTCAGGACTTGTTTCTGCCGGAATACCAAGAACGTAACCGGTTCCAACCGAGTTCATCTTCATCAAGAAGTCACCGGTTCGCCAACTTTCGACGCTTGCATAATGGGCATCGGCAACGCCTATGACATATTCAATTAATTGTTCGTCACGCTGTGCATTGGACGTCGAAATAAAGCATGCCAATAGTAGCAAACTACCCAGTGTTGACCGAATCCACATCTTATAAGACCTTGGAAAAGAAAAACAAACGCACATAAAGATCGCGAGTAAAATTCACTGTGTGTTATCCCAACACCGAGTCAACGAATCAAAAGTAAAACATCTTGCAAGCTAATTTACCCAAGAAGACAAGTGTTACCCGCAACGGCAAAAATTTAGGTTAAACTAACCACTGAAAATTTTACTTCGACATTCTGAAATCGATTATCATTATGTGCGAATGCAGTATTCATTACGTTTGCTTCAAATTAAAATTGGGGAAAGAGACCAACCCTTTTTACATGCCCAGTCCGCCAGTGATACACGTTTGAAACGGTGGTCCTACTGGTTCGAAGCTTTCCGCTATCAATTGACTAGGTGTCCAATTTAGACCAACATTATGGCAGGAGGTTTGTGCATCACATTGGCAATGCCACATTACTCCGCAAAAAACTGAAATCTCTTGCCAGCTAGAATAGCCCGAACTTCCATCTGGATGAAGATCACTAACGTGACTTACAAGCAAAGGCCCGATGATTTCCGTTCCGTAACTGCGTTGACACGCAAAAAAACCGTTGCCTACGGGTGAACATTCATTATCGCTCGGGCAACTTCCACCAACGTAAATTTGGTCGCATTCGAAAAAGACTTGAACGTAACACTCGCCTGAGACAGGTACAGGCGGGGGAAAATCTTACCCAGTGGCAACGCTGTACATACCCAATAAGCAGACGACAAAGAATAGTTGTTTCATAACCTACAATCTCCAAAATAAAGAGTCACTTTGTAAAGCTGGCCGAGGTAATCACCTCGCGCAGTTCACCGTTACATTGAATAGTCCACGTGGCAGAAATTGGCTCGGTTGAAATATCTTCAGGGGCGGCAATCTCAATGTCCATCTTGAATATTCCCGACTTGCCTAATTCTTTTAAAGTAACCTTAGCCTCCTTTTCGCCAACGAATACTCGAACCTTAGGCCTTGCTGGTCGTTCTTTCTTACCATCCTTGTCGGGCTGGATTTTCAGCACGGCCTTGGTTTTCCACACACTGTTTTTTGAAATAAAGCGAAGGGACTCTGGAGAAATTGATAGGCGCTCCCTCTCGACCACAGTCAAGACAAAACCGTCAGCATCTTTACTACCAACTCGTCTTAATGCGACTTCTCCAGAAATCCCGCCAGGCGGAATACTTTCGGCGCTGGCGGAAACTTCAATAAAGACCTGGCCCTCAATCACCACCAAATTTATTGGAAGATCACGTAGATTTTCTGATACCGCAAGTTGTAGATCCTGAACCTTCAATGGTGGAACCACTAAGACAGGAACCTTTTCAGAGACAACTTTCTCGTCTCCATTTACAACAAGCGTGACTCGTTCTTTTGCGATATTGAACATGTTGTTCAGTTGGTACATGATACTCAAACGAATGACCGGTCTGCTTGGGTCCTGGGAAACAAAATTCACAAACGTTGACATGTCCGTTTGTTCGCTTCGCTTGGGTGCGGAAAGCAAAATCTTGAAATTACTTTCACCGCCTGCGGGAATCGTGCCACTTTTGGTTTCAAACTTTACGCAGTTACAAGCCAAGGTTACGCTGTCGAAACTGACTTCTGTGTCTGAATGGTTGGCTAAACTGAAGCTTAGTTCATAGTCTTTTCCTGGGCTAAGCGTGCCCAAATCGAACTTCGCCAAATGCTCGCTTTTGCCAATTTTACGCAGCACTGCATCTCGTTCAATTTTTATTACCGGCGGTCCACTTTTGGCCGCCGGATCCTTCTTTCGCGTTTCTGGCTCTTGAACCAGACTCTCTTGTCCTACAACGAAGTGGCTAACGGATGTCCAAAGCAGATAGAAAATTACAAATGTAGAAAATCGTAACATAACGCCCTTTCAGAAGTTAAACAAAAAAACTGTCCGGTCACTGTACCGATTGACCAAAGACTAGCCGTGCCAGTATTCCGGCGATCCACCAACCTGCATTGGCTTTCTTTTCAATTGCCATTTCTGAAAAGCGAAGGCGACAATCATTTCGATCAAAGTAAAAGCGACGCGTTTGTTTTTGGTGTTGCGGCTGATGGATTTATTTAGAGAGCCCATGCTCAATTGCCCTAAGTGCAATCTTTAGTTATTGGAGTATCTAAGTGTGAATAAGCCACGTCAAGCGAATTCTTGGGGGGGGGGGGCAAGAAACCGCAAAATAATTTTTGGGTTAGAAAAGAGGGTCATTCGTCCAAGTGAACCAATGAAAGACCGCAGTTATTCCGTGCGAGTTATCGCGTAGCAACCCGGTTGCGTTTGATCACGCAGACAAAGTTTGGCATGCCGATCCAGGATTAGCGGTGTGCAAAATGTTTTGGGCTGCAGCAGTGATTTGCTGATACTGACCTGTTTTAAGTTTGCTGGATCGGAAGTATCCTTGTTCCCGATTGAAGCAGGTTGCGATGGGCTTGGTTTGGTGTCGGGCTGGCAGCCGATCAAAATCACTAGCAGACGGAACCATCGAGTGAAAAGCCAAATATTAGCGATTGCAGGCGAATCTTGAAAAGTGCCACACGCCCACAACCAATGTTTCGCTGGTTTTGGATCCGGCCATCGATCTGGTTCAATCAGTGGTGGCTCCACTTGGGTGGCTCGGCTTCAAATTGCACGGTTTCGCCTGATTGCGGATGAGCAAATTGGATTTTCCAGGCATGCAAACACATGGGGACTTGGTCCACTTCCAAAGTTCCACTGTGGCCCAATTGATGTTGGGGAAGGTAGCCTAAATCACCTTGGATCGGGTGCCCCAAATGCCAAAGATGGATTCGAATTTGATTGGTTCGGCCGGTGATCGGATTGACTTCCAGCAACGACGAACCATCTTGGAATCGTTGTAAGACTTGAAAGTGAGTTTCCGACGGCAGACCAAGTTCGGTATCGACGGTCCGCAGCCCATGATCGCCAACTTCGTTGCTGATGGGTGCGTCGGATTTAAACGTGTCTTGTTCTGGGTGACCATGGACTTTGGCGAGATACGTTTTGGTGACTTGGCCGTTTTCGAATAAAGGTTGGATCGCGGCGGCGGCTTTCCGATGCCTAGCGACAACAACGATTCCACTGGTATTGCTGTCCAAACGGTGCACAGCTTTCAGTCGCTGCGGAGCATAAGTATCTTGCAACATCCAGATCAATGTGTTTCGATTGAACCGACCGCTGGGATGCGCAGGTAACGGAGCTGGTTTGCTGACCACTACCAAATCATCGTCTTCGTGCAGTATCTTAATTGCGCAATTGACGGCCGGTTCTACCGTGTTGGGAAGCAAGTGCCGAAGACTCATTCCTTCGCGGACAATCAAATCCGCAGCGGCGGGGTTTCCGCCCAATGACAACCGCCCTGCCCCAATCGTTTCTTCCCAGAAGCTTCGGCCCATATGCGGATGCATTTGATCTACAAAATCAATCAGTGACAGGCCAGCATATTTTTGTTGAACGTTCAGTGGCCGATAGTTGTTGTAAGGTTTACTGCCGGGCAAATTGTCCGCGAATCGATTCAGACGCTTCTGTTTCAAGTCAATCGACTTGCGGCGACGCTGATCGGCGACCGAAATACAGTACGCGCAAGATTGGTTGGGAACGTAGTCCGGTGATTGCTGATCGGTCGGTGTCAACGGATGCAGGCATGCATAACACTGGGTGGTGGCGGTTTCATCCAGTTTTGGATCCACGGCGACTCGTTTGTCAAACACAAAACATTCGCCATCCCAATGATCACCACCGACTTCCTGGAAGTACTTCAGAATGCCACCGTCCAATTGGTAGACATCGTGGAAGCCCTGTTGTTCCATGTAGGGGCCAGCCTTTTCGCACCGAATCCCGCCAGTGCAAAACATGACGATGCGTTTTTGCTTCTCAGAATCAGGCAATCGATCTACGGCCGCTGGGAAGTCGCGAAAGTGGTCAACACCAATTGCTTTAGCGCCACGAAAGGTACCGATTTCAATTTCGTAATCGGTTCGGGTGTCCAACAGAGTGACGTTTTCGCCATCGTCGAGCCACTGTTTCAATTGCGTGGCAGAGATCTTTCGCGAGGTATGATTGGCCGGATCAATGCCCGCCACACCAAACGCAATGATCTCTTTTTTTAGCCGCACCAACATTCGCGAGAAAGGTTGATCGGTGCTAAAGGATTCTTTAGGCTTCAGATCTTGCAAGCCATCATAGGTTCGCAGGTGATCAACCAAGTCGTCAATCGACCCTCGGTCGGCTGCCAAGAACAAATTGATAC
This sequence comes from Mariniblastus sp., assembly GCA_041688615.1. GTDB lineage: Bacteria > Planctomycetota > Planctomycetia > Pirellulales > Pirellulaceae > M30B19. The sequence goes on along the minus strand of JBDNHU010000572.1, from coordinate 719 downwards.
CTTCGGGACTTAACAGGATCGTGCCCTTGATGTTCAACGTTTCGCAGCGACTGCGCAGGTCTTCTCGCATCGTAGGTAATTCGTGCAAGTGAGCAAACTTGTAGCACGAAATATTTACGATGGACTTGTCAGCGGTTTCTGGCGTAGAGGTGGCACAATTCATGGTTACAAAGCGTTGTCAAATGGGACAATTCAAGAATCACCAGCACCCGGTGGGTGGGTCGGAAACCTAAAGGTGGATCGGGGAAATTGCAGCGACGGTTCCGAATTCTAGTCGAAACCGGTCGCCGTGATTAGTGCTGGCCTACGTTCACCAAGTTCGTCCGGCGACATCGCCGTTGCTGCCGCCGTTGCAGTCACCATTGCTGTCACCATTGCTGAATCCAAAGGTCCGGGTAAGTGAACGTCCTGGCACACCCACGTCAGGCAAGGCACCGGTTGAGATCCGCTGAAATAAGGCGTGGGCCCACGGTTTTGGGAATTGGGGGACATTCATTAAGGACAGATTGCTGGATGCTTGGGGGTATGGGTTAAGATGAAGCGGGTAATTTCGGTTTGGAAGGATGATGGAGTTTGCGCCCATGTTAGGCGTGATGTGCCGTGGGAACGAGAAGCCACAAGTTTTCAAGTGGCAGGTTTTATAGGGTTGCTGGCGCCCATCTGGATGGGGTACGGCATGGGATTGACGGCATCACGGTGGACGGCATCACGGTGGACGG
>JBDNHU010000571.1:0-4329 GCA_041688615.1 Mariniblastus sp. | reverse complement strand
GCAAGTTTCCTCGATTCAGTGCGTGATAGATGGTTCCAGCCTCATCTACTCTGGGTGGCCTCGGCATAACCTTCCTTCCAATATTGGTCAAGAAAGTAGCCTACCACGCTCTGCGGACACGGCAAAGAGGCCTGACCCCTTCGGATTCTGTGACCCCTTCGGATTCTGCAAAATGATTTTGGAATCTGCTATTGACCAAAGTTAAGACCGTCGCTGACCCCTTTGGATTCTTTGATTCTTCTTGATGCTTTCCCCTCTCTAACAGAGCCTGGCACTATTGATCTCGATAAAAAGACCGGCACATTCGTCCGTACTGCGACGCCGATAACCGGTCATCGAGAGATATGAATAAACAATCTTAGAAATGACACCGACAAATCAAACTATTGATCTGAACAAGTAGGTCACGCTTTTGATTGACTATGTGCACGTCCAGATATCACGAACGATAATACATTTCTGTTGACAATTGTCGTCTAGCATTTTAATCTGCAGACAATTTGTTTTTCCTATTTGCACACAATTGACATCGGGAGTTTCTGGAAAGGTACAAACGTCGATATCAAAATCTTGCATCGCTGTGCCCTTCGTGTAAAGTTGGTTGATTCCACCAACCACGCAGTGTCCATAATACATAACACAAGTGCCAGGCATCATTTCACAATGCAAGGGACGGCCTGCAGCCCCGGCGGCATAAGACTTGCAGGTTAACTTCAACGACAAACCTCCACCGCCTGGCCCTCCAATCTGCCCAAGACTTAGTGCAGTACCGGACATAATCATAGCCAAGGAAATACTTACACAAATCAATTTGTAAAACATATCCAAATCCCTAAAACAAATGTGAGTTGAGTATTAGCCACGGAGAGCGATTCTCCAAATCAAACGAATACCCCATCTCTTGCAGTTTCTTAATCTTTCCCAAACGGTCATTCAATTGTTGCGTAATTTCACGCGAATCGGCGGCGATATCCATTTCTAAGTCACTCGCGATTTTCTTGACACGCTTCTTTATTCGTGTTTCAATTTGGTCATTGATTAATTCTGATTTTGACAATGATCCGTAGAGAAGTGTTGTGACCAATCCCAATTTTCGGATTTCATCGCGGACAGAAATCATTTCCCATCTGTCTATTTGATACTTGATCAAGATTCGCTCGACTTGTTTTTCATAGTCTTTAGCCACTTCCAAAAAGCGATCGCAAAACTTTTCTTGCTGACGATCATACAGTTCGAAATCTTCCTTTGTGGCAGGGTTAGGCGAAAAATGAGCGTTCACTATTGTCCGCCAAAGTCGACGCCGTTCATTTCGTATTTCCTCACCAAGTTGTCCGACCTCGGCTTCCTGATCTGGCGACAATTCCAAGAAATCTGCAAAGCCTTCATTTCCCAACAACTCAATTTTTCGCACGATTGAATTCGCAAGCCATTGCGTTCTGTTAACGCTGTTAATCGATCCGTCCTGGTCTAAACTCTTGAACGAAAGTGTGTGCTTCCGCAATTCAGGTAAAACATAGCAATTCCCTAATCGATAGGCGAAATCTTCATCGCTGTCTTGAAGCCATTTCAAGTTCTCAGGCGTGGTGGTAAGTTGAAGATACAGCAATTCTTTTTGGGGATGAAGCGTTCTTGAAAACGCAATCGCATTAACCAATTTGGGCCCGACTGCAACGTCCTCTTCCTGCAAGATCTGTACAACTTGATCCAGGGCTTGCTGGTAAAAAGTTTCCGACGATTTCAGGTATTCCTCACTTCGTCTTTCAATCCACCGAAGTTCTGAATAACATTCAATTGGAATCAAAGGCTTTCCAGCAAAATCGGTCAGTTGAAATTGGCAGGTTGGTAAGACGCCATAAAAACTGATAACAGATCTTGGATACCGACCGATTAGTTCAATGTATACATTTTTCCCGAGCCATTCTTGTAGTGATTCTACAGCTTTCTGACGATCCCATACCGCATCCTCGCCGCGCTCTTGTATCGACTGGTCCAGCAATAGCTTCACTCGTTCGGCCAATTTGTTATTTTCCGAATCTAACTGGCCTGCAACAAAACTTACTAAAGGATCGGTTCCGCGAGGAAAAGGCATCCAAAAAAGTTGCCCCTTGTCAGAAAACACTAACCTAGCTTCGTATACAGGAAGACGGTTGTCGCCCTTCACGACGAACGACAATTGTCCATAACAATGATTGCACACCAAAAAACTAAAAAGAAGCAACTTGTAAATTACACATTTCCTCATCAGTTTGAGAAAAAATCTTGATTTCCGTCGCAAATACATTTCCAACTCCTTGAGCTCGTTGAACCAATAATAGCGGTCGATTTTTCTCGTCTCTATTTAATTTTACATTTAGAAGTGCTGCGTTAAATTCAAGCCGAGGCATTTCGTCGACGCCAATTCCAAGAACCACCACTTCTTTCCATTCTTGATTTCCATGCTCAAAGAATAATTGCTCCTTCGAAAGACGAACTGGGGAATTGACAAACACTGGCATTGATCTTTTTTCTTTAAGGCTATTTGTGATTGTCAACCAACGTGCTTCCTCAAGTCTTGGAGATCGCAACTTCCGAATTTTCAACTTGTAAGACTCGCAATCGACACTAGCACCCATCCGTTCTAACAAGTTTATCTTGCTCCATTCTAACGAAACAAAAGCCGGGTGCTCGAACGTCAAATCCGGCGCTGAATTGAATCCAAATGAATTTACGACAAGCTCAAACTCATCTTCTGCGTCCAGAAGAACTTTACTCACACCGTTAAAGTCAATCGACGGGTAGACTTGACCCTCTAATTCAAACGCTAATTCATTCACTTTCTCGAAATTATCGAGTTGGGCAACACGTACAAACGCTTTTTGAAATACCAGGCCTTGATGTAGCGGGGGAGAAATGGTCACCAAAATATCTTTAGTGCCACCGGGCGGAACGATTGATGAATCTATCTCTATTTTCGCACAACCGCACGTAGTTCCAACCGGAATTAACTTAACTGGAGTAGTGAAATTATTTGTATATTGGAACGTTTTGGAAATTTCGCAGTTTTTCGGTTCACCATCAAAACTCAATAATTGAACTCCAAAATCATAAACTGTTGGATCAACCGAATCGAAGCCAGAAAAGTCGTTTTTCGGAGGTACCTTGAAATCCTGACGTCCCGGCCCAATGTTGCTAACATTATCGCACCCAGCCCCAAAGATTGGGACAATTGTACAGAGTAAGAAAAGCACCCGACCGCCATTGGTGGACTCATGTTCGTTGAGAAAGTTTCTCCTTTTTGCAAATCCGAACCAAGCCAAAAAGAAAAAACCGATGGCGATTAGCAGCCCACCGCCTAACAAATTCAACCAACTTTGTTGAACTTTAGGCTCAAACAAATCCTTCTCGCTCAAGGACGATTTCGGATCTACAATTTCAATCCGATTTCCAGCTTCGTATACGATGGATTTCAAATCTACCGTAGACTCTCCGACCATTTCAAAACTGGCGGAATCGCTTACAATCACCCCTTCCTTCAAGCCCACCAAAAAATCATTTGCCATGGGTAAGCGAAGATTATTCGCTTTCCAAGAACGATGAATATAGCCGACACCGCTTTCGAGTTCTATTTGGTCCACCGCCTTCAGTTCAGTGGGAAACCAAGTCTTTCCAATCTGCGTCATCCCACCAATTTGGATCTTTGAATTCGATGTTATTTCCGAAACTAGCAGTGGGACACCATCGAAGTTCTGGAAACGATAATTTACGATTGGCTTATCTTGTTGATCACGAAATGACAAGTCCATAACCGCTTCCCCCTGTCCGGCAAACGCAACTTTCATCTGGTCTCTTAAATTGCCACTGAAATGGTCTTTGGCCGAGCCACCCATAATGTAAAAAGGGAACCACAACGAAATCACTCCATGGCAATACCGCGACTGGGCTGAACGTTTGAAGACCTGAAGTCGACCTCCAAATTTGTAGTTGCTTGAAGTCGTCTGAAAAGGCGTGTACCTGAATCCCAAGTCTTTAAAAACAGCGACCGTCTCGGAAAAAAAACTGGCCGACTGTGTAGCGGGACTATAGTCCGGTTCCGACAAACACTGCGTCTTCAAAATTAAGTTATTCCCTTGTTTTGCGAAGAAGCCTTTCGCAATATCAATGTGACTTCCAGCAATTAACGTTGTTTCGCTCCCCGAATCGCTGGAACTAATGAACTGACGAAATTCATAATCGCATGCAAATTCAGCATCGCTTGACCAATCGTACACAGCCGCATCCAACGCCTTGATTAAGGCCGCTTCCGGTGTCGCATCAAAAGAATGTTGGTAAGCCCGAGCAAATAACATCCTC
>JBDNHU010000570.1:0-1664 GCA_041688615.1 Mariniblastus sp. | reverse complement strand
ACGTTTGATATTTGAAGGGTCGATGATCTTGGCCAACGACAATTGGCCTTTCATTTGATTGATGCGAGCCATCAACATCCCTTGAGCTTCGCGTTGCCCGTGGTATTCGGCGTTCTCTTTCAAGTCGCCTTCTTCGCGCGCCGCTGCAATCGCTTCCACAATTTGAGGAAGTTGAACGTTCTCAAGCTTTTCGATTTCCGCCTTACGTTTGTCGTAAGCCTCTTGAGTCATTGGAACATATTCAGCCATGGCTGGTTCCCTCTCGCCTTTTCACTATTGGTAACAAAAAAAGCACGCCCTACTTAAATTAAAGCAGGCCGCGCCGTCAGGGCTCTCTCAATGGATGACCCGTAATTATGCCGCAATTGGGGCCCAGAGTAAAGCTGAGTTAAATTTTGCAGGAAATACGCCTAAAAAACGAGTCGGAATTGCCAAGTGGGCTTTTGTTTTCGGGCGAATGAAAGACAATTCAAACACGGCTAATTTTGGTCAATTTAGGGATATATACTGAAGAAAAAGGCTCATGGATTCATCTTCTGCCCACGATTCGACTGCTGATTCATCTTCCACCAGCAGCGTTTCGGGTTCGCATTGTGCCGACCTGAACGCTTTAACCGATCAAGGCGGTGGCAATCGATCCCGCCCGATGGCCATCGTTTTGGCCGCCGGCAAGGGCACTCGGATGAAATCCGATTTACCCAAAGTTTTGGTGACGGCGTGCGGTCGTCCGATCATTACCTACGTTTTGGACAGTTTACGTAAATCTGGCGTGGGGCGTATCACGATCGTGGTCGGATACCGCCAAGAACTAGTTCGCGAGGCTCTGAAAGATTACCCCGAATTAGACTTTATTGAACAAACCCAGCAGCTTGGCACCGGACACGCAGTGATGTGTTGCCAACCGACTTTGGAACAGCAGACCGGTCCGGTCGTTGTGGTCGCTGGGGATTCACCGATGCTGCAGTCGGATTCGGTTTCCCACCTGCTGGATAAAATGGTTTCTTCGAAGTTGGCGTGCTTGCTAGGAACGCTTCACAGTCCCGATCCAACGGGGTTGGGGAGAATCGTGCGCGACGATGGCAAGTTTGTTGGAATCGTTGAAGAAAAAGATGCGACTGACGAACAGCGAAAAATTACCGAAGTCAACATGAGTACTTATGTGTTTGACGGCCCTAAGCTGTTTGAAGTTTTGCACAAAATTGACAACAAGAACAAGCAAAACGAATTCTATCTGACCGACTATCCCTCGGTGCTACTTCACCGAGGCGAAACAGTGGATGCATTGCCTATTTTGAAGGACGTGGAAGCCCTTAGCATCAACACGGTGGAACATCTGGCGGCGGTGGAAGAAGCGATGAAGAAGTTGAACCTTTAACCTCATGCCTGGCTGCTTTGAGTCGGATCGCCGATTGCTGTCTCGATGGAGTTGCGAAGCTGAGTCGAGGGTCGACTTGAACGATTGGTTTGAACGTAAGTTGATCTGCTGCTTCGGGTATTCAGGATCGGCTTGATAGTTCATGACTCCCAAGTGTTCAGTGCCACATCGAATATGGGACGTGCAACCTGGTCAAGCCCGCACCTGCGGAACAGGCAAATGGCTGTGGTTTGGTATCGGCATGGAATTCAAACTAGGGAAGCCTTCGCGAAAGTTCTCTTGAATTGGT
>JBDNHU010000569.1:0-5473 GCA_041688615.1 Mariniblastus sp. | reverse complement strand
GGCAGTGGCAATGGCTTTAATGCAATGCCTGCCACCGTGCCACAAGAACCAGCGGCTGCCCAACAATGGGACCAGGCCTTATTACAACTAAGACAAAGTAGTATTGGAAAAACTTCTGCTGACTCAAATCCACCTACTCCCAACACAGCCTCAGGGTTGGTATCGCCCAACCCATTCAATCCGCCGAACCCGAACCCATCGTCAAACCTGCAATCGTTCCAGACGATGTTCCCAGGCAACGATTGGAATCAACAATTCAACTTGGTCAATAGTCTGTTAAGCCAAGAGGTCCAGAAACCGGTGCAGCAGTGGAATTTAGCGAACCTTTTGCAACAGGCAGAAGTCCTACGCCAGTTCGCTCCGTCACGCCCGCAACAGCAAGTGACCGTTGAATTGCAACAACGAATCCAAGGATTCTTACAATTGCAAAGGACCCAACCAGGGGCTAACGATTTGACCGCTGGGGTTGGCAACAGTCGATTCGCTTCAGCAAACGGATTCGTTTATGGCGCTGCACCCGCAAACAATCCTGTGCAACCAGTCACGGGTCTGGTTGAAAATCCATACGATGCGGTCGGATATTTAAAGGAACTGGTGTTGCAACGTGGCAAACAACCCAACGCGTTTGTGCTGCAAGATATTAACGGAAAGTCTCTGTGCCACGTCTCAGGACAACCAGGCGTTAACCTGCACCAGTACCTTGACCTAAAGGTCGGGGTCATTGGTGCCCAAGGCTTTCACAGCCAATTAAAATTGCCGCATGTCACCGTGGAACGAGTCCAAAAGCTAGAATAAGCACTGCCAACTTCCAAAACCCAACGCCACCAGCCAGCCCGATAAGCAAACACGACCTGACAGCGCCGCAATAAAAAATCTTGCAGGGGCAGTAGGCAGGGCTTGCAACTAAGTAGTCAGGGCTTGCAACTAAGTAGTCAGGGCTTGCAACGCGGTAGTCAGGACTGTGTGTGGCGCAGCAAGTAGCCTCACTTGCAATTTGAATCCAACCGCCCTGAACCAAATCTTAGCGAGTTTCCATCTTTTCGATGTATTGTCGTAGGCGTTCGTTTTCGTCGCTGACATTCTTCAGCTGCAGCATGTTCTCAACACGTTTCAGAAGTTCGATTCGGTTGACCGGCTTCGATAAGAAATCGTTCGTGCCAACATCAACCGCGCGTTGGATGTCACCCAATTCATTCAACGCAGTGACCATCAAGATCATAATCGATCTGGTCTGCGCATCGGATTTCAACTTTTTGCAGATTTCATAGCCGCTGAATTTAGGCATCATCACATCTAGCAAGATCAAGTCAGGCTTGAACGAAACAACCTTGTCCAAGGTCTCTTGCCCATCTTCGGCGATTTCAATTTCGCAAGCCAAACCGGCCAAATACGCCTCAAGCAGTTCACAGTTGGCTTGATTATCGTCGGCGATTAAGATTCGATGAGTATTTGACATGGTTGATCTCGCGCCCAGCAACGTTTTCGTTTTCAGGGATTCGAATAAGTTAGAACTAGCTTTAGAATCCGAGCCAAACCAAGGCCCGTCCCCAGTGGTAAAGAATTATAAAGCAACCATCCAGTTTGGTCGACGTGGCCTTTACGCATTTCAACTAGGTGGCTTGCAAATCATTCATCGCGGCCAGCCAAGTCGAATTCCGCAGCACCTGAGTACCAGCAGCAAGACGAACCAACGCAAGAATGAGGCGAAATCCAGCGACGAAATGTTGCGACTTACCAAGCAGTTAACCGGCACCGCGAGTCCAAGCCCAACGGTGCATTTAGGAAGTTCAAAACCAACGGCGATCCAGCACTAGGCCGTAAGCTATTGCCAGCACATCTGTAGCAGACTAGCTGAACTTCTATTTTCTCGGTCGTGCCAGCCAAGGTCAGCCAAGGCCAGAATAGAATTTCTTTTGCTGCCCCCAATTTCATCCAACGCGTCGGCCTGCTGGGTCCGTTTTTGAAGCATTTCCTGTACGAATCGTTTTTGCTGAAGCAGCTTCCCAACAAGCGGTTGAACGGCAGCAGCATTGAATTGCAACGTCGTTCGAATCGATCGAATCCGGGAAGACGACGGTGGGCGATTGCCTGACCGGCTAATTCACGTGCCAAATCGCTGAGCGCTGGCATTGAACGATCATCACCACTTTTGGAACCCTGAATCAGGCCAACGGGAATTTTCCAATAAAAGTCAATCTCTAACCAATCGCCACGCCGGCGGGCTCAACAGCCCATGAATAACAAATTGCCTGCCAACCCAGAAAGGGCAACGACCAGAGTGGCGTCTAAGATTCAATAAGTCTCGTGATAATCTTGTGCCGTAAGTCCAAGTGGGAAACAATGGGACGCAACCCTTGTCCAGACCGCTTCATTCGATCGCTTTCGGTTAAAACTTATGCCACCCACCAGTTCCCAGTCAGATACACCAGACGGTCAGCGGCGTTTTGCCACAACGTCGTGGAGCCTGGTTTTGCAGGCCACTGGGAAAGATGAACAGTCGGCCAATTCTGATGCGCTGGCACAGTTGTGTGAAGCGTATTGGTATCCGCTGTATGCCTACGTTCGCAGGTTGGGGAACGATAAATCCGAGGCCGAAGACCTGACCCAGGCTTTCTTTGCCGAACTTCTGGAACGTCGCATCCTGGACGCTGCCGATCAACAACGGGGCCGTTTTCGATCTTTTCTTCTGGCCGCCGTCAGTAACTTTGTGTCGAATCAATGGCGATCTCAACAGACTCAGAAACGGGGCAGTGGGCAGACCATCCTAAGCCTCGACTTCTCCGACGCCGATCGCCGATTCCAGGCCGAACCTTCCTCCGATTTGACCGCGGACAAGGTCTTTGAACGACAATGGGCGATGCAATTGTTAGCATTAGCCATGAACGGCTTGCGGTTGCAGTACCTAGAGACCGGCAAAGAGGACCAATTTCAGGCCATTAAGCCTTTCCTTAGCCCCAGCCATGACGTTCCTTACGCCCAGATCGCCCAGCAGTTGGGAATGCAGGTCGGAGCCATCAAGGTCGCCATTCACCGCCTGCGGCAACGTTACGGTCAACAGTTGCGGCTGCAAATTGCTAAAACCGTCGAAAAAACCGAAGAAGTTGATGACGAATTGAAGCGGCTATTCCAGGCTCTTTCCCAAAATTAGCCTCGAAAACTGGTGTTTCCAACCAAAAACGGGGCTGCCGCCCGTCGATTTCTGAATTCCCCTATTTATTTCTGGTTCACCTGTAACCTTTATTCATCGATCGGTTAACTAAGCATAGAACCGCTTCCCCTTGAATCAAAACCATAGGTCCGCTTGATGAATACGCAGCAAACTTGCCAACAATGTGGAGCCCCCATTTCCGCCGCCGCCAACGGCCCATTTGGCGACCAAGGGGTGTGCCCAACTTGCCTTTTGGGGTTGGGTATGTCCGACCAACAGGCGACACAGGCCGGATCGAATTCCGCTTCCGCCCAGTTTGTGCGTTCCAAAGCGAAATACCAAATTCCTGACGTGGATCAATTGATTGGCAAATTCCCGAACCTTGAAATTCAACACCTGATCGGCTACGGCGGCATGGGAGCGGTTTATCAAGCCCGTCAAATCAGTTTGGACCGCAACGTTGCCCTGAAAATTTTGTCGCCTCGCTTAAGTCAAGACCAGGCGTTCGCGCAACGTTTTATGCGAGAGGCCAAAACACTGGCACGCCTGGCACATCCCAATATTGTGATGGTTTTCGAGTTCGGGCAAACCGCTCAAATGCATTACCTTTTGATGGAGTATGTGGACGGCATCAATCTTCGCGACGCCATCGTAGAAGGAAAGTTGACCGCCAGCGAAGCCCTGGCGATCGTGCCTCAGATTTGCGACGCCCTTCAGTATGCCCACGACGAAGGCGTGGTTCATCGTGATATCAAACCAGAGAATATTCTGATCGACAAAAAAGGTCGAGTAAAGATTGCGGATTTCGGACTGGCCAAATTGCTACAACCCAATGCTGATGATTACCCGCTAACAGGGACACAGCAAGTGCTTGGCACTTTAAACTACATGGCTCCTGAACAGATCGAAGGGCGAGCAAACATCGACCATCGAGCCGACATTTATTCGTTGGGTGTCGTGTTCTATGAATTACTGACCGGAGAACTTCCAATCGGCCGCTTCGCGGTACCCAGCGAAAAAGGGAAATGTGATTCTAAACTGGACGATATCGTTTTACGCACGCTAGAAAAAGAACCCGATCGACGCTACCAAAACGCCAGCGACGTGAAGTCTGCAGTGCAAAACACATCCATGGCAGGGCTTCCCACTTCGATGCAAATCGCCTCCCAAAGTGGTGTTCAATTGATATCCGATACCTTGAATCGAAATCCCCTGAACGCTTCTAGCGATCGATCGATGAAGGTCGCCGCTCACGACCTACACCGACGAACGCCCGGCATCAACCCAGCAGGCACGCCGCAACTGTCGGCTGAACCGGTTTGCAATCAACAGCCGATGGCGGACGCGTTTAATCGCCCGTTGGGTCAGGCCGCTAGTCCGCCCTCAGCCCCCACACACTTGGCCAATGCACAATCACGAATTTCAGTACCGTTTACCATTGATCAAGTTTACGGGGGCTTTGCCATGGCACACGGCATCATGACGCTAGACAATTACGGTTTAGAAATTGAATTCGAAATATGTGATGTAGTTCTACGGACGATTAAATCCAAAAGCAAGAAGATTCAAATCCCTTTAGAAGCCGTGGCGGCCCTGGAGCACAAAAAGGGAATTTTCTCGGACCGGATCCTTGTGCAGACCAACAGTCTCTCAGCGTGTAGCGAAGTCCCCAACAGCAATAGCGGCAACTTCAAAATCAATGTCCAGAAGATTCACCGCGATCAGGCGGCACTTCTGACAATTTTCGCAACCGCGGCAATCGCAGGGAATACGAACCAAGCGATGCCCACTCCGTCTCTAAAACCTGCACCGATCAACACCGCCAATGACACAAGTACCTGGACGAATATTCTAGATAATTTCAACTGGATTCGTCACTGGCAGCCTCAAGTTGGCAAGATCAACCCAATCAAGATAAGTTCGCGATTTTCCAGTGTTCGATTTTGGTTCATCACGTGCGGCGTCTTGAATTTCGTCATGCTGGGTGGCAGCCTGCGAAGAATCATTCATGATGCCCTAGTCGAAAATTTAGAACAGCACCAGCAATCGTTTCTATTTCCAACGGTGATGTGGTTACAATCGATTGAATTAGTTGCCAACCCATTTTCCAGTGCCTTCACCAATGGTTGGTCGGGCTGGATTGTCCCGTTTTCAATTACACTTTTCGTTGCCGCTGGAAAACTAGACGAACTAAAAAGCTACATCTTCGTCTGCCTGATCTGTGCGTGGGCGCTGATCCCGTTCTACCCAACTTACTTACTATGTGCTCCCTGGGCATTGTGGGGCCTTTTGATCATGTTGATGCCTAGCACAATTACCACGTTC
>JBDNHU010000568.1:0-12801 GCA_041688615.1 Mariniblastus sp. | reverse complement strand
GCCGGCGAATCGGTTCCCGGTAAGCTGGACTCCGGTAAGCTGGACTCCGGTAAGCTGGACTCCGGTAAGCTGGACTCCGGTAAGCTGGACTCCGGTAAGCTGGGTCCCGGTAAGCTGGGTCCCGGTAAACTGGGTCCCGGCGGAATGTCAAATTCGGGGGTTGGCATACCGCCTGAGTTTTCAGGCTCACCAAACCCAACCGGCAGTTGCATTCTTTCGGGAGCCATAGGTTCAACCGGTTTGCCCTCGACTAATTCCGAATTGAATTCAACTTTTACTAACAAAAAGCGACTCTTGTTCTCCAGCGTTGGATCCAATTTCTTTTGATCCGCATCATTTCCTTCGCCGCCGGTCGCTTCGCTTGGATCGGCTTGAGTGCCAACATAATCTTTTTCCCCAGTATCGCTTGCCTTATCTTTGGTGGAGGCGTCCTGGTCGGGTGAACCGATTTCGATGGCTTGTTCACTGCCGGAAATCTGGGCTCCGTAGTACAAAGTGTAAGTCAAGCCTTCGGCCGTGGTTGCTGACATTTCACCATAATCAGAAACCAGCATTATCTTTTGATTTTCGGGGTTCTGTGCCAATGCGAAACCACGGCTGGAAAGATCGTCTTGTAGGTCACTAAACACAGCTTGCTGTGCTTCCGGGTTATTTGCCAGCGATTCAGGGACTTGGATGTCAAAATTCGCATCCAATACCGACTTGCCGTCATACTGGAATCGCGGTCGAACACCCGCGAGTTCAATCTTTTCGATGGTGCCAACCAATTGGTTGATTTTGTCGGTATCGACTTCTTCTTTTTCGGCATCCAGATTGGCAATTTCCCATTGGCCCCTATCCGAAGACTTCGCCAGTTCCAATTCTTCACCGGGCACTAACGATTTTTGGATAGCAATTCCCGACGGCGTCAGCACTTGCCGCGATTCTAAGCGGTAGTTGTCAACGTTCAATTTTCGCAAGCTGGCACTGGTCAGTTCTAACAGGTCCTTGTTGATCCAATCGGAAAACTTCGTGGAAATGTCTAAGTCAAGTTTCGCAACATACGTTTCGGTTTCGGAGGGAATCCGCACGTGGTACAGTTTTTCGTCAGGTTTACTAATTCCCGATAAAACGTCCGGCTGTTGATCGGTGGCTTCCAATGGTTTGCCGATGATCAAAGCGAAGACAAGTTCATCATTGGAATCGGTGAATCGAATCAGCTTCCCTGCATCTTCGGGCGATTCCTTCCCTTGATCGGTGGTTGGATCCAAGACGCCAAGCCGTGGTTGTGCTTCTCTTTCAGCACTGGCCAATCGCGTTCGATTCAAACCGATCAGTTCTGTTGCGGTCTGACTTAAACGCTGCCCTGCTTCGGCGGGATAGTTATAGTGGCTTGGGATGGTCCATAGATTTGCCGCTTTTTTCAGGCTAAATGACTGCAACTTTCCATCGACATCTAAAGCGATAAGATCCATTTCAGCAATCTGGTCACTGCCTTCGAATTTCTCGAAAAATTGCTGCCCTACCTTCGCATACTGATTTGGCGTTGAAGGACCTGTCGCGTAGTAAACACCACAGGTGACACCCACCATTGCGCCCGAAAGGATCAGCGCAAAAATTGTCTTTGAAAATTCGCTTTGCGGATTATTTTTCATCGGAAAACACCTATCGATTCGTTCTACAGAACGGAGGATCCAAGTAAGAATGAAAAAACGTACGTTAGAAAATAAGAAACGGCTGCTGCCCACCCACGTGAACACTTTGCAGTCGATCCAATTTACCGCCTGGCTTTCGCTTGGCGTGACAGCCTTACCAATACAACACCGATACCGATCGCCAAAGCAGGCAATGGAGGAAGCAAGACCGCGAACAACCGAGTCCAATTCTCTTGGGATTCGATAGTGACCTTCTCAGCGACTTCCAGTTTGTTAATCTGCTTCGTAAATTCTTTATCCAGTTTATCCTGTTCGCGATTAAACCGTTTTTGCTCCTCGGAGGCGGCGGTTGCCGTCAGTTGCAAACGCTGCATAAACGACAGATCTTTATTCTCCTGAAGTTGCTTGGTCTTTTCGTTCAATTTTGCCTGGGCGTCGGCCAACCGAATCTGCAGATCGTCTTCCAACATCGCTTGTTCTGTCAAACGTTCGCGTCTGGCCGCCCGTTTGACGTTGTCGATCTTGACGAGCGGTCGCAACTGGGGCCGACGGCTTCGTAGTTGGATAAATGCGTCTTCGCTTGCCAAGGTCTCGATCGAATTCTGTAGCAACTGCAAATTGTCCAAACCGGTTTTCAGTGATTCATCACATTCAAAGGCCAAATCCGTTACGAAGTCGGTGTCGGCGATCACAATTACATTCCTAGGCTGGGAATCGTCCCCCGAAATTATTGCGGCCACAACATGACTGGCGGCTTCTTGGGATACCGGACCTGCAGAACTTTTAAGAACGCGTTCAGGCATTCCTGTATATTGGTTGGTTTGATCCTGCTTGCGAACCACTTGTCGATTCAAGTCAGGGTCCCAAGAAGGAATCAATGTTTGGGCATTCTGTGAATACTGGTCGTAATCTAACTCGGCAGATTCAACATGAGTGGAAACCAGCGGTTGGAATCAAAAGGACTATTAACCGACTTTCCAAAAGTCCCGCAGTACATCATCAACACTTCACGCAATCCGGCAGATGCCGGATTTTCTGGGTTGAATGCTGCCGAGTCGTGCGAATTTCGGAAGAAGACCAATGCGTTTTGCCGACCACCATATCCTTCGGGCCATGCGGTCGAATCCGACATAGGCATCTGCAACATTGGGAAGACAAACGAATCAGGTTCCGAAGTCGAATTCCTTACGATTCGCGTTGGGTTCCAGTCAATTCCTAACGCTTGTTCAAGCGAATTTAGTGAAGACTTGAGCCCCGGATAGGCATTCAAAGCGGAGAACGGTGCTTGCGGGCTGATACGCGGTTGCCCTGGGCCTCGGGTTAATCCCAGTTGGCCTGCCGAGATGTATGTGGGCCACATAAACGGCACCGGGTCATCCATCAACAGGACCGCTTTTCCAAATTTAATATAGTTTACCAACTGGTCCATCGTAGGTTGGTCTAGGCTGGAAACGCCTGCCACCATGAGAACGTCAGGCAGTTTGGTTTTTTCCAGCAGTTTCTTCCGTTCAGCGGAAATTTCAACAGGAAGGATTCCCAAGTTAGCTTTCTGGGCATCGGTCAGGCTTGATTGCAACCAGTCGGTATAGTCTTTGAGCAACAGATAATTGACCCGTCGCAGTTTGTAGAACTTCTCTAATTGCTTTTTGGCCTTGCCAAAACTTAGATCATAAACTTGACCTTGAATGTCCAGGCCGGCAAAATGCAGGTCCGTTTCCAAAACGCCCAGCGTCAACTTTGTCTCTTTTTCCGAGAGGGCAGCGATCGCACGGGTGATTTCATATTCGATCGAATCTTTGCCATTGAACATCGGCAAAACGGATTCGCCATTAGCCGTCTTGATGACCGCCCCAAGGAAAACCTCCTGTTCCACATTCTTGCCACCAACGATCGTTTGGGAAACAACCGGTTCGATGCCAACTGCCTGTGCCTGAGTCGCCTCTTCGCTGGTTGGACGTACGCTGACATTTTTTAGCACGATGTTTCCACCGCCCAAACGATCGTACTGCGACAACAAAGTCAGCATTTGCTTTTTAACCGGAACGTAATCTGCCGGAACCTCTTCGCTGACATAGGCTTCGATAGTCACCTTGGTATTGTTTTTGGCAGCAACCGCAATAGCCTGGGTGGTTGTTTTATCGAGTGTATAAAGATTTTCAGCGGTCAGATCCAAATATGTTGGAAAGTTGCCGCTAATCCGATCCAACAGAAAGTAACCTGCGGCAAGGAACGCACACAGCGAAATGGACCGCGCCACGTAGTTGGTGGTCATGAATTGGTCGCCGTAACGCACCCAGAGTCGCTTGGAAATAACAACATGGTTCAGATAAAGGAACAGCAGCTTGATGCTGCCAAAATAGAAGATACTGCTAAGCGAGATTACGCCGCTGGAAAACTGGTCCAGATGCGATTGGATGGTCAGTGAATCTAACCACTGCTGGCCTTGAATGAAGTAGTTTCCTAACACCGGGATAGCGCAAAGCAACATGCCCAGTACGAATGCTACGGCAGAATCATGAGTCAACGAAGAAGCGAACAAACCGACGCTTAATAAAGCTAACCCTGCAATCCAAAAACCGTAGTAGGTGCTCAGCACGACACTCCAATCGGGATCGCCAAGCAAGTACAAGGCAAACAATTGTGTCACGGAGAAAAGCAAAGCAATCGTGTACACCGCGCAAACCGCGAAGTACTTGCCGAGCAAAATTTCCCAAGTGTTGGCGGGTAAGGTGAACAGTAAAACGTCGGTGCCTGACCTGTGTTCCTCCGACCAAGCACCCATGGTGATTGCGGGGATCAGGAACAGTAACAACCACCCATAAACCTTACTTAGTTCGTCCAATGACGCATAATTGTTGGCAAAGAACGTTTGGCTAAACGCCAAAATTGCGCAGATGGTGACAAACGCGACAATGATCAGGTAGCCAAGCACTCCCGAAAAGTAACTCTTTACGTTTCTCCAGAAAATTCCAGAAATTACATGCAAGCGAACCATCGTTTATTACTCTCCTGAGCCTATTCTCGAAACACTTGAACCATCAAAATTCCCGTAACCCAAACGATAATCGCATTGGATGGGATACGACAATACTGCCACCCCGACACTCACTGCTGCCGAACGTCTGAATCAAAAAATATCAACTTCATCGCCAAGTTAAACTTCAGTCCCAATCCGTTTTTTCCGGTAACCGCCAATGGACCATATTCGCCAGTTACCTCTGATCCATTTAAAACGTCAACGATCCCAATTGGATTGCAATGTTAATGGATTAAAACTTGCGACGATCAAAAGCACTTAAAAAAAGGTTGCCGCTGGACCGATTGCAATGTTTATGGGAAACGGTCGTCTCTCTGGAAACTAGGCTGGGCGGGCACCCTAGCCAGCGGTCAACAACCTGCGATCAACCGACGCAAGTTTCCGTTCGCCATTTCCCCCCAGACTGACCGTTAGCCCAGCAACTAACCTTTGACCGCGAATCCAGTTAAGTGCTGAAAACTGTTTTCCAAGCGATCGCTGGATCCCATTTCGTCACGGGGTCCATCGAAGACGATCTTTCCTTCATTGATCAAGATCACCCGGGAACAAATGGCTTCAACTTCTTGTAGAATATGCGTTGAGAGAAGAACCGTTTTGGACTTACCTAAGTCGGTAATTAGCTTTCGCACACCGACCAACTGGTTAGGGTCTAAACCGCTGGTAGGTTCATCCAAGATCAAAATGTCGGGGTCATGCAGCAACGCCTGAGCCATACCGACCCGCTGTCGGAAGCCGCGCGAAAGTTGGCTGATTGATTTATGCCAAACGCTCTTCAAGTCGCACATTTGGGTCACAAAGTCCAAGCGGTCTTTAAGCTTTGCGCCGCTTAGGCCCCGCACTTTGCCAAAATATTTTAAACTGCTGGCCGGTGTCATTTCATCGTACAGCGGACCGTTTTCGGGCAAGTAGCCAATCTTTTGAGCCGCCGCCACTCGGTCGTCATCGATTTCCATTCCCGCAATTTTGACCGTCCCCGAAGTGGGTGCCAAATAGCCGGTGATGATCTTCATCGTTGTCGATTTGCCCGCACCGTTGGGGCCCAGGAAAGCACAAACCTGATTGGCTGGCACTTGAAAAGATACATCTTTCACGGCGGCAAAACCACCGTAATACATGTTCAATGATTGTACCTCAATCATGTTGGAATTAGATGATTGCTTTTCGTTCATAGGTTCCTCAACGCAAGAATCATGCAGGTAAGTTCAAAGGCAAAGAAGTTTCGCCAATGCTACCGTCCACTACCAGACATTAGCTGCTTATTATTGCGAAGTTGCAAGATCCAACAAGCCGGAAGGGTAAGATAGTCGGAAACCACAGATTTTCAGTGCGAAATCACCTGCCCATGTTTTGATTGTCAATTTGGCGGATCAACGTGAATCCAAACCCCGAAAGGTGATCCCAGCGATTTGCTGCCCGAGCGTCGGTTTCCTCTGATTCGTGTTTTGACGGCCATTGGTGGCCCGGGCTTTACCGAAGTGGCGGAACTTTCTGGGCAAAGCCCAAAATCCTCGTCCGCCCAAGTCAAATCAATTTCACGAAGGTAGATACGGCGTCGATCGTCTGAAATCCCAGGCGGTTGCAAAGTGAGGTCATCGCGGGATCCTTTTCCAGGTGTTGAATTTCAACCAAAGCGACGCCATGCTGTTTCAATTGACGCAGGCTCTCGCCTACCATGTATTTCGCCACGCCCTTTTGCCGAAGCTCGGGTTGCACCCATAATTCGACAAGCCCCATGCCGTTTACACCCCAGTTTTTGACCAATGGTTCCATATCCCAATAGACAAGGGTACCCACGGGTTGCGATGTTTTGCGGTCTTTCAATGTGAAACCCGTGCGCGACGACATACCAAAATTGCAAGCGTCACACCACTTTGTTGGAACGGGATCTAGTTGTGCTTCGATGATAAAGGATCGGCCGATCATCATTTGCTGGCGATCGATCAGTGGGCGAAAGTCATTCAAATGCCAATGCCGAACCAAGATTTGATCCTCTTCCACATAATTTGCGGCGACAAACCAGTCTTTTGATCGTTGGTCTTCGGTCAAAATACCCACCGCACGCGAGCCACCGTAAAGTCCAAGATAGAAAGGCGCCGACGGAAAGTGCCCCCCGACCACAATTGATTTGACGTGATGTTTTTGGAAGTAGATTTCGGCCTGTTGCAATAGGCCGGCAGCAATCCCTTCGGACTGTTCGGATTCGAGAACCATTAATTGAGAAATGATTCCCTTGGTTCGGTCCAAACCTTGCTCGTTTTCACTGCGTCCAAAACTGGCGTGAACGAAACCCAGTGGCTGCTGTTGGTCAAAAGCCAAGATCAATCCCTGAGGATCAAAGTAGGGCTTGCTGAAGACCATTTGTTCCCATATCGCCGGCCTGATCCCCTGGAACTTGCCGCGCATAGTGGCGTGCGCACGCCATATTTCGCACAAAGCCGCTGAGTCAGAGTTCTGAAATGGTCGAAAATGCATAGATGGAAAATGGTTTGTCGTTCGGCTGAAGCTCGCAAGTGACCACTTCAACGATTGAATCTAAATAGATCGGCCTCCGGGCCAATCAGTTGTAATCCCAGCAGTAGCCCTTGCGACCACCGCTGCAGTACGATTCTGTAAATCACGGCACGATTCTGTAAATCAACAGAAACAAAATGCCAGACGGCCAAAACCAACGGGTGAACCCTTTGCAATACGCTGCCAATACTTCGTCCACGCTAAATTTTTTTTCGAGCGTAGTCGAAAAAACCATGGCCTGAATTGTGGCTAAATTCAGGTTTCCAGCCACCGCCCGCTTGGTTATCGTTTACCCACTTTGATCATATAGAAATTCGCGGTGGTTGTCGCTAAGGGAAGCACGAATTTTGGGAACGCCGCGGCGGAGGGTCGCGTAACTAGGCTGCGCCGGCGATTGAAGATTGCGGAGTACCATTGGAGTATGGCAGTGCAGGTGCGGTTTTCGACGCTTCTATTTGTTTCGGGATGGGTTTGGCCTTCTTTTGTTTTGGTTTCCATCTTCGGTGCACCCACCAATATTGCCCTGGCGATGCCATAATTTGCTCAGCCATCCGACTGTTGTACCATTCGGTCAGGCCTTTGACAGATTGTTGATCGGAGGCCAAACAAAGCGGGTCAGCCGTTCCGCCGAAGTCGATTGCGAATTTCATGGGCCCCGAGGTACGCCGAGTCGCCACCACAACCATGGGGGCCCCACTGGTCAACGTGAAAAGCGCTAATGCCTTATGGCAAGAAGCTTGGCGTCCCAGAAAATTCACCCAAACGCCCTTGTCGCCGGCGTACTGGTCGCCCAGCAACGTCATGGTGTGACCTTGCTGCAAGGCCACTTCAACAAGGTCGCCACTGCCGTCTTTAGGCAAAATGAACTGGCCGCTCCGCTGGCGGAATTCATTCATGAATCGATGAAGAAAAGGATTGTCTAATTCACGCGCCACCGTATAGGTCGGAACGCCAAGCAAGCCGGAAATGAAACCGCCCAGTTCAAAATTGCCAAAGTGGCCGGCAACGAGCACGACCGGTCGCCTATCGAGCATCGCACCCACAATCGCTTTCCGGTTTTCGATTGAAAAGTACGCCCGCCAATTGGTTTCGTGAATCGACCTAGGTGCGTGAGCGACTTCGCAAGCCATTAAAATCAGGTGACTCCACATTTGACGCGAAATGTCTAGAATCTGCTGATCCGAATGATCTGGGAATACGTGTATCAAATTGTCATGAATTACCTTACGACGAAAGGGAATCCAATCGTTCAATAGAACCGCCATGGTATTGGCAAATCGTTCGCACCAACGGATCGGTATCGCTTGAATGATGCAGAAAGCGAAACGTACCACCAAGTAAACCAAATAGTGGTTCAGCCAAGTTAATCGTTGCGAACATACGCCAGCGAAGGTCAAATGTTTCATTGATTCCATCTTCATGCGATTGCTTCCTTGCAATGGAACGCGGCGTTGGTCGAATGTTTCACGCAAAGCAAATGGGCCGCTTGCGTTTAGGGGTTTGCTCAAGTTTGGGAGGGTAGTTTGAGTACGACGATTTGCAACGGTTTAGCACCGTTGGTTGCTAAGGATTGCAGAGCAAAGGATTACCTAGCGAAATTGATTGCCAAAGTCGCCAATCGTCAGCTTGGAACACTCGGCCATCGTCTGCCTTCCCCAAAGGGATTTGGCACATGTTCCCACGGACCAGCGATCGGGTAAAGAGGAATCGAAAAGTCGGCCCCAACGATCTCTCGGCTACGGTTCCCCGACTGGATCCAGGCCGCCGATTGATATTCGCGATGCTAGCGTTTGTGTTCGGGACAGTGTTCTACCGCAGCTGCTGGGGCGGTCGATTGGGTCGTATCCAATCACATCACAGCAAGTCCGTCGCTAAGTCCGCCAGTTGCGATAGTTCACCCTTTCCCAGATTAATCTGGGCTTATAACGCTTGACCTTTCATTCGGTTCACCAAGTGGCTTAATCCATTGGACAATGCGTCCAGGTAAGGCTGGTCGATTTTGTGCAAGTCGCCCCTGAAGACGATCTTGGTCCCTTGGGCGGCACGAGTGAAAATGGTTTTGACTTCAAGCGGCGTCAAGTTCCGGGCTTCGTCAATGATAAAGAACATGCGTTGCAGGCTTCGGCCGCAAATATGAGATAGCGGCGTAATCAACAATTTTTCGTCATTCAACAATTCTCGAATCTTGATCGCTTGCGGATCGGATTCCTTAAACTGATGCCGAATCACATTCAAGTTATCGAACAACGGCTGCATGTAGGGATCCCACTTGTCCGTGATATCACCTGGCAAGAATCCTAAGTCTGGATTGCACAGAGGAACGATCGGGCGCACCAACAGAATTTGTTTAAACTTGGATCGTTGTTTCAAAGCGGTTGCCAGCGCTAACAGCGTTTTTCCCGTGCCGGCTTTCCCGGTCAAAGTCACCAGACGCACATCGTCATTCATAGAGGCATGAATCGCGAACGCTTGCTCGGAATTCCTGGGCTAGATTCCATAGGCGATTTGTTGGGCGACTGGAATGAAGGCGTGTTGGACTGCCGAATATTAAGCTAAAACCGACTTGGTGCCACTGCGGATGACGAACCTTTTGTTCGCGACAGGCGATTCGATCCCCGAGAGCGATTCCGCCGTGACGACGCCGTTGGCTGTGAAGAAATGATCGATGTCTTGGGTGCTAAGTTCAAGAACCGATCGCTTACCCGAGTGCAATTCGTCAAAGCTTTGAAGCTTATCCGCTTCACAGTCTTCGGCGATCACGCCCACTGATTTTGCTTTCAGCCTTAGATTGGTATCCTTGGAAACTAAAACGACTTGTTGATCGGGAAGCCATTTTTTAAGTCGAACAGCGGTGTAACGAATGCGATGGTCGGGTGAATTTTGAATCAAGGCCAACTTCAAAGGTTCTTCCAGTTCACCACCCAGCACGACTCGGATGCTTCCTTGGTTTTCGCCCAGCCAGACGCCTTTGGAATTCAAGATTGCGCCCGTCAATTCATCAAGCCTGCGCAAGAACTGTCTTGCCTGGAAGTTTAGATCCTCATTGCCGCGTTTAAATCGATCCAGTTCTTGGATGACGGTGATCGGAATTACAATGTCGTGTTCGTCGAATTGTTCAATGTTCTTGGCATCATCAAGAACAACATTGGTATCAAGTACGAAAGTCTTTTTTGCGCCGGCGTTCAGGTGAGTGGCGGTTCCTTCCGAACAAGAGTCCGATTTGCAATCGATGCGATTCCGATTGAATGCCATTGATTTTTGCACAGAGCAACCAGCATTCCAATCAGGTCAATCGGCCTGAACAAACTTGCGCCCGTTCTATGGGCATAGGTCTCGCGATTCTGGGATAGCCGGTTGATGGTCGACCGTTCGCCGATTGGTGTTGGGGTGGTCTTAGAGAGTTTATCTTGCATCGAATTTGGGTGGAAATGGAGTTCGCCCATAAGTTGAAGGATCTGACTTCGAGGTCATTATTCCATTTCTGAAACCTGTTTTATTTGCGTGTCCGTCGAATGGGTGCGACGGATATGAATTGTTTTCATAGATTTTTAAACGCCAGCTTAATGTTGTTGCAGACCGTTTTTTGGGCAGGCGGGTGTGACGAAGTCAGCGGATGAGAATGGCGCTTGGAGTGGTCGCCGGTGGCTGAAACGGGTTTGGCCGAGTGTGAATTTTCCCACCGTTCCAGCCTTGGAGGCGGCTTGGTAGGCAGTCGCTTTTGCCTCTTTCTGAAGGCATTGGTGAGCCCTTAAGTGCTTTGCTGCTGGTGGATTGCGTCGCTTGTGGGATTTTGTTATCGAAGCTCTATTGGCTGGATTGCACGACTTCTGATTCGGGCAATCTGTCTTGTCCACCCTGGAGAAAAACTTGGTGGTCGCCCACGGATTCTGACGTTGGATCCCATTTTGCGGCGGGGAGTCTAGGCTGTTGGGAAGCCGGTTGTATCGATTGGAATAGTCGCTTTTTCTTGGAAACACTGGCAAACGCAATATTGGATTGACTCAAACTAGTGATTACAATCGGAAGGGATTCCGCGACCTTAATTATCGCTAACATGGTTAAAGTTAACCATCGCATTCGTCTGGTGTGCATTCACTGGGCGTATGATGACTGGCTTTGAGTGTGCGAGGCGGGAAAGTTGCATTGCGATCTGCAATTGAACTAGCAGGCCTGTTTGATCTTGGATCAGAGGTGCCGGCAGGTTGGGATTGTTAGAATCGGATGGAATTTTGGCAAAGGGTGGCAGGTCGTCAGTAGACCACTGGAAGAGATGAGGCAAAGTCCAATTCAGTGGTGATATTAAAGTGGTGAACGATTTCGAACGATCGATTGTGACTTCGACATGGTTGCCAGTGGGACGGTTGAATGTCTTGAATCGCTTTTGATTTTGGAAATTCGAGAAGAGAATACAGCAATCGTTAAGCAGTTGGTCCGGCATGATTAGTCAGGTCAAGGCTGTTTTCGGTAAACAGAGAGGTAGGCCGCGTTCGCGGTCTGGCTTAGCAATCTTGGAACAGGAAGGCTCTTGGGATGTGTGCAAAACCAGTGGTTTCGTCTGGTGACAAAAAGTTAAATTTTGGAGATCAGGTGCTGGCCACCAGTCTTTTCACGGCGTCTGATGCCGATGGAGATGTATTTTCCAGATTTCGATTTATGGACGTCAACGGTGCCTTGAATCTGGGCGGCAGTTTCTTTGTCGACGGAAGCCAAGTGCTAAGTTCGGATTGGTTTGAAGTTGATCTAGCCGATATCAATAGAGTTTTCTTCCACGCAGCCAATAACTTCTACACCGAGAACGTTCGCGTCCAAGTCTACGACGGGACGAATTGGAGTAACGTTGGCAACATTGGTATCTATTCGGGAACGAACAACGATTCGGGCCCAAGCCTAACGGTCAGTCGTCCAACCGTTCTTGAGAACGAAACCATGGATGTCTTTTCGTTTGTCACTTATTCGGATGCGAACAACGACCCAGTCGTTCGTTTCAGAATGAAGGACAACCGGGACGATTCATCATCGGCGGGCAGTGGATACTTCGTCAAGAATGGTGTGAGGCAAATTCAAACCGAATGGTTTTACTTCACTGCTTCGGACAGTGTGCATTATGTAGCCGCCCCTGGGCAGTATGAAGAAGGAATCCAAGTTCGCGCTTTTGACGGCGTGTTCTGGACTGATCCTTACAATTCTTCGATCAAAACGTATCGCAATTCTAATCGTCCGGGCGTTGCTCCGACGGAAGTCGTGGTTCGTTCGGGCTATGAAACCGCGATCACAAGCCTTTTCTCAGCGTTTGATGAAGACGGCAACACAATAAAGACCTACTCGTTCCGCGATACGCATTCCCTTGGTGGTCATTTGTTGTACAACGGGCAAGTCGTTGCAGCGAAGACTTGGTTGACGGTGAACGCGGATCAATTGAGTGATCTTTCGTTCGTGGGAGCCGATTCTAATTGGACCGAATTTTTGTATGTCCGCGTTAACGATGGGAAATTCAACAGTAATTTGGGCACGGTGAGAATCGAGTCGGTGACAGCGCCGACGATTGACACGAGCAACATGCTTTTGGATGACTTGTCTGGCGTTCAAGTCCGTCCATTGGTTAGTCAAACCGATAATGGG
>JBDNHU010000567.1:0-5373 GCA_041688615.1 Mariniblastus sp. | reverse complement strand
CCGCGCGCTCGAGACGCACTACGGCATCACGATCCTGCCGACCAGGCCGTACACGCCTCGTCACAAAGGCAAAGTCGAACACGGCGTCGATTACGTTCAAGAGAACACGCTGCGCGGTCGAACGTTCGCATCACTGATCGAACAGAACGACTACCTGGCTCATCGGGAAGCGAATGTTGCCGACGCGCGAATCCACGGCACGACTAGCAAGCAAGTTACCGCACACTTCGATGCATCCGAGAAAGACGCACTGCTGTCGCTGCCGACCGATCGCTTTGGGGATGAAGCAGTTACCAAAACGCAGTGGCGAATACCTATTCGAGATCATCATGCGTCGTCACGAAGTTCGCAGCACGATCATGACGACGAACCGTCCGCTGGAGGACTGGAGCAAGCTGATCGGCGACGTGCCGAGTGCCAGTGCGATCCTGGATCGGTTCTTGAAATCGGCGGAGATCATGAAGATCACCGGCCGCAGCTGCCGGCTGAAGAATGCCGAAAAAAGTTTAAAAGGGGCCAAAGCGCACACCGGCTCCGATGCCGAAGAAACACCCTAGATCAAGCGACTCCGCCCGATCCCAGACAACCAATTTCAAAAGGGACCAGAGGCGCCCCCAGGTGATCCCTTTTCAAACGCCCCGTGACCAGTCACCCGATTCTCGGTATCCAGCCACACAAGCCAGTGGTTGAATACCTACAAAATAATCGCGTCGATTCACACCGTCACCCGACTCGAAGTCGCCAACGATAGTTCTCATCGCACTCGACGTGGGAACTCAGGTTGTCGTAGAGAATTCGGTTGACTTCAGTCTTCTTCATATTCAACTTGTCGGCGATCTGTTTTGATTTTAGGCCTGGTTGGCTCTGGAGCAGGTTGACGATTTGGTTTTCTGTGCGATCAAGGAATTCAACCGATGTTATCGACGCCGGTTCTTGCTGCGGCTCTGAAGGACCTGGTTCATCGAACACCAACTCGGCTTGCGTGGGCGGGCGCACTTCCCCTTCAATCTCTTTCGTATTCGAAGTCTCGCCTAGATCAGGTTCAATGAGGATCGTGTTTGCATCATGAGTCTCCGATTCGTTTTCGGATTCCGGATGGAATGGAATCAATTCAGGCGTCTCGCCATCGTCCGGTTCATCCCACGCCTGTCGCATCTCCGCAGCACGACGAATCAAACGCTGGGTGAGTGAATCAGAATCGGCTGCATGGGTGTCGCCACTAACCTGTGCACTCGGGAAGATCTCCAATTCGTTTAGCCGATTGAAAAGCCTCGCTATGGCCGCATCGAGGTCTCGAAAAAATTCAGTTCCTCGAATTCGATGAAACCGCCATCCCAAACGTTCAAGAATCGCTTGACGATTCATGTCATCGGCCATTTTGTCCGGGCCGTGGTAACGATCTCCGTCGCATTCCACTGCAAGACGACGCAAACCGTCTTGTACCACCATGTCGATTCGATACCGACCAACTTTCCACTGTGGTCGAACGTCGTATCGTGCTGCGACGAGTCGCTTAATGACTGCCGATTCAAAAGGCGATTCCGCGCGAGCTTCTGCTTTTTCAAGCTCGCGAGTCACCGCCTTGGGGTCGCGAGCATGTTCGATCAGTCTCTTGCGTAAATTACCCGTCTTGAGGTCGGTATCTGCATTGAGCGAATGCACAACCCACATCTGATTTTTTGCCCGGCTGGCCGCTACGTTGTATCGTTGCTGGAAACTTGCAGCCTGCTTCATTGTCAGTGGGCCGCCCGTCGGTCTGTCGACCATCGACAGAAACATCACGTCCCGTTCATCACCTTGGAACTGAGCCGAATTACCGCAGATAACGCGGCGAGCATCGTAAGTTTCAGGAGGTAAACGGCGTCGCAATTGTTGTTCAATCTCGAGTGCTTGCTCATTTCCCACCAGCGAAATGACGCCAAAGGTCATCCCATCGTACTCCTCGAACTCGATCGCAGCCATCATGATCGAAGCGATCGCTTCCGCCTCGGCCACGTTAACCTTCTTTCTTCGCATCGCCGATTCGACTCGGTATTCCACAACTTGCTGCTCGAACTTGGCATCGTCCCGAAGTGGTTTTATATCGCCGTTGTAAGACAGATAGTTGCTGAACTGGATGATATCAGTCGTGCAGCGAAAATGTTCTAGCAAGCAAATAAGGCCGCCGAAAGATTGGCGAGCGAGATCGTAAACGGAAATCTTGCCATCATAAAGGACGCTGTTCGGAATACCGTCGAGATGCAGGCGAATCAGATTGTCCACCTTGGAGGCATCTTGTCCGACGCTCGAGGGACTGACCTGTTCATGATCGCCAACGACCACCACTTGCTTGGCCAGCGCGATTGCCAGCAGCCCCATGACGTCACACTGGCTGGCTTCATCAATGATAACAACATCAAAATGCGTTTTCGCAAAATCAAAATTGTCTACCAAACGCGAAATGGGCATAATCCAAACAGGCACAGCGGCTCGGCAATTCCGCATCTTCAATCGTGCTTCGGATTGCAAGCGGGCGACACGCCTCCCGTACCCTTTTCCGATGCGTCGAACAATGTCGAGCCAGCCGACCAAGTCCTGCTGAAACGCTCCGGCACCCTTGACCTGCTTAGACCAAGCGCGTCGCTCAATCAGTCCGACCGTGGCACTATCGACCTGGGCCGATGTCGTTTCGATTTGTAGCTGTAGTTGTTCCAGATCCGCCTCGCTTCGCCTGACTAGTTCTTCGTGCAGTTGCCGCCAACGCCATGCCGCATTCGCGTCCCCAGGCGGAGTGGACTTCCCGTGAATACCCTCGCGAAGTCGGATCGCGGACGCCCAGCCACCCGCGATCGACTGGCCATCCGCCATTTTGCGTTCCAGCTTTGCCAAAAGCGTGCTTCGCTGTTTCGCTTTCACTTGCCTAGCAATGGCTTCCGTGATCGCAAGGAATCCTGCCTCGTACTGCGAAATGTTCTTCCCCGCGATCGCAGCACGCAGCGAATCGACTTCTGGTCGTGCGAACTTTCCTAGCTGCGTTGAGAGTGTTCGCAAGCGACTCATTTGATACAACGACGAAAGCGCTGCACCCGTGGAACGTAACAGCGGTACCAACCGGGCGTCGGTGGTCCCAACGATGCGTTTGAGAGTTCCGAAGTCGCCCCCCAGCGCAGGTGACTGAGCAAGAAAAGCGTCCCAGTCAAAACCCAGCACGCCGAGCTCTCCAAATTTTTTTTTTTTGCCAGTTCTTGTCCCAGTAGTTCAAAGCTGTCTCAATTCCGACAATGAATTGCCCACAATAGTCTTCGGGGGCCTCACCTAGATCAGCAAATGACTGCGTTCCATTCTTCTGCATGATCCCGTCCCAAAGAACGGAGAGCTGCTCTCGTGCAACCCGAAGACGAAGCAACTTGCAAACCGCGACATGATGTTCCGCTGTATTTACTGCGCCTGAACGAACAGACCATTTGGCGATCATTGGGCTCCAACTGCGATTCGTAAGCGAAGACCATAGGCCAACGCTTCCGCCATTGCTGGTGTGTTCGACAAGTTGCTCGGCGATTGCCAACTGTTCCGCAAGAGGAGTTTCAGCGTCAATTTGTGGTGAATGCTGAAGCAATTCGATCCGGCAATCACTGGCACGAAATACGACCTCTGCGATCGTGGATTTTAGTAGTTCCCATGCCGTTTTCTCCGTCCCACCTTCATGCCCAGCTTCGAGTGCGGCGATTTGCCAAAGCTCCATCGACTTGAACTCGTTGACGACTTTGCTGAGCGATTCAGCTAACGCGGAAACCTGACGAATATGGTTCGTCGTAAAACTGGTTTTCCCCCAGTAGGCGCGATTGGCGGCATGCAATTGTTGTTCTGCGGAGTTGTCCATCGACTGCACACAAATGGAAAACTCGCTCGGCTTCAAGATCGTCTCGGGTGCCGGAAACGGAGTGTCAAGGAATTGCTCGTCTTGAGATTTCGTCGTTGCGTTGGTTGCATACAACTCGGCAACCTCGGAGGCTGAAAGCGGCAGCGGCGCGTTCGGCAACACCGCTTGCCGTATACGCCGCAGTTGTACAGAAGAGCCCGTGGACAGCGAGTGTCTGCGAGAGGGTAAAGAGTGCCGCAGTCCCCCCAGAGCTGCACACCTGGAATTGAATATCCTGTGACAAACTCACCCACAACCTGTGACTTCGATAGTGATGGATCGACTTCATCTGGATGGTTGGCGCTTAGATCGGAGGACCAGCAGGACAGAAATGTGTCACAATTTGGGCAACGAATCAGTTCCTCGAGTCGCAGTTCAGCGGAGAATGCGCCCCCGCACGCGGGGCAAATATCAAAGTGGCACCGAGCACGCTCGCGGAGAATATCACGCAACTCCCCAGACTCCTCCTCAGACAAAGTGCCGTCTTTGCATCGCTGAATGAGATTGCGGAAGTGGGCTCGGCACATAACGAATTGCGATCTCTGCGGCGGTTGGGATGATGGCTCATGGATCGTGTGTTGAACCTTTCCGCTTCGAGTGCGGCTCGCGAAAGCGAAGAATCAAAACTTGAGAGAAACTTTATTTGGTTCCGGACACCCTTTACTGCTCTGCCGACGATCCGTCGGTGCCGACAAAAATTAGTCCCGATTCTTATGTAACGTATGACTTGATGGCACGGATCTTGTGCATCGTCAAACGTATGGGTTCCGGGAAAAGGGTCGGTTGTTGCGAGAGCGACGAAACGTATGCGTTTCTCGGAATTTCGAGGCGATTAGATCGACAGATCGCCCCCTGGACCATCGCTGGTTTCCCGCTCTGTTTTTTCGATGGCACTTCTGATGGAAGTTCGAAACGACGTGGACGACACACCGGTTCCAATCAAACAGTGGGGGGCTGCTGGTCCTGAGCAAAGGTAAGTGGACAGGAGGACAACTGATGCCCGCGGAGTTCGTGGAACGGACCACAGGTCCGATCAAACAGGCCGACCGACAATCGTCCTACGGCTACTTCTGGTGGACACAGGACTATAGTATTGCCGGTCGAATGTATCACTGCAAACAGGGCCGCGGAGCCAGTACAGTGGCAGCACCAAGAGCAAGCATCGGCACGCGACTCTCGACATTATGCATTCAGACTTAGAATCCCAATCTCTCAAAATTGTGGCAGGTTTCCGGATTCGGCACGGATAAGTATGTATGGACGACCAAGGCTCCCAATTTGAATTGACCGAACCGGACTTCCTAACATTACTGGTGAAGTTCGAGCCTGCTCTGCGGGCGTATGCTCGTGGTCTCGTTCCGGACTGGGATTTGGTGGACGAGGCGTTGCAGGAAGCCAGTGTGACGATGTGGCAGAAGCGAAGTCAGCTGGAGAGTGCGGATGGTTTCGTTCCTTGGGCCAGAGTCATCCTGCGG
>JBDNHU010000010.1:0-1671 GCA_041688615.1 Mariniblastus sp. | reverse complement strand
GTTGAGAGGACTAGTGTCGAACTTTGGTGAATCCGAAGCGGTTGAACTTGTAAGAAAGATTGAGTTGGCCGCCAAGGAAGACGACATGGTTTCCGCTCGACGATATTACGATGACTTTCGTGACAAGTACGAGACGTTGCATCGCGAGCTGACCGACCTGGTCAGTTAATGCGATATTAACAATCTAACCTCAAGGCAGGCTTCGTTGGAAACCCTAAATCCTATTTCGAATGAGACCACGTGCACCGAAGCGAACGACTCCGATAAAATTGTCTTGCCCGATGGTTCGTTCGCCGGCGAAACGGTCGATACACAACGCAAGAAGCAACGTGATTCAGAAGACGAGGACTATGTCCCCGTTATCATCAAACGCACGGACGAAAAGCGGAGACATCCCGATGACGCACTGGACGACGCGATTGACGGAGGTCTGGAACAGCTTCATCGCCCGTCACTTTCGTTGTGGCTTTCAGCGATTGCAGCGGGATCGATTGTCGGATTTTCAGCCATGGCCGTTGCCGTCGTCTTGAGCTGTACAAAGGATGCTCAGATTTCCGAATTCGCAAGTCGAATTGCGACGGCGTTTGTTTATCCGCTGGGTTTCATCGTTTGTATCTTGAGTGGCGCTCAGCTTTTTACCGAGCACACAGCGACTGCGTTGTATCCTGTCTTGGATCGAAAGGCGAGTTTGCCGCAATTGATTCGACTCTGGCTAGTGGTCATTTGTGGCAATTTGATTGGAGCCGCCATTTGCGCGGGCTTGTTGGTGGCGGCAGACGAAGTCGTTCATGCGGAAGTTGGTTACATCGAGCTCGGGCACCATCTGGTCAAATATTCGACGGCCAGCTTGATCGCCAGTTCGGTGCTTGCCGGCTGGCTAATGGCTCTAGGCGCGTGGCTGGTCATGGCAAGCCCTCGAATGATCGCCCAAATTACCGTCATTTATATCGTGACGTTTTTGATCGGAATCGGTGGATTGCATCACTCGATCACAGGGTCGGTGGAAATGTTTGTAGCCATGTTGTTCAGCGATGAATTTTCAATAGGAATGGCAGCTCGATTCATTGCCACGGCGCTCTTTGGGAACTTGATTGGGGGTTCGTGTTTCGTCGCCATCCTCAACTACGGTCACATCCGTCGGACCAATGAGTCATAAGTTGGCTTGCGAGCCTGAAGGTAGTTTGAGAACATCGTTCTTACCTTCGAATCAACGCAAGAATCGTTCAAGATTTTCCCTACGTACCGAAACTAATACCGAAAAAAGGAAGTCAAATGGCCACCTATTTAATAGCCCAGAAAGAAACCAAGCAGCTGGAAACCGTTATCTTTTCCGGTGACGGTGGCGAAGCGGTCGCCGTTTTCACAGATCCAAAGAATGCTCAGCAGTATATCGACGATGCCGGCTGGGCGGGTAAGTACACTGTTGCAACCCTTGAACCAATCGAGTTTATGCAATGGCTGATCCAATGCAATCGTGATGGTGTAAAATACATGGCAACCGATCCAACGCGTGCCCAGCAAGAATCTGGTCTGAAGGTTAATTCGCTGAACATTGAGGCCCAGCTTGAACATGCCGGACGCCATATCAACTTGGTCGCTAACCCTGACTTCTAAAACGAGATGGATTTGTTTGAATCAACGGTCTATACGGCTCAACATGAGCAGGCAAGC
>JBDNHU010000566.1:0-12225 GCA_041688615.1 Mariniblastus sp. | reverse complement strand
GGTCATTGCTTTGAAGATAGTTCCAGTAACGCTTGACACTTAAACTCATCGAACACCTTCAACCAATAACGGTCAGAATTCATTCTCAAGTTACCATTTAAAAGTTTATACTTAAATCGCTGTTTTTGCAGGGGCCGCAAAATTTTAAGTAAGCACAGGTATGTAATAAAAATAGAAGTAAAGTTATCTTTAGGGCGTGGAATTCGAAATTCCGCCCGATCCACGTCATGCAAATGAACGAATTTTTGGTGCTGTGGTCAGGGTGAGGGAATGAACGCCGCAATTTTATGGCTATCGTTGAACAACTTTGGACGCTGGTTGGGCCGGCATTCCCAAGCAGGTCGGCGACTTGGCACCCGGCAGAAGCAAGATTCAGCCGCACATTTTTCTGGGAACCTTCAGTTCTAGGAAATTTACGACCTGGTGAATCTTTTCCGGCCCGTGAAGCTTTGTTCAATGGACTTACGAATTTGCCTGCAATTGAAGTACGATGCAGCTCAACTTCTTGGGACCGCAGCATGGCTTTGGCGACTGTTTCGTTGGATTTGCTCGATTGTCGCTCAACTTGTTGAAGCCATTTTTGAATACTTCCCCCCGAGTGTCTGAAAATTTAATCGATTGATTGAATTCAAGTGATATCACTGTTCGACGATGGGTAAACGTTCGACAATGATCCGATAATTCAACCTAAACAATACCTTGATCGAAGATGAAGGAATCCCGATGAAAGCATTTGAAGCGGTTCAAAAATATTTCGACAAAGCCGCAGACCAGCTTGAGCTTAGTGAAGCAATGCGAAAATTGCTGGTGACTTGCAAAAGAGAAGTGCAGGTCGAAGTCCCTGTCGAAATGGATGACGGTCGACTTGAGACATTGATTGGTTTCCGGGTCCAGCATAATAACGCACGTGGGCCGATGAAGGGTGGGCTTCGCTATCACTGGGAGGTCAATCTAGATGAAGTTCGCGCTTTAGCCTCTTTAATGACTTGGAAAACAGCGGTCGTGAACTTGCCTTACGGCGGTGCAAAAGGCGGAATTTGTGTTGATCCACGCAAACTAAGCGTCAAAGAAATGCAGCGGATCACTCGGAAGTTTGTGGATCAAATCCATGAAATCATTGGTCCTGATGTCGATATTCCAGCCCCGGATATGGGAACCAATGCTGCGGTAATGGCCTGGTTCCGCAACCAGTGGGAAAAATATCATGGTTTCCATCCGGCTTGTATCACAGGAAAGCCTGCTGAACATTACGGGTCCAAAGGACGTGAAGAGGCGACCGGTCGCGGCGTCGGCAATTTGGCGTTCAAATTGCTTCAACGATTGGGGCGACTTCCCAAGAACACCCGGGTTGCGATTCAGGGCTTTGGCAATGTGGGATCTCACGCTGCTAAACTGTTGCATGAATCGGAATTCAAGATTGTTGCCATCAGCGACCTTTCAGGTGCATACTTTGCGTCAGAAGGTCTCGATATTCCGGCGGCACTGAAATACATCCTGAAGAACGAGACGCTGGCAGGCTTTGAACAAGCGACGGTTATTTCCAATGAAGAACTGCTGGAACTGGATGTCGAAATGCTGATCCCCGCCGCGTTGGGCGGTGTTATCAATGCCAACAATGCTGATCGAATTAAGGCAGAAATCATTATCGAGGCTGCCAATGGACCGGTTACCCCAGAAGCCGACGATGTGCTGGACGCAAAAGGCGTTGTCGTTCTGCCAGACATCCTGGCGAATGCCGGTGGTGTAACGGTCAGCTATTTTGAATGGGTACAAAATCGTCAGTACTACAGTTGGGACCTTAGCCGCGTTCGGCAGAATCTAGATAGCGTGTTATCCAATGCTTTTGAGGACGTTTGGCAAATGAGCACCAACCATAAGGTGTCTTTGCGGACCGCGGCATTTATGATTGCGATCGATCGCGTTCGGATCGCAACCGAATTGTCGGGTTTCTAGGCTGCCGGGCAAAAGCACGGCTAGATCCAGAAACGTCAACGACACGATGAAATCTATCGCCCCAGTACCGTTTGAAACCATTCGGCTGCTGGGGTTTTTCGTTTGACGATGACCTGTTTTCCCCCAACGAATGGCAATGGACTTTAGTCGACGTGTGCAGGTCGGCGTTCAAGAAATCCGAGTCTATCAAAGCAAGCCATCAATTTTTGGTTTGCCTTGCACCTAGTCCGTATTCGCTGGGCTAAATTGACGGTCAAAAAATAGACATCAACATCATAGATTTGAATGAAAGCCCTGCTGTCTTTTGGGAAATTCAACGGGCTAACCCTTTTTGCTGATCTCAATTCGCTTTCACTTGTTGGCTTTGATTTACTGGCTGCCCGATTGCAAGGGCAAAGCCATAATGATTGTGCCAGCAATTTCTGGTCCAATATCCTTGAATACCGAAACATTAGCATCACCCTAGACGTATTTGCGTAGACACATAACATTGTGTGCAGTTTAGAAACGATGAACGCTGCCGAACATTGGAAAAGGGAAGTTACCTTGGTCGAAGATCCCAAACTTTATTACTCAAACAAAGCCGACGAACTTCAGATTGAACTTGAAAAGCTAGAAGGCGTTTGTCGTTTGGTCGGCGCGTTGCGCGGAATTTCGTTTTTACTGACGGGCGTTTGCTTTTTCACGGCATTCTTTCAGTTACACGAACCAAGTTCACTATGGTGGGCGTTGTTCGGATTATGTACAGTCGGTTTTTTGGCAGCGGTTATGGTCCACGCCAGATTCGAAGCCCAACGACTAGAGAAATCGCTTTGGGTTTCTTTCTTTAAGCAAGGAATCGCCAGGATTGACCGGGACTGGCAGAACCTTGCGAGCCCGAAAACGTGGTTGCTTTCAAATGAACATTTAAAAGTGACAGACCTGTTCGAGAGTTTCGGTCAACCCGCAAGAGAATTGTCAGCACTCGACAGAGCGTTGATCACGGATCTGGATTTAGAAGGCGAAAATTCGTTGTGGCGGTTGATCAATTTGGCCAGAACGCAACTGGGACAAGAGACGCTTAGCCGCTGGATGATGGAAGCCAGTTTGGGCGAACAGTCCCGACAACGGCAAGCCGCGGTCAAGAGCCTAGCCGCAGCCGAGGATTGGCGGCACAACTTTTTACTTTGTTGCTGGAATGCGATCAATCCAATCTCCAGCCCCTCCAGTATCACTCGGTGGGCAATCGGGCCCAAGCCTGAACCTTGGCTACGCGCCATGATTCGGGTGGCTCAAGTCAACGTATTGATCTTCTTCGCAATTTTAGTCGGTGGATTTACAGGTTGGTTGTCGGTTGAAAGCACCGGCACGGCCCTTGCAATCTTGGTCGGCGCCAACTTCTTGATCAGCGTGCTAACCGCAGGCACCGTTCACGAAATTTTTCGTCGCGTGGGTGCTCGCGCTTCAGATGTTGTTCAGTATCGCTTTCTGCTTCAAATGATTGAAACCGCTCCTTCAAATTCACCGCTAGTGGACAAACTGAAGCAACAACTACAAAAGGGACTGAACGAAGAAATTGCCAGCCATTTAACGCAAAATAAAGGCGAAGGCGTTGGCTACTATCGCCCTGGGATGGATCGATTGGTTTTTTGGAGTTCACTTTCAAACATTCGCAGCGGCATCTTTTTCCCGGTGTATGTCGTGCTGCAGTTCGGCTTTCTTTGGGATTTGCATTTGTTGGACAGATTGGAAAATTGGCGCACAAAGTGGGGCAGGGGGGTGCCCGTTTGGTTCAACGTTTTAGGGCAATGTGAAGCCTTGGCTTCGGTAGCGCAGTTTCGATTCGAACATCCAAACTGGGTTTTCCCAGAAATCCACTCCACAAACAATGACGCAAAGTCCGTGATCAGCGGAACGACAATGGGGCACCCGGTGCTGGGACCCAAGTCAGTCACCAACGATCTAAATCTGGGCCCGTTTGGCTCGACGTTGCTGGTGACCGGTTCGAACATGTCCGGCAAGAGCACATACCTGCGCGCCGTTGGAGTGAATCTGATTCTGGGCCGCATCGGAGCACCTGTCTTTGCCCAGCAATTTCAAATGCCGGCCGTGACGATCGGTTCAAGCATGCGAGTTGCAGATTCGCTCTCGGAAGGTATTTCGTTCTTCATGTCAGAATTGCAACGATTGAAACAAATTGTCGATCGAGCGAAAGAATTCTCTACGCAATCTGAAATGCAATTTGTATTTCTGCTTGATGAAATCTTGCAGGGTACGAATTCTCAAGAACGACAAATCGCGGTCACTCGAGTGGTTAGGCAATTGTTAGCCAAACATGCCGTGGGTGCACTTTCAACGCACGATCTCCAGCTGCCAGAAGTGCCAGAATTGAAAGGCCAATTGGAAATCGTTCACTTCAAGGAATCCTTCCAAACAATCGACGGCAAACCGCAGATGACTTTTGATTACAAGATGCGACCGGGGATGACGCCGACCACCAATGCCTTGAAACTACTGGCATTGGTTGGCTTAGACGACCAAGAGTAGCCCACTACTTTTCAATTTCGCACGATTAATGGAAATCGGACGCCTACAACTTGAAGCCTGATGCATACAAGCCCCGGGAAAAGGCAAACCGATCGAACCATCCAACCATTGAATTACGCTTAACCAATCGCTATCGCCAGCAATGGAAGTAGGCTTGGTTCGATTGTGTTTCACAACCAGCGCAGGACAAAGAGATGTACTCGCATTTCGGATTCATTTTTTGCTTCTGAGTTATGGCCACTTGCAAGAGTCGAACATTCAAATTGCTTTGGCGATCCGCAAAAACTTGCAAACTATCGGTCGTCGAGAAGTTGGTTTCCAGGACCCCTTCAACCGAAGATTGGCAGCGAATCAACTTAGGGATTCAACCAACGGCCATCCAGACGAGTAAAGACGTTGCAAGTGCCAAAACCGCCGTGGCTGAACGCGAATGCGTTTGGAAACTCTGCCACTACCCCGAGCCGAACAAACTGGCCCGAGCCGAACAAACTGGCCCGAGCCGAACAAACTGGCCCGAGCCGAACAAACTGGCCCGTACCGAAGAAACTGGAAGGAGTTGCCGCTAAAAGCGCTTACCCAATGGGCTAAGCAATCTATCTTGAATCATCTTCAGGAAGCTGTACTTGGATCGATCCTAATCGGAAGCTAGGGCGAAGCCAAATTTCTCAAAACGATTTCGCACCGCCCTTTCGCATTTCAGTAAACGGCTCCTTCGGTCGATTCCAAAAAAACGACCAATAACTCCCGCGGTGGTGAAACGCTGAAGTTAAAGATCGCTTTTATGCTTCCATTCTGAAACGCCGATCGCTAAGCAATCGCACCAATGGTGGTCAGGTCAAGCGATGACATCGTTGGATCCCAACCGCAAATGGAAAACCTATTTGCCGGTTCGTGATTCGGTGTCGTAATAGGCGTGCATTCCGTGTTCGGCAACGTCCAAACCAATTTCTTCTTCCCGTGAAGAGACTCGTAGAATGCCACAACCCTTGAGAACCAAGAACAAAATCATCATGGTTAAGAATGACCAACCACAGATCGAAACGGTTCCAATCAATTGCACCAAAAAGCTAGTCGAACCGGATGCGAGGTGCGTATTTGGCAAAAAGCCGATCGCCAGACATCCCCAAACACCGCACAATCCGTGAACCGGCCAAGCGCCAACTGGATCATCGATTTCGGCTCTTTCCAACAGCACGACCCCAACAATCACCAACATTCCCGCGACCGCGCCGATGAAAATTGCCCACTCATGAGTAAAACAATCGCAGCAAGCCGTGATACCGACTAACCCACCTAGCACTCCGTTTAGACTTAGCGAAAGATCAGGCTTACGATAGAAAACCCAACTGATCATCGTCGCCACAACGCCGCCTGCTGCCGCAGCCAAAGTGGTGTTTACGGCAATGAACATCACCGCTTCAATATCTCCGGTTCCCTGAAATGCCAATTGACTTCCAGGATTAAAGCCGTACCAACCAAACCAAAGAATAAACACACCAAGAGCGGCGTAGACCATATTATGGCCAGGCATTGGACGGGATTCGCCTTTTACAAAACGGCCTGTTCTGGACCCCAGAATGATGGCACCCGCTAGACCGGCAAAACCACCAACCGCGTGCACCACCGCACTACCTGCGAAGTCTTGAAAAGCCATTGAATATTCGGTTACACCTTCGGCGTTCACGGTTGCTTCACCAAATTGGGTCAACCAACCCCCACCCCACTTCCAGTAGCCCGAAATCGGGTAGATAAAGCCCGTCAAAATCGCACTGTAAATCAAATAGGCCCCAAATTTCATCCGACCAGCAACAGCACCTGAAACAATCGTCGCGGCTGTGGCAGCAAAAACGGCTTGAAAAAACCAATCTGCCTCAGGCGCAAAGGTTCGATCCGCTTTACCTTCATATAAACCAACCCCGCCAAATGCAAAATAACCATTCGCGACTTCACCGTAGAGGGCGGGATACATCAAACCGAAACCGACGATGTAGAAGAGCAGGGCACCAATGCAAAGATCCATCAGGTTCTTGTAAAGAATGTTGATCGCGTTGCGAGACGAATTCATGCCGACTTCGACCAACGCAAACCCAGCCTGCATCAGCAGAACCAAGCATGCACACAAAAACAGAAAACCGTTATCAAAAGCGTAGCCAACACCAAGATCAACCGCTTCAGCAGTTTCTTCTGCCGTGCGTTCTTCATTCTCAGTTGAAGCATCACCTGCGGTCGGCGGCACGACTGTGGCTGCATCCTTTTCGACTTCAGCCGCGTCGTCTTTCGCCGACACCTCATCCTGATTCACCAGCGAAGCATTAGTGGTTTGCCTGCCAACCACAGTATCGCCGCGGCTTGCCAAACGTCGCCCGCTTTCACCGGCATCGCGGTGACTTAAGTTGATTCCCAAAGCAATCGTTGCCAAAATAACGACAGCCACAAGACGGATGCCCACTCCATCATTCTTAAACATCTGTAACATGCTATGACCTTCTAGTCGGGGACCTATCGAACCTAATGTTCGACGTGTTTATTGACGAAGCATGCTAGCGAAGCAAAGAGTGTGCCGTTTCAGTCTAGCAATGGCACCAATATTCTCTTGAGAGATTATATTTCAAGCTTAAAGAGATAATAGCAACCTTAACGCCAAACCTTATCAACTGACGTTCTTCATAGATATTTAATTATTTAAGCCGCTTTCGGAATTGCAAATTGCTGCATACTTAGGCAGGAAGCTGAAAGAACAGGCAATCAGTGCCCGAAAGGTAGACAATTAGAAATCGGCTTGAATCGGCTAGGCAACCGTTAGCAATTACCCTGGCTCGGCAATCGTTATCGACGTTTCGTTGGGAACTTACGTTCGTCAACCCAAAGCGAGCCCGAGCCGAAACTTGCGTTCGGTCCTTGGTCGATCCCAGGAGCACCATTGGCAAAACCGCTCAACAATCATAATTCGTCGCCCTCAGGCATCAAGCTGGCGATTTCTTCGGCTTGCCAACTGCAGCCGCAAGTTTAACGCCTTCGGTTCGGGCCGACGCCAAGTCACTTCTGACCCCGCAATTTCCCCCAATTGCATCACCGTATCAGGGACCGGCATTATCCGCCGCGATCCGCGCCCTAGCATTCTCAATTTCACTGATCACCGATTGGTCGACTTCCAAACAACTAGCCGCCGCCAAGTGACGCTCGCATGCTTCGTCTGCAATTTGCCCAAGTGCCCAAGCCGCAGCGCCGCGAACGACAGGATCCTCCTCCTGCCCAAGTGCACTGACCAACACCGGCACCGCTACGTTCGATTTTTGGTTGCCTAAAACAATCGCAGCATTCCTTAGTGCTCCGCTCCTGCGACTTCGCCACATCGGAGTCTTACGAAATCTAGCTCGAAACTGATCATCATTCAAGCTAAACAGCGGCAACAAATCTAATGCGTTATGGCCCGGCAATGGAAAGAACGATTCTTCAGCGGTTGGCACCGAATGTCGATTCCAAGGACAAACTTCCTGGCACACATCACAACCAAACCACCATTGGCCGACCCCGCTTCGCAGTGAAGGATCGATCGCTCCTTTTTGTTCGATTGTCAAGTAACTGATGCACCGATTTGCATCCAGTTTTCCTGGTTCGTAAAACGCGTCAGTCGGACAAGCGTCAAGACACCGGGTACACGTTCCGCAGTGATTGGCCTGATGAGCCGAATCGTATTCCAATTCGCAATCCACGATGATGGCGGCCAACAAAAAATAGGATCCCATCCGTTTGTTGATCAGCATGGTGTTTTTCCCAACCCAACCCAAACCGGCCAAGCGGGCGAAGTCTCTTTCCAACAACGGCGCGGTGTCTACAACTCCCCGCGCGTTTACGTCCGGCGACAACTGCTTAAGATCCTGCAATAGGCTTTTTAACTTTCTGTGAATCAAATCATGGTAATCCATTTCACCCCAAGCGTACCTGGCAACATTGCCTTGGGTTGTTGCCGGCGCGTTGCGATCCTGGCTAAAGTAAGACATGCCCAGCATGACCACGGACTTGGCTCCGTCCAGAACGTGACGCGGATGGGAATAGGCTTCTCGGCGTTTGGGCAGGTAGTCCATCGACCCAGCCATGCCCTGATCCAGCCACTGGCAGAACTGCTGGTAATGAGGCGGCGAAACCGCGGGACAGCAACCCACAAGCTGAAACCCAGCCGTTTTAACTGCCGCACGCAGCGATTGTGTCAATTGTTCGACTTGCACTGGCTTTTCCGTCTAGAGGATGTAATCCAAATTGGTGTTTCTGGCAGATTGGCTATTGAAGGTAAGCTGATGGCAAATATCGTGGAAATAGGCAATCGTGTTGCAATCTAGCGACGGCCTGTGATCTTTTCCATCACGCACCTAGAACTCGCTGAAAAAAGGCAAACATATGACTCTAAACTACCTCAAACGAGTCGCCGCGACTTCGGCCATGACGCTTGTGATTATGTGTGTCAGCACATCAGAAACCCAGGCTCAAATGGGCGGATATCAATTGGGTACCGGACTAAATTTTGCTCAAAACCGCCTGCAGTTCAATTCACCACGGGAAGACTTACCTTATTTCGCAAAATTCCCGCCTGTTTACTACGGCAACATGGTTCGCCGCCCCTACGGATTCAGCCCCTATGCACTGCCGCCTGGAATTATGCCAGTAGAGAGCAAGATTATCGACCAGCGGCAAGCTGCCAAGACGATCATGAATCCGTTTTTCACTCCAGCAGTTGAAACGCCCATGGCGCCGCCGGCTCCCGAAGAGAAGATGCCAAGCGAGCTAAAAGATGACGGTGACGATGTGGCATTACAACTGTAAAGCTTGAAATCTGCTTTCTGATTCACCAGTGCGTCGAGATTTCGTTGCACTTCCTAACCGGTCACGCCTACGAAGAACGATTCTGAATCAAGAACCAAGTGGTTGGACACCCCCCTAATTATGGGCCAGGTGCCCAACCTTTTTTTATTGAAACTAAACGTTCATCCGCGAATTGGCAGCCATAAGCCTTAAGTTTGTGCGGAAAGCCAGCGTTTAGCAAGGAACAAACACCTCGCGATTTGGTTTAAATTGATTGAAGTAATGGCGGGTTCAAGTCGGCTTGGTTTCGCAGCCGAAGTTGGTTGTTGTGCATGGAGCGTTCAACTGGTGCATTTACATGCGAACCACATTCGTAAAAACTTCGACCAAAGTGGCTTAAACCCCAAGTTCTACGCATCTTTCATCTTGTTATTCTCGAAGGTAATCGGCACACTGTGCTGTTAGTTCGGAACGATTGGCGTCATGCCAAATGTTCGTTAAACAGGCGGCATTTGAAATGCTGTTGTTCAAAATGGGCTGTAAACACTGGCTTCCCACCTTTTTCAAGTCAGTGGCTTGGTTGACGCCTGTAGCCTGATTTAAGTCAATCGCCTATTACCCGATGCATCTTACTACGTTGGAGAGTTACCGGCCGACTGCGAGTGCTCCCGTCCCTTTATGGCCGCATTCTCAGTGTTAGAGGTTAGCTTTACGCCAAGTCGGCAAGTTAACGGTTAGGCGAATTCGCGACCTTGGGTACTTCAACTGAGAAATTGGACTGAGGAATTTAAGCAGCAGGAGATCGCCAAGCGGCAGCAGGGTGGTCAACGAAGCGTGTTCAGGGGGGAAACTCCTGCTTTTTCGACCCAATCATTGGATAAGCCCCACCCCATAAGCCCGACAGATTGATGAACTCGCTACTTGGTGGATATTTCGACTTCGAGCCGAACTGACTGTGTTATAACACGATTTGAAAGTCAGTCTTCCAGCTGAACTCGGAAACTAGGCC
Organism: Mariniblastus sp.; assembly: GCA_041688615.1. Lineage (GTDB taxonomy): Bacteria > Planctomycetota > Planctomycetia > Pirellulales > Pirellulaceae > M30B19. The sequence continues at coordinate 1,940 of JBDNHU010000566.1, read as the reverse complement.
GATAAGAATTTGAACACGGCGAATGGCTTGAATGCAGTAAATGGCTAAGAAAGTGATGCCCAAAGCAGTCATTGTGACGGGATTATCAGAGAGAAGTTAAGCGTAGATGTTTGCAGTAATCATCAAGCCAAATCGCAAGGGCAATGAATTGCCAATGAAATCCTCGTTTTACTGCCAGACAAACGAGGGTTGCAGCAACAGAACATTAAGAATTAAACACTGAAGAAACTTCGGGAATCGCCAGATTTGGTGATTTTGCATTGGAAGATTCTGATTGAACTTTGGAGTAGGTTGGATGAAATTGAACTGGACCGCAAAGCAACGACTGGGAGTTTCGCTTCCCCTTGTTTTGTTTGGATTCGTGACGGTAGCTTTCCTTGGAATTGGAGGCTATTACCTTTTCGTCAATCGATCCGACGCTGATTTCATTGACCCCATCACCGCTACAGTGACTAAAGGCGATTTCGTTTCGCAGGTGTTAAGTGAGGGTGAAGTCCAGAGTAGTGAAAATGTTGAGATCAAGTGCGAGGTTCGCTCACGAAACGGCTCGGTTTCTGTTTTGAAAGTCGTACCTGAGGGAACGAAAGTCAAGGCCGGCGATTTTCTAGTGGAACTAGACTCGACAGCGTTTGAGAAGGAATTGGAGCAACAGAAGATTGCGGTGACAAATGCGGAGACTCAGAAAATTCGCGCGAAAACCGATTCGGAAACCGCCCTCGTTTCGCTAGAGGAATATGAGAAAGGCATTTTTGAAGAAAGCAAGACCAAACTTGAAATGGATTTGATTGCCGCTCAACAAGAACTTGAACTTTCAGAAGAAACGTTTCGCTACAGCAAATTGATGCAAGCAAAAAGCTTTATTACGAAGCAACAGTTAGACGGTGAACAACTGTCAGTCGAACAAGCCAAACGTCGGATCGATCTGGTTCAGAAACAATTGGAAATTCTGAACCTGTTCAGTAAGAAACGCGAACTGATCCGCCTGAAAAGTGACATCCAAGCGACCGAAGTTAAGGAACGCAACGACGAAGAAGCCTACAAAGTGGAAGTCACCAAGCTAGAAGAGATTGAAGACTTAATTGCCAAATGTACCGTGAACGTTCCCGCAGGCGTTTCGGGACAAGTGGTCCATAACAAAGAATTTGACCGACGGGGCGGTTCCGAGTGGGTGCTGGAACCTGGTGCCGAAGTTCGTGAAGGTCAAGTGTTGATTCGCTTGCCTAACCCTGACGAAATGGAAGTGAAGGCTTTGATTCAAGAACAAAGCATTACTTCGATCAAGGTAGGTTTTTCGGCAGAAGTTCGCGTAAATGCGTTGAACAATCGGGTGCTCATAGGAATTGTTACCAAGGTCAACCAGTACGCTGAACCTGGCGGTTGGATGAGTGGCAGCGCGCGAAAGTATGCCGTCATCGTCAAAATCTTGAATCCTCCTGTGGAACTGATTCCTGGAATGAAATCTTCGGTCGTGATTCAAACTCGATTTGACAATGATAAAACTCAAGTCCCCGTTCAGGCGGTTTATGGCGTTCAAGGTCGCTACTTTTGCTTGGTCCAGAACGGCAAAACGTTCGACTCGGTGGAAGTTGAACTTGATGGTGATAATTCCACCACTGCCGTGGTCAAATCTGGCTTGGAACCAAATCAGGAAGTAATTTTAAACCCGGGTGCTTACCGTGAGTTGTTGGTTTTGCCAGAAATCTTATTGGATCAACCAATTGCAATGACCCCCGAAGAGCAAGCTTTAGCGGATCAGGCGCAAGCTGCCGCAGCAAAAGCTGGCGGTTCTGGGGGACCCTCTGGTGCGGCCGGCGGAATGGTTGCTGGAACGCTGGCCAAGTACGATTCCAATAGTGACGGCACTATTAGTAAAGACGAACTAGAGTCGCTTGATGAGAAGGTCAAAGGATTCATTACCCGAGCGGACAAGAATAAAGATG
>JBDNHU010000565.1:0-8818 GCA_041688615.1 Mariniblastus sp. | reverse complement strand
TGTGAGCTATGAGTTCTTCTGGAGTGTCAAATCTGTTTGTGTCAGACATTTTATTTATCGCCGAACCTATAGCATACAGACGGTTGCCTATCCGCTGTGGATTTGCTTTTTAAGTTCTGCATATCATTTACCTTGAGTCAACGCTTTTGTGGTGTGAACTCAACTGTTTTTAAATGACAGACCTTGCTTAATCGCTGACCAGAATATGCAGAGGTAAGCTTGCGGGCTATCCAGAACGCTGGATGTTCTGTTGGTTTTAAGATAAAATTCTCGCAAAACTTTGTCCGCACAAGACTTGTGTCGCATACGGTCAATTTTGAAATGCAGAACCGGGCCATGCCATTTGTTTTGGTTGGAATCTGAGGTGATTTGATTGGAACGTCCCATTCAATTCGACAACGAAGAACTCCCAGCCTGGGGTTCCAAATATCTTCAAAACGTGGTCTTCAGATCGATCCATCCCCCTTATCCAAGTAGCCAGGAAGCGTCATGAAAATTGGTGAAACTTGAAATCGGGTCTCCCGCTTTGCGAGCATTGCACAGTGGTGAATTTAACTAGGTTTTAAGGCATTGATGCTCAGCCGAGGAGGCGATCGTGGTGAATGATTTCAGGGGGTTTAGATCGTTAGCACGCAGTCGACACGCTTGAAGATGCGACTCAAACGAGCGGTTAGAAGTTAGAAGCTCAAAGTAACACTTGTCCACTGCGCCCCAACCGGGCTTCTTGAACAAATGCCTTGAACATCGGCGGCGTTCTTATGGTCACTCTGCGACTTCAAGGCCTTTTTAATGTTAACCAGACGGTTTGACGTGACGTGTGGCCAACACCTGCGGTGAGGAAGGAAATTGTGAGGTTCGTCAATGGGCTTCTGGTGAATAGTCCAAACGCAGTGACTTACGCCTCGTTGCCCGGTGGATTGGGAACCGCTGCGGGTTGGATTTCGGCGGTCGCTTGGGTGACCACTTGCGAAGCGATTTCTTCGTCGTCGCCCAATTCGGTTTCTCGGTTCATTTCTTCCATGGCCAATTGGAAATCGCTTGTGTCGACGGCAACCGACCCATCGCGAAGCACAATCATTCGTCTGGCGTTTTTGGCAACAGCCGGATCGTGCGTGACCAAGATGACGGTAATCTGTCGTTCTTGATTCAATTCTTGAAACAACGCAATCACTTCGCGACTGGTTTTGGAATCAAGGTTACCTGTGGGTTCATCAGCCATCAAAATCGCTGGATAGTTTACCAACGCCCTAGCGATGGCAACCCGTTGCTGCTGCCCACCCGACAACTGGCTGGAATGATGATACAAACGATCACCCAGTCCCACCTTAGTCAACATTTCCTTGGCCCGCATCCGACGTTCACGCGAGGAAATACCGGTTGAATAAAGCAGGGGCAATTCTACATTTTCAATGGCTGAAGTACGATTCAGAAGATTGAAATTCTGGAAGACGAAACCCAGTTGTTTATTACGAATCTTTGCGCGCTGATCGCGAGACATCGTGACGATTTCGTCGCCATCTAATCGATAACTTCCGTGGCTGGGGCGATCAAGACATCCAAGAGTGTTCATCAAAGTGGACTTGCCTGAACCGCTGGGTCCGATCAGTGCAACGTATTCGCCTCGTTGGATATCTAACGTGACCGTGCGCAATGCGTGCACCTCGACTTCTCCCAAGTCGTAAACACGGCGAACATCTCGTAATTCAATCAATGCCATTTGGGGGAACCTAAAGTGCCAGTACTATTCGTAGCGTAACGCATCGATGGGGTCTAATTGACTGGCCCGGCGAGCCGGATAATAGCCAAAGAAAATTCCTACGGCAGCCGCAAAGCCCATCGCGACACCCGCCGCTGGCAAGGAAATAATGATGGGCCAATCGGTCCCCGAGCTGACTGAATTGATCAGCAATGTTACACCTACCGAAGCCGAAATTCCTAGAACCACGCCGATAAAACCGCCGATGCAAGAGAGTACAATTGATTCCACCAGAAACTGGCGCATGATGTCTTTGCCTCGGGCACCGATCGCCATTCGAATGCCAATTTCCTTCGTTCGCTCGGTTACCGAAACTAACATAATGTTCATAATGCCCACGCCACCCACTAACAAAGAGATGCCCGCGATGGCTGAAAGCATCAGTGTCAATGTGCCCGTGATCACGCCCAGAGTGTCGGCAATCTCAGTTGTGTTTTGGACACGAAAATCCGGTTGGCTTCCCGGTGGGATCCCATGCCGTTCGAAAAGTAGTTGTTCGATTTGAGTGGTTGCGGTCGGCATTTGATCAGGCGAAACCGCAGAAACCATGATCGCATTGACTTCGCCGAAGCTTGAGCCTTGAAGTCGTTTTCGCACAGTCGTATGGGGCATCAGAATAATGTCATCCTGATCGTCACCCACCATGTTGGCACCTTTTTTGGCCATGACTCCAATGACTCGGAATGGAATATTTTTGATCCGAAGGATTTGGTCGATGGGGTTGGCGGTCTGAAACAATTTGATGACCAGTGTATGACCAATGACGCAGACTTTGGCGTTGGCGGAGATATCCACTTCGGAAAAGAATCCGCCGGCTTCGATGTCCCAATTGCGAACGGTCAAGTATTCGGCTCCAACGCCTTGCATCTCGCGTGGGCTCCAATTGGAATTGCCAAAAATGACTTGCCCGGCGGTACCCACAATGGGAGACGACGCAAGTACCGCTCGACAGTCTTCTGTGATAGCCTGAGAATCGTCTGCGGTCAAAGTTGGAACCGTGGCTTGGCGAACGCCGCCGCGTCGTTGGCTACCTGGGATAACCACGATCACATTGGTTCCCAACGCTTGGAATTGCCCCTGAACCATGGCGCTGGCACTTTGCCCAATTGAAACCATCGTGGTCACTGCAGCGATGCCGATAACCACTCCCAAAACGGTTAAGGCTGCTCGCATTTTATTTTTCAGAAGCGCACGAACCGCGATCTTGAAGGTATCCCAAAGCGACATAAATTATTCGAACTCCGGCTTTCACAAACGTTCTATCAAAATGGAACAGCAACAAGCAATGAAAAGTAATGAACGGCCTAGAAATTCAACCGCAAGTAAGTCTTGTGTCCGATCAAGTTCTTAGCCGCAAGTAGTCGTGAAATCGTTTCCAAAAATTGCTATTTCTTTTTCAAGCCGGAAACCAATTCATCGCCATCTTTCAAATCACCTTCGACCATCACAGTGTATTTATTTTCGATCAGCCCAGTAACGATTTCGACCGCACGCAATTGATCACCGTCTTTGACCCAAACGTGCCGCTTGTTCTTTTCGCGTTGGGAGTCGGTCTTTTCCTTAGCTGTTAATTGGGCTTGATCTTCAGTTTCCTCGGTGCTTTTCCAGCTTGAACCGTCCAATAACGCTCGATCTTCTTCTCGTACATACAGAATGTCTTCGGGATAGTATCGCAGCGCAAGGTTTGGAATCTTAACCACATCGCTAACTGAATCTACTTCGAACGAGAGACTAGCCGGCATCCCTGGTAGCAGTTTTTGCTCGAGATTCGAAGCGGAAACAATGACCGGATAGGTTACAACGTTCTGCACCTCAACTGAACTGACTCGAATTTGTTCAATTTCACCTGTGAATAATTCATCGGGGTACGCATCGACCGTAAATGTGACGGGTCGCTTTTCGGCTTTGGCTTTTTTAATCAACCCGATGTCGGCTTGATCTACCGATGCAAAGACGAGCACCTTTTTCCGCAAATCGGGGGCGATAATAAAAAGCTCGGGAGCTTGGAACTGGGAAGCTAAAGTTTGGCCGGGTTCAATTAACCGATTAATGACAACTCCATCCACTGGCGATCGAATTACTGTGAACTCGAGGTTTGCTTGAGAATTTTCCAAACTTGCGTTCGCCTGAAGAACCGATGCTTCGGCAACTTTTAGCTGCGCTTCCAATCCGTCACAGTCAAATGTAAGCGCGTCCATTTCACGATCCGACAAGAAGTCTTCGTTTTTTTCGCGAAGTCGTTCGCCGCGCAGCTTGTTGTTTCTGGCTTGCTGCAATTGAGCCTGAACGCGACTAATATCCGCCTTTCGAGTTGCCAACGTCGCTTCATCGCGAGCCACATTGGCGGCGAATAAACGCGGATCAATTTTCGCCAGGATTTGGTCTACTTTGACCTCGTCGTTGAAGTCTACCTTCAATTCGACAATGGGGCCCGATACGAAAGAACCGATCGAAACCGAAAGCACCGGTTGAACTGTGCCCGTCGAATTGATCATCCGCACCGCATCGCCACGGGTGATCTTGGTGGTTTCCCAATTGGGTTTATTGCGTTCCTTCCAATAGTTGATCAGTGGCGTGTAGGCAAAGCTACCAGCGGCAACGATAACGCCAATGACTAAGAAGGATTTTATTAGAAATTTCAACATAATACGGATTCAAAATTGGGCATGGTGATTTTACAGATTAGTTGCTTCTAAACGATGGAGTCGCCTAAATAAAAGGTGGCTTCACCTAAAGCAGCGGATTCATGTGCTAATTACAGGACGTCAACCAAAATTTGCCAGGGAGTCTAACACTCAGTCACCACCACCGACAAACAACGGAGTAACAGTGGCATGGTGATTAGTACCATAATCGAGCAGACTCTTTATCTTGAAAAGTCATCAGCCAATGATGTTTCTCAATCAAGTTCTCCGCAATCTAAGCGACTTAAAAGTCCCGCCCAAAACGAAAGTGCCGGAAATTGGGTCGTCTGGCATGGCCCGTTACAAGTTACGAAATCGAAAAGGTCGGGCGCAACTTGATAAATCCGGTAGCGATTCTGTACAACACGGGCTCGAAACGCGTTCTGGTCAACTTCAAAATTCAGTCGACCTCTGGCATCAGCCAAATCCAAATCACTATGTGTTTGAACCGTGTTTGAACCAAAAACGCTGTCCAGGCAAGGTTTCCCGCAGGATACCTGCGTAAACGTACCAGTTTACACCAACCGCACCCAACTTCGGATTCGAAATGGCTGGTATTAATGTGTTTGCGCGGATTCTGATTGAATTTTCAGGTCAACAGCAACCCACAACTGTTCACGTCACGACAATCGCCCCAATCTCTGGCAAGATACCCCCTTGAATTCGTTCGCAATCGGATCTGACCTATGGCCTGCGAAGGCCGTCAAGAGTTTCGGATGCTCCACCAATTGCCGAAAGTTTTGACGACTTTCGCTACGATCTCCTTTAGTAAACTTTATCAGGACATACCGCTGGGGCTGGCCTACACCAAACCGATCGCCGCAAAATCGATCGCCGCAAAAAAGCTCCCGCAAAACCGAACGCTGCACCGGAGGCTCATTTCGCAAACGATGACTTACCTATCGAATTCTGAATGTGCCAGTTGGGACTGTGACGAGAATTGCTGTAGTATTTGGAATCGGCTGGCAGCATTATCGCATCAGGTTAGATGTACTCGTGTGAACCCTTTAAAGTTGCAACCATTCGTTTAAAAACAACAAACATTTCTCCATTTCACGGCAATTTAGGAAACTCGGCATGACGGTTTGGTATTCAATCGAGAACGAAGAAAATATTCCTACGCCGACTTTGTTGTTGTACCCAGAGCGAATTCGCCAGAACCTTCAGCAGATGATTGGCTGGGTTGGCGACGCCAATAGATTGCGCCCGCATGTGAAGACTCACAAGCTTCCTGAAATTATTGCGATCAAACGCCAGCTGGGAATCCGAAAATTCAAGACGTCCACCATCGCAGAAACGGAAATGACGGCTGCTGCCGGCGGTGAAGATATCTTATTGGCCTATCAACCCGTTGGGCCCAACATTCAGCGTTTACTAGAATTGATGTTGAAGTTCCCCAATACGAAGTTCTCTACCTTGGTTGATGACCTTGCGACGGTACAGCATATCGCCGCCAGGATGTCGCAAGCCAACAGGGTGTTAGAACTCTATGTCGATTTGAACATTGGTATGAACCGGACAGGGATCATGATCGGCGAAGCGTCGTTCGAACTGTATCAAGCGTTATCGTGCTGCGATGGTGTTCGTCCTGCTGGACTGCACGCTTACGATGGTCATTTGCATGGCGTTGCAAAAGACCAATTGAGCCAGGTGGTTGCAGACACCTTCGAACCCGTTTGGAAGTTTCGGCACAGGTTGCTGGATTCCGGCTTGGCGGTACCCACAGTGATTGCAGCGGGAACACCAACCTCCCGGTTACTTGCTCAGAACCCTGCCGTGTCGGTTGAAGTGGGCGCCGGTACCACCGTGTTGTGGGATTTCGGTCAGCAGGATGCGGTCGCGCTTTCAACCGAATCGACAGGCGAGTCATTTGAGTACGCTGCGGTGTTGATGGCCCGAGTGGTGAGCCGTCCGGGTGAGGATTTAATTTGCTTGGATCTAGGGCACAAATCGGTCGCGTCTGAAATGCCGCATCCACGGGTTCGATTTTTTGGGCTCGAAGACGCGGAAGCAACCACGCATAGCGAAGAACATTTGGTGCTGCGTACTTCGAAAGCGGATCAATATCCTGTCGGGACAGTGATCTATGGCGTTCCCAAGCATGTGTGCCCAACGGTCGCACTGCACAGCCATGTATGGTGTGTCGAACATGGTCGAGCCGTCGCGCAATGGGATGTCGTGGCTAGGGCAAGGAAAATTACGATTTGATGCAACGAAGCGTTCCGGCGATTTGCTGCTTGGGTTGCTGGCATGTTAAACTAATGTGTATCGACAGGGTTCATGCTTCGATGGTCTTCTCTTCTGAGCGGAAGTAATAAAAAATGATTGCGACGTTTCCTGGGCTGATAGCACTCTATTGCTTAACGATCTTACATGTGCCTGCCGGGCTTTGGAGTAGTGCCGCGTTGACGGACGAACCGCTGTTTGATAAAGTGCCAGGCATCGTTTCCTACACGTTTCGTCGCGAATTTGCCAAGGACGTTCCGGGCACACTGGATCGAATCAAGTCACTGGGAGTTACCGATATGGAATTCTCCAACTTGTTTGGGCAGTCCGCAGAAGATCTGCGAAAGATGCTAGATGAGCGTGGCATGGTTTGTTCCTCGTTGGGAGTTAGCTACGACGATTTTCGAGACAATACTGACGAAGTCGCGGCAAATGCAAAAGCTTTGGGGGCGAAATTTGTTCGCGTGGCTTGGATTCCACATAAAGGCCAGATGACGCTGGAGAAGATCACAGAAGTAGCCGGTGATTTTAATCGTCGTGGGCGTCATTTGAGGGAGAAGCACGGATTGATATTCTGTTACCATAATCATGGATATGAATTTGTCCCTCATTTGGATGGTACGTTGTTCGATGAACTGATGCGGCAGACCTTACCTGAAGACGTTAGCGTCGAATTGGATATTCTGTGGGTCAAGCATCCGGGTGTTGAGCCGGAAACGATTTTAGAAAAATATGGTTCACGAATCAAATTGATGCACCTAAAAGATTTGAAGAAGGGTGTGAAAGGCGATTTTACTGGTTCTACAGCAGTCGAAAACGATGTCGCGTTGGGAACGGGGCAGATTAACATGCCTGCCGTGCTAAAGGCCGCCAAGAAAGCTGGGGTCAAACATTATTACTTGGAAGACGAGAGCCCCAATATCCAAACGCAGATTCCAGCTTCAATCCAGTACCTGAAGGACTTAGTTATTGAGTCTGATCGCTAGAGGTATCGCAACGTCCAGCGATAGGAGTTTCGTCAGAAGCCGTCCTGAAAGAGGTTCCGCGATGGGAAGGCAATCGCAGTCCTAGGTTTCCCGGAACGAGTCTTCCGAGGGCAATAAAACGCGGTGCGGATGGTCTGTGAATTTGATTTGATTTTAGATGCTTATGGGGCAAGTTTTGCGTGTTCTGTCTTTGTCGGACTGGGCGGGATCGAAATCTCTTCGTGGGCCGTTAGGCGATTCAGGCTGACAGATTTTTGCGATCCAATCCGACTGGCTTGCCCAATCAGTCCTGTGTGGGTGGCTTCCGCTTGATGCATCAGGAACAATTATTTTTTGCAGTTTGGTTTTAGATTGTTTTCCGATTTAACCTGAAATTAGTTGTACCCGATACCAAGGTGAAGATGATTTTGGATCGGATCATCGATCGGTAAGGGTTCGGTTGGTAGTCAATGCAGGTCGGGATTCAAAAGATACTTGTCAGAATATCCAAGTTGAATGGCAACCGCAGATTCGTTTGTGTTGTCGTCGTTAAACTAATCGAGTGTGAACAATCCAGTAGGAAGTGCTCCATGAATAAAGTATTGATAGTGATTGGCGATGCGACAGAAATGTTGGACACGATGTATCCCTATTATCGACTTCAAGAGGCGGGGTTTGAGCCAATCATAACGGCGCCAGAGAAGCGAAATTACCAAATGGTGCTACATGAAATCGCGCCGGGTTGGACGATCACAAAAGAGTGGGCGGGATACACGGTGATGTGTGATGTTCCGTTTGCAGAAGTGGATGAAACTCAGTTCGCAGGCATTATGTTTTCGGGTGGAAGGGCTCCTGAATATATTCGTTACGATCAGGATTTGGTTCGAATCACTCGACATTTTTTCGCAACCAATAAGCCCATCGCAAGTGTTTGCCATGGTGTCGAGATTCCGGCCTATGCGGATTGTGTACGTGGTCGGAAGATGGCGACGGTTGCCAAATGTCGTTTTGATTTAGAGGTTTGTGGCGGGGTGTATGTGGATCAGCCTTGCGTCATTGATGGAAATTTGGTGAGTGGGCGTACGTATCATGACAACGGAGCGTACGTCGGTCCGTGGATTCAACTGTTACAGGCGCAGAGGGAAAACCAATCAACACAAGCCGCGGAAGAGGGATGATTTACGTCG
>JBDNHU010000081.1:0-43485 GCA_041688615.1 Mariniblastus sp. | reverse complement strand
TAGGTTAAATCGCGTTGTTGGGATGTCGAATCATCAAACGCCTGCCCCATTAACTGCAGGGCTGGAAGATCGCCTAGATTTAAGGTGGCGTTGGCTGGTTGTTGGTCAGAATTCCAGCCAAATTCAGCCGCGCCTTTTTTCAGGTTCTGATTCGCAGAAATTTTTAGCGTCACCGTGGTTTGGGCCGGGACCTTAGGCAGGATCATGGTTAGCCAAACCTGCGAAGTATCGTCCGCCTGTGATGAATCATCTGGGTTTGTTATGGCGGCTGCGTCCGGTTGGTCAAGTAACCAGGCCGAGCCCACTTGGGCTAGGATTGGACCCGTTGCTTCGGACTCTAGAACGATAAACTTTGCTGATGGATCAATCAATGAACGCTGGATGGGAATATGGACCATCTGGTCGGTCCGCTGAATTTCGTCGCCCTGAACTACGATTGATAAAGGTGTCTGGCCTAGGGCATGGCTAAAATTCATGCCCAGAGTGAACACGAATGCCAGTAAAAAAGAGAGCGGACACCAGAGATGGCAGTGCCAATCGAGACGACGTGAGCTTTGCATCAGTATTCCTTCTGGATTTGATAGCCGCACCGCACCATCGAAGGCCAGCGGCTTTAAGTAGCATTGGAAATGTTTTAAGTCAGGCAGCAGAAGCAAATCCGCGTCCAGCATTCTAGACGCAAGACATGGCAGTCGTGCACCCGATCCCAAAGGTTCATCTGCACAAAGATGCTGCCCATCGCAAATCGGATACAGGGCGTAAATGGAACAGGTGTAAATGGAACAGGTGTAAATGGAACAGGTGCCCATGGAATGGATCGCGATTAGGACAGGATTCAAATGGGTGAATTCGAGTGTCTGGGTGATGCCTGTCTGGTGGTTGCGCAGGGGGTGGTAACCGTGCTTTTTGCGGGTTTTATGTGGTATTTCTACCGCGTATCCGAGGTCCACCAGCGGTGAAAGCCGCATCCGGATGTGACTAGGGTCGTCCAACGATCCGTTCCGGGAAATTACTTTGGGGCGGATTGGTGCAAAGGCATGCGGTCTGGGCTGAAGTAACCCACCGGGTGGGGTCTGTGTCGCTTTTAACTGGGAAACATTGGAATTTGAATTCCAATCAAAAAAAAAGAGTCTTGACCCGTTTCGGGATCAAACTCTCTTGGTTTTCAAATCAGATTTCTATCTACGAACTAACAGTGACCCAAGTTGCTATTCAAAAGCCTTGTCGTTTCACCGGAAGATTGAGCGGCGCCAACCTAGTCAAAGTCAGTTGCGGAAGAAAATTAACGGCGGTTACGTAACACCGAACCGCTGAACAAACGCAAGCGAGGGCGAGCCGAAGTGTCACAATCCGCAGGTGCGTCGTAAGAAACTTGTTGAACGCCACAGCCTGAAGGAGCAGCAACGTAGCTTTGAACAGGTGTTGCAACCAAAGCTGAACAACCACAACCTGCAGAAACAGGTGTGCTGTATACAGGAGCGGATGTACCACAGCTGTTGCAGCCAGTGCGTACTGGTCGAGCGCAGCTAACGGTTTGGCAACCGCAATCGGCCACTGGAGCTGGGGTGCAACAATCGCCCTTGTTGCTCTTAAGAGCAGTCAAAATGCGACGGCGAGGAGCGCGTTGCGCACAGCCGTTGTCGCAACCAGTGTCGCATGAGCCACAGCCCATGCTTACAGCAGTTGCGGCTTGACCACAGTTGGTGCAGCCTTGATTTACCATTGCAACTGCGCCGGCGGCGACAGGTTGCGGTGGAGTCGATTCATCGACGACTGCTACTGGAGCAATAGCTACATTTTCAGCGTCTTGAGCAAATACGGTTGCTGGGGTCAGCAACAAAACAAACATTAAGGCGATATTTTTGAGCATGCCTCAAGTCCTCCTAAAAACTTTTTTGATTTAAGTCCGGTGAAACGTCGAACTTCCATGTTGTCGAACCACTCTACGAATGGCTCTGCGAATTAGTGATTCTAACGGTCGCGTAAACAGCGTTGAATGGGTGGTCGCTAAGGATTGCGTCGACTTTTGCTATCAAGGTGGCAATTTGTCCATCTGAAAATCATATTTGACCGTCGGTTGGGTCGGGTGCTCTTGCCATAATGCCGTCTTTGCTGCCAGGCAGTCCCTGCTTAAGTTTGCCGCTGTCTTGGTTGCGTATGATCTTGGATTTTCACGGAATGCCGGTGGTTTTCGCGATGATCCAACTTGCTTATGGGTTTCACCGGGGCTGACAATGGGGGTTGATCAGCGCTGAATTCAGGCCACGACTGGATCCTGTTTTGCAATCGTAGCGAGCGATGATCAACTTTGAAAAAGAATGCACTTTCGTCAGTTGCTGCCAATTGAAGGCGTTCGATTAGCCCTTGCTCCACCAAGGAGTGTATTGTTTTGAGACAGTTTTGATGTTCTCGGATCGTTGGGTAATCGCAGGATGTGGCTAGAGGTATCACCTGCATCACCGCATGCGTGTTCTGTGGAAGTAGGCATTACTGGGAGGTTAGGTGTCATTCGGAGGTCGCTTGGGGAAGCGGTTTGCCCTGGGAAGTTTTTGGGGCACTGGTCAGCGGATCGTCCGCTCCTGCTAGTCGATCGCCCGACTTTATCTCTTCGAATCGTTGATTGATTTGCCGGGCGTAGTCAACTGAAAGTTCAAACCCGCACCCGTGACGTCCCATTTTTTTAGCCGCTAATAAGGTAGTGCCGCTTCCACCAAACGGATCCAAGACAATATCACCGGGGGCAGTGCAGCTGCGAATGATGCGACCTAGTAACTGCTCGGGCATTTGGCAGCCGTGCCATCCGGCCCGCTGCTTGAACGTGCCGGCGACCCTTGGAAAGTACCAAGTATCTTCGTCGCTACTAAATCCTTTTTCTGCATCCTGAGGGCGTAGGATCCAGGTGTCGTCCGGTAGGCGGCCTTTGGGGTTGGCGCGTTTGTCGTTGTAAACCAGCTGTCTGGCCGACGGAATTCGTAATTCTGGGTCGTCCTGATTGAACTTGAAGTTGATCGGTTCTTTGGTGAAGTACAGCAAGTGCGTGTGCGATCGAGTGAATTTCTTTTTGCAGTTGACGCCAAACGTGTAATACCAAATCACCCAACTGCGGGACGAAAAGCCGATCGATCTCTGCGCGATGACTTTCAATTCAGCCGCGAATTCATCACCAATTGCTAGCCAAAAACTTCCCGAAGGTTTCAGAATTCGAAAGACCTCGGACATCCAGGCTTCGCACCAGTACAAGTATTCGTCCGCCGTTTTCTGATCGTCGTAAATGTCGTAATCGTAGCCAATGTTGAAAGGTGGATCGGCAAAAACCAGATCGACGGTGGCGCCTGGCATCTGTTTCATGTTTTCAATGCAATCGCCTTGAAGGACGCCGGTGAATGGCCAGACGTTCGCCTTGTTCGCCTTGTTCGTCTTGTTCGTCTTGTTCGTCTTGGCAGCACGGTTGGCCGGTTCGGAATCAGTCGGCAGTCCAGCCTTTAGGTGAGCCAAATCGTTGGAAAATTGCTCCAATGGATTTGAGGGCGTCACGGCGAAGTCAAATAAGAGTTGATGCGGCAACGTCATTGACGATTTCCTTCTAAACTTCCTGCTGTGCACCATAAGCCAGTGCACAGTTGAACCTGATTCCTGTAAACAACCAACAACCAAGGGACCGCAACAAGCCAGCGGCCCTGCCTTGTTGCATCTTTGACGCAATCTTAAGAATCACTCACAACCTGACCACAGGACTGGATTCAAAGCACAGCGAGTGTTAGGCAGCGCGAACGCTTCGCCAAGCCATTTCAGTCACTGGGGAAGTGTTTAGATTTCGAAGATCGCTTCGATTTCGACCATCACTCCCAGAGGCAATGCCGCGACGCCAAAGGCGCTCCGGGTGCCGACGCCCGCCTCCTGGCCAAAGACTTTGGCGAATAGTTCACTACATCCGTTGATGACATAAGGGTGGCCGTAAAAGTCGGGCGCCGAATTGACCAAGCCCAGCACTTTTACGACTCGTTTGACTTTGTCCAGGGATCCCAAGTGCTGACGTAAGGTCGCCAATAGCGTTAGGCCAACCTGACGGGCAGCGTCATAGCCCGCTTGTTGGTCTGCTTCGCTTTCAACTCGGCCTTTGATTAGCGATCCATCCGGAAGTAGCGGAACATGGCCTGACAAATAAACCAAATTGCCAACCGTCATTGCCGTCTTGTAAGCACCCACTGGCTTGGGGGCTGGCGGAAACGTGAGGTTCAACTCTTGGACGATTGCTTCTGCGTTCATCAATCAAATGCCTGTATTAGTAGATGTTCAAAGAAAGCGAGTTCAATGGGTGAGATCGCATTTCAAATTTTCTGGATTTTGCTCATCGCCGGTCTCGCACTTGGGCCGCTGACACTTAGGCCGCTGACATTCAGCAAGTCTGCACAATCCAGTAGGGCTCTGGGCGATGACTTCGCTGCCCACAATGTACCGCCCAACTGGAGTGTTTGTCTTAGCTTTTCACGACATCGTGTTTTAACCGTCCTGTGTTTCAATTCTGTGCGTTCTTGGTTAGCTTAAGCCCAGGGCAGTTTGAATCGCTTGGTCACCAACGATCGGTGCCTGGCACGTTTGATTTTCACAAACGTAAAGTGTTGGTTGGTTGTCAACAAGACCACGACCTGCGAAGTGGGCCTCCAATCCGTCAAAACGGTGCCCACAGACTTGCCCCTGTGGATTTAGTTGGCGAACAAGGACTAGTTCGGTAGGCAAGTAAGACTTGCCCAGCAAGCGTTGCCAACGCGATTTCACATCGTCCCCTTCGGGCAGCAGCAAGATGATTTCTTTCGCTGGGCCAAGGGTTTGATCTATTGTGGCCAACAAGTGTCCGGCGCCCATAGGGGATCGCTGGGTCACCGTCCACGCGCTATCAATTGCGGACTGCGCGGCCTGGACAAAACGTGGCTGGCCCGTCATTCGCCCCAGGGTCCAGAACGCCCTTGCTGCCAGACTGTTTCCGCTTGGATTGCTATTGTCCTGCAAATCACGCCCGCGCGCAATTAGGGATTCGTGGTCACAGCTGGTAAAGTAGAAACCGCCGTCGGGTGCTGCGAAATCATTCAGAACGCGTTCGCCCAGTTCAAGGGTCCACGGCAGCCAGGATTCATCCCAGGTTGTGCGGTGCAGTGCCAACAAAGCCACCATCATTCCGGCATAGTCATCCAAGAAGGCGTTGATGTAAGCGCGTTGGGAATCGGCGGGCTTCGCGCTTTGAGCAATGCCTTGCGGATGGTTCTCCTTTAGACTCGGGTCATCGCATGCGGAAGAGTCTTTAGCGACTTGATCCGTTGGAGCCGAGATACTCAGGTCGCGCCAGGAATGCCACAATCGCCCATCCTCACGTCGTAGTTCACGCTTGATAAAATTGGCAGCGTTGTTTGCCAAGTTGATCATCGGCAAGTCACCCAACGCGTAGCCACAGTCTGCCAACGCGGCGATCATCAAGGCGTTCCAGCTGGTTAATACTTTATAATCCGTGCCAGGCGCAATTCGATTTGATCTTTGGGCCAATAGCGTTGCCGTGGCGTGGTCCATATCCTGATCGCTTAGTCCCATTTCTTTAAGTGACACGCCGATGGACTTCCGGCGATTGGGAATGCTTTTCCCTTCGAAGTTTCCGTTCATCGTGATGTCTAAAGCGGTGCAATACCGAGTCCCCAGGTCACCAGGAAGCAATCGCTTAACTTCGTCCGTCGTCCAGACATAGTACTTCCCTTCTTCACCTTCGCTGTCGGCGTCTTGTGAGCTGTAGAAACCGCCGGCAGGATGCAGCATTTCGCGTTGTAAATAGGCCACCGTTTGACGAACCACCTCTGCGTAGGTAGGTTTGTTCAGGCGAAGGAATCCATCGCTATAAGCCTGTAGCAAGAGCGCATTGTCGTACAACATTTTTTCGAAGTGCGGTACAAGCCATTGCCCATCGACGCTGTAGCGAGCGAAACCGCCGCCGATGTGGTCGTAAATGCCCCCGGCGGCCATTCGGTCCAAAGTCACCTCGACGCTAGATCGCAATGTCTCTGCTTGGAATTCGCCATCGGTTACTTCCTTCTTCCTTTTGGACGCGTGGTCGATACGACGTTCCAGTTGCATTAACAAGCGGATATCCATCGCGTGCGGAAATTTCGGTGCGTCGCCAAATCCTCCCCACTGCCAATCGCAGGAATGGATCAGATTATTAAGCGCTTCGGAAAGCAGTTCTGTGGACTTTTCGCGTTTGACGTCCGGCGCGAGCGAGGCAAAATCGATCAACGGCTCCGAATCACCGTCGGCCGGTAGCACCTGGGTGGTATCCAATTTCCCAGACAGACGCTGTTGGATGAATTCCGTCAAACGGGTGGCTTGTTGGTCGGTCTGTTGGCGTTGCTGGGTGAACACCTGTTGGATTCGGCGTAAGACTTCCAGGAATCCAGGCATCCCGCCGCGTGATTTGGGTGGCCAATACGTGCCACCGTAAAAGAATCTTTGATCGGGTGTTAGGAAGGCACTCAGGGGCCAACCGCCTCGGCCACCGCTGACTGACATCACGCCCAGCATATAAATCTGATCCAAGTCCGGGCGTTCTTCGCGATCGACTTTGATGCTGATGAAATGTTCGTTTAGATACGCGGCGATCTCCGCATTTTCGAAGCTTTCGTGCTCCATAACGTGGCACCAGTGGCAGGCAGAGTAACCGATGGATAAGAAGATCGGCTTATTGTTGGCGTTTGCCGCCTGTAATGCTTCGGCCCCCCAACTGTACCAGTTCACCGGATTTCGAGCGTGCTGTTGTAAGTAAGGACTGGCGGCGTCAATCAAACGATTGGGCATGGAAAGAAATCCTGTGGCGGCGCTGGTTGGTAAAAAGGTCGTTTGGAAGAACCCCAGGTGTTTTGGCCTGTGGTAATCTGGCAGGAGCCAGCGGCAAGGGGAAGAGGACCATAAATATCTGGAAAAATTCTGTGCAGAATCATGTTACATTTTTTACAAAGTTGCCTAAGTGATCTGAGGTTACTTGGCTTGCAATTCAACCGAAAAATTTACAAGATACGGGATCAATCAGGCAAGTTTGGTCCTGCTGGATGACCGACTATGGTTGCGGCTTTTTAGCGAACTTACAATACCTCGCTACAATTAAGCCGCTCCTACGATTCGATTTTCTAGAAAAGTTTGGTACAACAAGGATTCGGCAAGATGGGTCTTGTTGGTTCCAGGCATGTTAATTTGATATTTTGAAAAAGCGAAAACATGGCAAAGAAAAAGAAAGCATCTCCAAAAGCGGTTAAGAAATCGTCTCCAAAGGCATCCAAAACGTCTGCCGTTCCCAAGAAAACCGCCTCGAAAGCCACTAAAAAATCGGCGGTAGCCAAGCCGGCTAAAAAGGCTGCCAAAAAGGCCACGAAGAAGGCCGCAAAAAAGACCACAACCAAAGTGGTCGCTTCCGCGGTAGTTGTGTCGCAAGTGAAGCCACTTACCCAGGCCATCATCAAACAATTGGGGGTTGTGCCTGATCGCGACTTGTCGACTGTGTACCACTTGCCCATCGAACGGATTGCGGCTGAACGTGCGATCCGAGGGATCAAGCGAGTTCGGAAAAGCGGCTGGACAAAGCAACAAATTGCCATGCTTGGCACCGCTTCGGACACGGAAGTCGCCAGAAAATTGGGACTGACCAAGACCTCGATCGTTGTTCAGCGACGTCGCCATGGGGTTCCGCCCCATGGTAAGAATCGTCAAGAGACGATGTACCACTGGTCAAAGGCTGAACTGAAATGGTTGGGGAAAGTTCCTGACTCGGAAATCGCTGAACGTGTGGGATTGGACGTTTCCACCGTCTACCGAAAACGCCGCACGCTGTGCGTGGGTACGGTAGGGAAGCAGAAGCGGAAATCCCGTCGCGAATGGTCCAAGCAAGAAATCTCGATGCTTGGCAAGTTTTTCGATACCGAAGTTGCCGAAAAAATTGGTGTCCATCGACGCTTGGTTTCGCTGAAGCGTTTGGAATTAGGAATCGAAAACCTTCACGCTAAGAAGGCTCGACAAGTCTGGACGCCGGAAATTAAAGCCCAATTGGGTAAGGTGCCTGACGGTGTTCTGGCCAAGAAGATGAAGGTTCCTAAGTCCCGGATTTCGGCCTATCGAAACCGATTGCGGATTATGATGGAACCCGATCCGTCCGAAGGTTGGCTGCAAGCCAATGCTGATAAGTTGGGCACAATGCCCGACGCTAAATTGGCCAAGCAGTTGAAACTGAAGGAAACGACGGTTTGCCGCGCTAGGCGTGGACTTGGGATCGCGCCTTACAGGGGTAAGTAGTAGAATAGGGGTAAGTAGGAGTATAGGGGTAAGTCCTGAAACAAGGTTAAGCGTGGTCTTCTGGGCCCAGTCGCGTGCTTCTGCAAACCGCAACGGCTGCCAATGCTTGGCTTTGGATCTGACCGGTATGCAGAGGGTTGGATTCGAAAACCGACAGGGTGATCTACAGGGTGATCTACAGGGTGATCTACAGGGTGATCTACAAGAACCAAAAAAAACACGAGCGGCACTGGGCCGCCCGTGTTTTTTTATTGGTTTGGCATCTGGGCATGGACGCTAAGCCAGTGGTTACTGGAAAAAGCGAATGTGCCACTTGTGTCCAGGATTCCACTCCAGCCCACTAGCTGGGTGAGTTTTACTGGGTAGGGTCACCGACCTGATTAGCTTGGCGTGGTTTGGGCGATCAGCATTGCCGCCATGTCCAAAGTCACTGGCGGCACAATCGGTTTTGTTCTCGTTTGAACCGTCGGTTTTGGGCGATTGTATCCAAAGAAGCAACGGCTCTTGATGACTTGGGCGACTTCTGCGGGGACGTGCTCTTCCCATGCCGGTTCGCCATTTTGAATTTGGCGAAGAACCTCGCGGGAGAACGTGTTCAGGCACTTAGGGTTGTGGTTGTCTAGTTGTTCGATGTTCCCTTTGTCAACCAAGTATTGGTACAGTTTGCGAAGTTCAGGAGCGACCTTCAGGTTCTCGACGGTTGTCAATTCGCCGGTTTTCCGATTCAACAATGGATAGATGAACAATTTCAAATCGTTCTTAAAAAGGCGTCCGAAGGATTCTAGGATACCGCCATCCAGTTTAGTGTAGTACTTTTCGTCGAACAGTTCGATCAGGCTGGCCGCACCCATGGTGATACCAATTTTCTTTTTCGTGTAACGCGACAGATACGCAGCCAAGCGATAGTATTCAAAGTAGTCCGAAATCAAGACGGTCATGCCTGCGGCCGCAAGCACATCGACCCGTGCCAAGAAGTCTCGCAAGTCAATGTCGCCATTGGCTTGCAAGTTTCGCATGGTGATTTCTGCCAAGGTGACGACCTGATCGGCGTCAACACCGTCTTCGAGTTGGAATTTCTCTTGGGCCGAACGAAGCATGTCTACGTTTACGTGGGTTAGAGGACGGAAGCTTCCCCGTTCCACCAAGATTGGTTTCTTGTACAGCACTTCGGAAGGTTGTAGCACTTCGCCTTTAGCCGAGAACATAGCGGCTTTGCTTAATCCCAGTTGAACTAAGCGAAGGCTCATCACGCGATTGTCCACGTGGCGGAACGCAATGCCCGAGAATTCGATCATGTCGATTTCAATCCGGCGAGTGCTAAGGTTATCCAACAAGGATTCAATCAATTGATCCGGTTCGTGATTCAGGAAGAATGCACCGTAGATCAAGTTGACGCCAATAATTCCAAGTGCTTCTTGTTGTAATCCATTTTCCGTGTCCAGCATTCGGACGTGAATAATAATTTGGCTGTCTTGGTCACGAGGGTGTGCTTGGAATTTGATTCCCATCCAGCCGTGGCAATCGTTGGTGCCGCTAAAATTTCTAGCCGAAACGGTATCTGCGAAAGCGAAGAACGATGTGGTGTCGCCTCGGCTATCTCGAAGTCTTTCTAGGTTCAGCGCGTGTTCGTGATCCAGCATATCTTCCAGTCGCTTGCGACAAACGTATCGTTCACAGTGTCCATAAATGGCGTCGCTAACTGACATGTCGTAGGCTGACATGCTTTTGGCAATAGTGCCAGCGGCTGCGCCCACGCGAAAGAACCAACGCACCACCTCTTGGCCAGCCCCGATTTCGGCAAACGATCCGTATCGACGCGGATCAAGATTTACAGCAAGCGCTTTTCGTTCGGTGTTAGGGCGTTCATTGGACATGGCTTCAGCTTCCGAAAATGGGGCATTTGACACTCTAGCGGGACTATATGCAGCCGATTTTAGGCTTCGGATTAGGCAATCCTTCGGGATTAGGTAGAATTTGTACCGGTCGTCTGGAAACTTCCGTGGATTCGATAAAATCGTTACATTTTGAACCACCAATGGAAAATCCGTAGGCATCCTGCCGTTTCGTCGAAACGTCGCCGAAAGTTCATTTTTGCTAAGGAATGGTTATGTTTTTAACGAGTGATCGACTCAACCGTTGCCTGGTTGTGGTTACCGCCGTGTTGCTGATAGGCGTTTGTCCGCCAACCCGGTTGAATGCCCAAACCAAGCCAGGCCCGAATGCTGAAGTTAAATTGGATGCCAAGGCATTGCTGGCCATGCAATTGCCAAGCGAGCGACTGGAAGACGGGTGGGTTCGTTTGTTTGATGGACAAACGTTGTTTGGCTGGTCGATTGCGGGGAACGGGAATTGGCAGGTTCGTGACGGAGCGATTTCTGTGGATCAAGGGGATCGCAGCTATCTTTACACGAATTTTCAATTAGATAACTACGAACTTCAAATGGACTTTCGTAGCGATGCGACCACCAATAGTGGTGTTTTCCTGCGCACACCACCCTTCCCAGGAAATGTTGCTCAAGAGAGTTTAGAACTGAATATTGCCCCTGCGGACAATCCTTTTCCAACAGGCAGTTTTGTTCAGCGAAAGCGTGTGGCACTGGATGAATTGTCAGGGCAAGATTCGCCCGGCTTTGATGCTGAACTTTGGCATACTTACAGCATTCGAATCCAAGATCGCAGCGTCGAAGTGACCCTCGATGGACAGCCCATTGTGCAGCTTGAAAACGTTCAAGTGTCGCCCTCGGGTCACATCAGTTTGCAATTGAATTCAGGTCGCGTCGAATTTCGAAATATCTTGATACGACCCATCCAATCTCAGAAGTTTAAAATGGACTCGAGTTGGGCAAGCGATTGGAATCTCATGCAGAAAAAAGACGCGAATATGGTGGTCAGCACTTCGGATTCTGGTTTGCGCCTGACGGGGGGCTTAGGTCAGATTCAGTCAAAGCAATCGTTCGACAATTTCTTCCTGCAAGCCAGATACCACCTTGCCGGGGCAGAGACGAATTCGGGCATTTTTTTTCGCTGCCTACCTGATGCAATGTTGGATGGATACGAATGCCAATTGAATCATTGGGTAAAAGATAACGATCCCACGAGACCTATGGATGCAGGCGCCGGAGCCATCTTTCGACGCCAGGCGGCCCGAGTTGTCGTTGGCGATGGAACGCAGGCGACGTACGTTTCGGTGTTAGCCAGCGGGCCAACTATGGCAACTTGGGTCAACGGAATTCCAGTGGCCAGCTTTACCGATGATCGCAAGGAAGATCCGAACCCTCGCCGCGGACTAAGTCTAAAGGCGGGGCCAATTTCCTTGCAGGCACATGATGCCAAGACCGATGTGACGTTCGAACGCTTGTCGATCAGTCCGCTAAAATAGGCCAAAATTCTGATCGATTGCTATTGGTGTCTCTGGCATTCAAGCTGGCAATTGCAAGATTTAGCGTGCGGAAACTATTTTCCAACTTTTTTTTCGCCTTGGTGTAAGAATCCTGTTCCCTCCCCGTTTAGTACGGTGAAGCCCAAGGAAAAACGATGAAATTGACTCCAGAAACTCGATATACCCTGATTGGAAAACTGCGAAATTCGCAGGATGAACAAGCGTGGGAAGAGTTCGCGGGTCTTTATCAACCAGTGGTGTTTCGGATCGCTGTGGCTAAAGGGTTGCAGCATGCAGACGCGACCGACGTGACCCAGGAAGTTCTAGCCAAGGTCGCTAACGCCATCGAGAAATTTTCGCCTCGCAGCGGCAGTAGCTTTCGAGCTTGGTTGTATCAGATCACACGAAACCTGGTCATTGATTTTTTGCGTCAGCGGGCCAAACGGCCGGTCTTGTATGACGACCAAGTCTTGCAAGCGATCGTTGATCATAAGCCGGCTGAACGATTCGCTTTACAGTTTCAGCAGGAGTTCCAAAAACAAATATTTTGGATCGTCGCCCAGCAGGTTAAGGGGCAGGTGCAGCCTGCGACTTGGACTGCGTTTTGGGAAAGTGAGATTCAGCGAAAGTCGATTGACGAAGTTGCCGAGTTGACCGGCATGACCGCGGGCGCGATCTATGTGGCTCGATCGCGAGTCATCGCCAGGATGCGGCAAGAGGTGCAAAAACGAATGGCTGAAACCACTGAAGGTTAGGTGTGAACGTGTTGTCTACCAAGTGTGAACGTTTCGACGTGTCTTTAGCGATTGATGGCATTTTGTGTAATGGAACGATCGGGTGAATCAGCAACATATATCTGACGAGGACTTGCGACTGATTGTTGCTCAGCAAGACACCGATACGCCCAATCGTTTTGTTGAGTCGCATGTGTCCAGTTGCCAACACTGTCAAGATCGTCTTCTGCAGGTGGCGGCTGACGAAACGTGGCGCCAGGAATGTGTTAGTAGCTTGCAGGAATTACCGTCTTATTCTGCGGTGGGTCAGGCGACTGCCCAAATGTGGGGATCACCAGGATCCTTGGCTTCAAATTCAAGATCGGGCGACGCGTTCGATCTGCAGACGGTTGATCAGATGTTGGGTCAGGTCCTGCAGGCACCAAGTCATCCTGAAATGTTGGGCAAGTTGGGGCGATACGATGTTGAAGGTGTCATTGGTTGCGGCGGGATGGGTGTGGTTCTGCGGGCTTTCGATCAAGATTTGCATCGGCCGGTTGCCATCAAGTTAATCTTGCCACGCCTAGCGACCAACGGAACTGCCAAGCAACGTTTTGCTCGCGAGGCACGGGCTGCTGCCGCAGTGTTGCATCCCAATGTGATCTCCATCCATGGTATCGATGAAACTGCCGGCGTTCCTTGGTTTGTCATGCCGTTGGTGCCTGGACCCTCGTTGGGAGATTTAGTCCAGGAGAAGGGGCCATTACCCGAGCGTGAAATTGTTCGCATCGGCATGCAAATCGCTTCCGGGTTGGCGGCGGCACATTGTCAAGGTTTGGTGCATCGCGACATCAAGCCGGAAAATATTTTGGTGGATAACCAAGTCAACCGAGTGGTAATCACCGACTTCGGTTTGGCTCAGCGGGATTCGGATGATTCGATGACCCGTACCGGTTGGCTGGCAGGGACTTTGAACTATATGTCGCCCGAACAAAGTCGCGGCGAAGAGGTTGATGCCAGGAGTGATTTGTTTAGCTTGGGCGGTCTGCTTTACTACCTGGCCACCGGTGCACTGCCCTTCAAAGCATCGTCCGCCATGGGTGTTTTACACAAAATTGGGAACCAGGATCCCGCAAATGTGCAAGACTTAAACCCCGAAATTTCGTCCACGTTAAGCCAAGTGATTCATCGGCTATTGATGCGAAAGGCAGAGGATCGGTTTCAATCGGCAGTCGAGGTTGAAGCGTTTTTGACTGAATTTCTTAGCCATTTGCATCAGCCGACGAAATTTGATTTGCCAACATTGCCAGGGCAGCATGCCGGTCATCGTTCATTGCAAAATGATGCCGGTAATTTTCTGAGCCGATCAACTGCTGTCAAGCGACTGACTACATGGACAACACTGTTGCTAACTTTGTTGTTGGTGACATTGCCTTATTGGGGGCATGCCAGTTGGTTTCCAGTGCCCAATGGGTTTCCAGCGGCCAATGGGTTTCCAGCGGGTGGTGCCCCGGCCCAACCTATGGGCGTTCCACCGGTGACACCACCGGCATTAACGCTGCTTGAAATTAGCCAGAAATATCAAATCGATTCGGTGGACGACTTCCAGACTCAATTGAGGCAGCTGCAGGACGATTTTTCTGCGACAGAAGAAGCGTTTGGTCAGTCCGTTAAGGTTTGGGGCACCGAATCACTTAATCAAGACATTGTTGATTATCAGGATCAAATGCAAGTGCTTGATCAACAGTTGCAATAGTTTGAACCGGTAGCAATGACCCATTTCGATGTGAAAATTGAACTTTAAGGAGTGCAAAATATGTTAGCAAAATCAACTTTGCTACTGTCGTTATTGTCGTGTTCAACGCTTGGTTTGCTGTTCAATCCTTGGCAGGATCCAGCGGCAGTCGGGCAAGGTCAGCAAGATCCCAGACCGCAAGATCCCAGACCGCAAGATCCCAGACCGCAAGATCCCAGACCGCAAGATAGCGGACGGCAAGATAGCGGACGGCAAGATAGCAGATGGCAAGATAGCGGACCGCAAGATAACGGTCAGCAAGATAACGGACCGCAAGATAGCGGACGGCAAGATAGCAGATTGCCACCAAGCGTCCAACAGCCCAACGGAGAACGATCCACGTTCCTACCAAGAGGTTCAGGAACTGGGAACATTTCAAGACCTGGGCAAGGCTGGGCCGAGGGGCCAAGTGCCGGTTTGCGCTTGCGGGGTTTCAATCCGCAATATACGGACCCGCCAAGTTCAGCGAATCGTGCCGGTTTGCGCTTGTCCGAGGGCTTCAATGGGATACCAAATTTGCAGAACCCGTTGGCGATGGCTCGGTTTCCCGAAGCCAATAGTCCCAAGTGGCAACAATTGCGAAATCGAATCGCTATGGCGACGGGCAAGTTGAAGTCGGCAACAGGAGAAGACGAGCGAAATGCGGCGAAGTCAGAACTGTCTATTGCATTGTCCGACGACTATGACGCACGAATGGATGAATACCAAGTTTACTTGGATGATTTAGAAAGCAAGTTGGCGGAGATGAAGGCGAAGTTGCAACGGCGTCGTCAGGCGAAGGATGATATGGTTCGCCTGCGCTTGCAAGTGGTTGAAGCAGAGGCCGATGAACTGGGCTGGCCGACAAGTCTGGGCGGAATGCCGGGGTTTGGACCCGGGTGGTATTTTTCACAGCCGTTCTCTCCACAGCCGCCGGAGTCTAACGTTCTGCAGTAATAGGCCGGTGCCACAGCGTGCTTTGTGATGCAGTTTGAATTAGAATGGGCCTCGATTGAAATTTCTACACGCCGGTTTGGGTGTGGGAATTTTGCTCGAGGTTTTTTCGTTCGTGCGTAGACTTAAGCCCTGCCCAACAAATTTAGGAGTCCCACCTTGCTGACTGCATTTTCGCCCACCGAATTTTTATCGTCGCGTTATGGCCAGCGTATACTGACCTTAACTTTAGGTCTGTTTGCTGTTGCCAACGTTATCTGCCCGGGTAGCGGGCGGGTCCTGGCCGATGCCCCGGTTATTGTTGAGATGACTCAGACGGCTCAGCGGATCCTGGCCACGTTGGACGATTCGCAGAAGACTGCCTGCGTGTTTCCGTTTGACAATGCCCAGCGGCAAACTTGGAATTTTGTGCCAGACAAATTTATTCAACCTGGCGGAAAACGATTAGGTTTGTCGCTTGCTGACATGACCGTGCAACAGCGGTTGTTGACCCATGCGTTATTGAACAGTGTGTTGTCTAGCGAAGGTTATCGTCAGACCGTAACGATCATGACCTTGGAACAGGTGCTGCATGAATTGGAGGACAATAATCCAATTCGTAATCCTCAAAAATACTATCTTTCGCTGTTTGGTTCGCCTGAAGAAACGGGCACCTGGGGCTGGCGATTTGAAGGGCATCATCTTTCGTTAAACTTCACCGTTGTGGAGGGGAAAGCGGCCGCGATGACGCCTTCGTTTTTTGGAACCAATCCAGCAGAAGTCAAGTCGGGGAAAATGAAGGGGTTGAAAGTCTTGGCCTCGGAAGAGTCGCTGGCTAGGGAATTTGTGGCGACATTGGACGAACAACAAAAGAAGAAAGCAATCGTATCTGAAAAAGCGCCAGCCGACATTGTGACCGGCACAAGCGTTAAGGCCGAAGAAGGTTCAACCAATCCCAATGCAGGAATCGCATTCGCGGAACTTAACCCAGCGCAACAAGCCGCGTTGTTGAAGGTGGTCAATGAATACGTAGCAACATTTCAGCCCAGATTGGTCCAGGCACTGGATAAGCGGCAACCGATTTCCAATGGCAACCACATGACTTTCGCGTGGATGGGAAGCGTTCAACCGGGTCAAGGTCATTATTACCGGATTCAGACTCCTGAATATTTATTTGAATATGATAATACGCAGAACGATGCCAACCACGTGCATCTGGTTTGGCGTCAGTTTGACGGCGACTTTGGCGAAGATTTGCTAAAGGGACACTATGACACGTCTCATGCGAAGTAATGCCTAGCAATTTCTCGGGTCATGTGTGAAATCCATTTGCAATCCGTCTAAAATTGAATATTTCGTCCAGCCTTGGGATTCATTATCCCAAGGCTTCTTTTACGCCGTAATCGATGATGTTCCAGTCGGCTAAGCCTAGTAAAGTTCTTGCCAGAAGCTTGCAAGTTGAAAACTTTGGACCGCCAAAATGCCAGCAATGGTAGCAACGGTTTGGCAAGTGTCGATTTTTTAAGCATAATACAGACACGGTCGCCCGGCGAAGCATGTCGAGGGTGAGCGAAAGTTTTGAACATCCCACCCTAGCGATCTTGTGGGCAATTATTTTTTGGGTACCGATTTTTCTGGCAAAGACTTCTCTGGCATCCATCCTGAAAGCAAAATATGAACTTCAGTTGCTTAGAACGATTCAAGATAGTTACAGCACTTTCGCTGGTGGCGATTCCACTTTTGACCGGCTGTGGTGGTTCCCAAACCGCACCAGAGAAAAAGGAAGCCGAGAACAAATCGGCTAGTCACTCGACCTTACCTGAATCCAATTTGGTTGCCTCGACCAATGTGCGTTTCTCGGTCAATGCCGACATCATGATCGACACCAACACCGACACCGACACCAACGCCAACACCAACACCAACACCAACACCAACACCAACACCAACACCAACACCAACACCAACACCGACACCGACACCAACACCGACACCAACACCAACACCAACACCAATGCTGCCACCAGCGAAGTTGAATCGCCAGCGTTGCAAGCGACCCAAGACGCTGCGAAATCTGATTTGGCTGCTGCGTTCCCCAAGGATTTCAAGGGCCTGTCCCAGGACAAACCGGCCCAGGGGCCGTCTGTGGCGATTGACGGCGGGTTCATGGTACCGTTCGCGATGACCATTCCTGGTACCGAGATTAGCTTTGAAATGGTGCCAGTGCCAGGCGGTATGGTGATGCTGGGCAGTCCAGATGATGAAGAAGAACGCGAAGAAATTGAAGGTCCTCAAGTCCAGGTTTCCATTCCTCCGATGTGGGTCGCAAAACACGAAGTGACTTGGAAAGAGTTCAAACATTTTATGCGATTGCATGATGTCTTTAAGCGATTTGAAGACAAGGGTATTCGCAAGATTACTGACGAAAATCGCATGAGCGCCATTGCGGCTCCCAGCAATTTGTATGAACCCAGTTTTACTTATGATGCGGGCGAAGGTCCCAATGAACCCGCCGCAACCATGAGCCAGTTTTCAGCGAAGCAGTACACCAAGTGGTTGTCACTGACGACGGGAACGTTCTTTCGGATCCCAACCGAAGCCGAGTGGGAATACTCTTGCCGAGCCGGTAGTACAACGGCTTACTATTTTGGCGAAGATGGTCAAACGTTGACGGAATATGCTTGGTTTGAAGACAACGCTGATTACGCTCGGCACGATGCGGGCAGTTTGAAGCCAAACGCATTCGGTTTGTATGACATGCATGGTAACGTTGCCGAATGGGTTTTGGATCAACGTTACGAAGACGGATATGCGGGATTGGTTGAAACAGAGGACCTGACGGCGGCGACAGCCTTCAAGTGGCCAACGGAGTGGTTTGGTCGTGTCGCCAAGGGTGGTTCCTTTGAGTCTACCGCAGCCGAGTGTCGTGTCGCTGCGCGATTGGTTAGCGAAGATGATTGGCGTGATTCCGATCCCAACATTCCGCGCAGCCCCTATTGGCATACGTCGTACCCTGCAACGGGCGTAGGTATGCGTTTGATTATGCCGCTGGAACCACCCAAAGATACGGCTGGCAAAGAGAAATATTGGGAAGCCGACATTGAAGAGATTCGTGAAATTGCCACCCGTCGGGCCAAAGCCGAAGGTCGTGGCGCCTTTGGGTTGGTTGACCAAAATCTAGACCAGGCAATTCAAGACAGTGAAAAAGATCGTTAATCCGCCGGCGAATCTTGGCATGGCGTGTCGGCGATGTCTGCTTAAGATTTCGCTGCCAGCTTTCCAGGCCTTAAATAGCCAGGACTTAGATAGCCAGGACTTAGATAGCCAGGACTTAGATAGCCAGGACTTAGATAGCCAGGCTTGAATGAAAACGCTGGCTTTCAGTTTTCGGATGATTAACTAAATGTGTCATCAAAGGCAGTCAATCTTCAGTGATTGGCTGCCTTTTTGCATTGAAAGTCAATGCGCGAACCAGGCGTGTCAGCTGCCGATTTCCTGGTTGGATCATCTTTGGTTGGGCCCTGCAACTTAACGCTGGTCTGCTTGGGACATTGCTTGGGACATTGCCTGGGACAAGCGTTCCAATTGTTTTGCGGCTTCAGGGTCGCAGGGATTCAATGTGATTGATTTAGCAAGTTGGATCAGCGCGACATCAACCTGTCCTGTTCTTGAGTACCCCATGCCCAACTCGAAAATCGCCTTTGCATCTTGGGAGTGCAAAGTGGCATTCAGCTTTAGAATCGCTAACGCTTCTTGGAATTGTTGGCAATCAGAATAGACTTTCGCTAAAGTGTTCAATTCGGAAAAGCCTCGATCAATGCCGGCAAATTCTTTACTCAAGTGTTCCATGTTTTCAAGGACATGCTTGGCACCGCGTTCGGCGATCAAAGCCTGGACTTTGGGTACCAATGCATACTTCGGACTTGGTGCCATGTCGTGCAGCATCTGAGCCAAGTCCACTTCCAGGGAAGTTACGGGCGATTCAACCATTCGTCCCAGTTCCTTTTCGCCGCGGAACACAATGATCGCGGGCACTCGATGAATTCCAAAAGCGGCTTCTTCGCCGAACGGGCTTCGCTTGTAGCGGCCAGGAACATAATCAATGCACGTCAACTGTAAGCGGCTGGGCGTAATGCCCAAATAGTTCATTACTTTGACAAAGCGTGGCACTTGCTGTTGGCTGTCTTCACACCAGGTTCCCATGAACACTACGATGCGGATGTTTTCCAGTTTGTCTTTGCAGCGATCCAGCATGTCTGAATCGACTAGGTAGTGGTCAAAGCCTGCCGTGAACCAATCACTATAGGGCGCTTCTTGAAGGCCGGTCAAATCACATTTGCCAAGCAGTTTAACCACGTGCTTCGAGTCGGGAACTTGCTGGTTGATCGCCAACGGATCAAGGGACGAATTCTCCGCTTTGATCAGGTCTTGGTTTGAAGTCGGATCTTCAATGGTTGCCGTTTGGCTATGGCCCTTAGCGACGCATGTCAAAGCAATTGCGAACGCGACGAACATTCGGAGAAGCAGCACAGGCATTCATGGGGTCCTTTAAGCAAGGTGCAAATAAACGACTTGTATTTGGGCATCGGCAAGCCACCAGTGCGTTCTAGCCTAAACCCATTGCAGGTTAATTGCAGGACGCAACTACAAATCCTGCGGTCAAATGAAACGCGGTTTACTGAGTGTCAATTGAATGCCTTAAGATTCCGTTTTATCGGTCTTGGGTCGCATCGAGATCAATTTGTAGGCCTAGTTCTTTTAGGCCTCGCCCGTGGGCACCAGCCCATTGTTCTGGGTAAGGAGTTTGCCAGCCTTTCATTTCGTGCCAGATGAAACGGTTTAGGTTGTCTTCATCTTGTTCGGTTTTCATACCGGTTCGCTGAATGGGAACGGTGGACAAGATGTTCCGCCATTTTCGTTCAACGGCTGACTGCTTATTATCTTCGCCGGGCCTTTGATTCAGTGGGAAGTTCGCCGCAATCGCGTCATAGGGACTTAGATCGGCAGTATTGCCAAAGCATTCGGTCATTAGCCTAGACCGTCCGTCCTGTTGATTCATCGGTGGCAAACCCAATACGTGCAACATCGTTCGTATCGCACTGGTTTGATTGTAGAAGTGATGGTTCACTCCTGATTTGCTGTACGCGCTGACCGCCAAACAGATCGATCGATGACCGTCGATGTGATCGTAGCCGTTTTGTGGATCGTCTTCATTGATCAAAATTAGTGTATTCTTCCAGTAGTTCGAATGGCTAACCGCATCAACCAAACGGCCAATCGCCAGATCGTTATCGGCCATGTGAGCTGCCGAAGTCACACCGCCTCCCAAATGATCTTGCGGCAAATACACGATACTCAGGTTCGCCAGTCCGCCTTCTTGCTTAAAGGTTTCGAATTCAGCCAAGAAGCGATCCATCCGTAAGACATCTGGGATCACCATGTTCCAGCCAGGGTAGTCGGGGCAAGAGTAGCGACGAAGGCGATCAATGCCGATCTTGTTCTGAAATTGTATCGGTTCGCCTTTCTGATAAGCGTCCCAGATTTCTTGGTACTTCATTCCCGCTGGTGGTTCTGAATAGTTCATCTCACCGTAGTTTCGAAACGATAGTCCGGCTGAAAGAACATGGTCCCATAGAAAACCGCTGGATGAATAAGTGATAGGATCGTCGCCAAAAGTGTAGCTTCGCGAAAAACCACCAAAAGCACGTTCCAGGTAGGGCGTGACATTGGCCTCGGTCGCCCAAGAATGCCCGTCCGCTGACAAAACTCCGTTGCAATAATAGTTGTCCAGTAAGCCAAAACGACGCGCCAACGCGTGATGGTTGGGCGTGTATTTTTCTGGGAACGTGCAAAGCGCCGCTTCGCCTCGGCCTTCAGGCATATCGCCAAAAACTTGGTCGTAGGTTCGGTTTTCTTTAATCACATAGATGACATGCTGGAACGTGCTGGGCTGACCCAATTTATCAGGCACTGGCTTTGCGTTCAGGGAAAGGTCACCCTGTTGCTGTCTTTCTTCGACTCGAGCAACGGGTAACATCTTTGCTTGTGACAAGACGGCCGAGGTCCACTTGTGTAGTTGTTTTTGATTTGCGACATCGGACAAGGCTACCTTTTGCAATTGGCCCTTGTGGTCATGCGAATTGAGTCCCTTTTCCAGCGGGCGAGATGGGTGACGTGATCCGATTCCCTTCAAGTTGGCAACCAGCAAGTCAGACTCGCTACATTCCAGTCCTGCGGGATACCAAGCGGTGGGAATGAAGCCCGCCGGTTCCGGCAGGCCGTCTTTCCAATTGACGCCGTTGCTGATGTCATAGACGGCAATCGCATTGTTTCCGGCTAGACCCACAAATAGCCAATGGCCATCGTTGGAAAGGCATGCCGAATCAGGCATCGAACCAAACGGCAAGTCAGAAATCGGCTTGGTGATTTGAGTCTTGGTCTCTAGCGACCGAGAATCAATCAAAGTGATCGAATCGTCATTCGAGTTTGTGACCAAAATTGTGGCCGTCGTGCCGTTTTTCCCTGCGGGCTGTGGGCTTGGTAACAACAACAATTGTGTTGCGTGCAGTCCTGCTTTAATGCCAGAAGTCACTTGCCCCGAGTTGATGTCAATAACGGAAATCAATGAAGTGTTGGCGATTCCGCGGTCGTCTATTGGGGTTTGCGTGCCAGCACTCGGGGCCGTTTCTTCACCGTCGATTGCTTGGCGGCCGCCCACGTTGCTGACAAACAGGCGGTCAACGCTGCCTGAGTTATATGTGCCTGGCACCAGTTGGATGTCGTAAGGTGCAATTCCTACCGGAATGGTCCCAGTCACTGCCTTGCTTTTTAGATCAACCACGGCGACCGAGTTGGATTTGGAGAGACACACATACAGTGTTTGCTGATCCTGAGATAAACACAGTCCGCAGGGAAAGCTGTCGTTGGCTAGGTCCAAGGAATGATCCAGGCGATAGGTCGGTTTCTGGTCTTGCTTTAGATTCGCTGTTTGATCGGCTGTGAATACATGCACACCGTTGGAGGCATTGGAAACATAAACCGCACCATTCTTGTCGACGATAATTCCGGTAAGTGACGCACCACCAGGGCAATTGAGGGTTTGCTGCAGTTTCCAGTCCGTTGCCGAAACGATCAACAGTTGCTTGTGCCCTTTGACAAAAACCAGATCCAACGGCGAGTAATAGCAAAGATCATTTGGACGCTGTGGAACTAACAACGAATCGCCGGCCGGGGTTAACAACCGACCGGTTGGTACAAGCCAGTCGCTAACCTGCTTGTCTGGGATCGCCGCAACGCTGTCTTGTGTGATTGCAGCGGTGACGCAAGTTGCAGACAGCAATGCGGTAAAATAAATCGCGATCAACGTTGCCCAGTGAAACGACATTCGTCCAATTTTCGCAGCATACCCAACGTTTTTTGGGTTGTGGCCATTGGATACTTTTGGGCGGCAGTGCTGGTTACTGCAATCCCTATTTACTGAAAAGCAGTTGGCTGGAATGGTCAGGGTCGAAAAATTAGAAAACGAAAACACGGTAGGACTCCGTAGGCATGTTAAGGAGATTGCTCCGCAGCCCCAACGCAAGCATTGGCAAGACTCCGAAGAAGTCGATTCTAATCGATTGAACCAGGCATAAAACCGGTCCCTGGATTTCTTAACGATTAATTCATGGCTTCGACTCGCTTTATTAACCAGTGAATCAGCTTCACAGCACGGTTGGGCAGGCGTACTGCGGTTAAGGGGTGTGTTTGACCGCTGGATCATAAATCCAGCCTTCACAGCGGTCGACGTCTTGTGGGCAGCCGAAGCGATTGTCACGCTGCGTCCAAGCCCAGGCCGCTTGTATCGCACAGAGAACGGAATCCAGTTGGTCCGCGGTGTGGTCATCGATGCATTGCTGCTGCAGCTTTGTAGAAATAGTGACACACAGTTGGTATTGATTCAAAATCGTCGGTTCGACGTTTGTTGTGCTGGTGTTGGAGATGGCCCGAAGTAATTGCGTTCGTGCGTCGGACATCGCCTTGGTTGCCAACCTGCGTTGATCGGTCTTGTAGGGTGTTCGTCCGATGAATTTCCTGGCAACCATCGCAGGGTAAGTTTCTACCGCAATGGGTTTGCGTTGGATTGGACGTAGAAAAGGTATTGAAATCATGGCATTTCGCAACAGCGGGGCGCCCGCGAAAAACATCTTTCCGACGGGCACGCCGTACATCTTCATCGGGCTGATGGAACCGGCCAAAGCATCACAAATTCGACGCAGTTCTTTTTGCCCAGCTGGTTTAGACTGTTTGTAGTCGGCTAGTAAGTCAACAAAGCCCTGTTTTCCCAGGCCATGAACTAAGTCGATATACGCGTCCCAAGAGCAGGGCCAATGGAGTTCCTTGACCAGTTGTGCGGGCATGGCAAACGGAAAATCAAGACCCGCAATCCAGGGGCCAGGCGTTTCTAACCATTGCTTGATTTCAGTGAAGTCATTGGGCTGGGAACCATTGAGTGACCGGAATTCTTGAACCGTCAATTGTCGGTTTTCCAGCCAGCAGGTGGCCAGCGTTAAACGTTTCTGGTGCACCGCTTTTGAGGCCTTGACCGATGGGGCGCTCGTAAAATCTAAACCGTAGACTAGCATTATGATAAGGTGTCAGTTCTAAATGAAGTCGAGCCGTTTTTGCTTGAGAATGATTCGGCAAAACGATTGGGTTGGTAATGATTTGAAATCAGGTTTTGTGCAAAAGTGGTTTCTGCCGCGACCTTATTTTCTGAGATCATTATTTTCTGAGATCATTATTTTCTGAGATCATTATCTTCCGAAATCATCATTCTCAACACCACAGATGCAGTTGCCGCCATTTCGACGCACCTTGAAGTTCATCTAGTGTTAAGCTTGGCGAATATTGCTCGTCAGCCGGTGATTCTCTGGGAGGAGCGGTGATGCCTTCACTTTTATTACTGAACTTACACTGATCGGAGCCAACGATGAAGTATCGCAATCGTAGGGAATTTGTTAAGGCAGCGACCGCTTCGGTTGCGATTGCCGCTTCATCATCATTGACATCAACATTGACGCCGCTGGCCGGTGCACTTGGGCAGGCGAGAGTTGGGCAGGGAGTTGGGCAGGGAGTTGGGCAGGGAGTTGGGCAGGGAGTTGGGCAGGGAGTTGGGCAGGCGAGAGTGGAGCAGGCAAGAGTAGGTTTGCAGTTTCGATATTGCGGGTTTGTTAAGTTCATTCAATCGCTGAGCTACTCGGAAATGGCAAAGGCGTTGGTTGACGCTGGATATGGCGGTGCAGAAATTACGGTACGAAACGGTGGCTATATTCTACCAGAGGATGTGACCGTCGAACTCCCCAAACTTCAGGAAGTGTTCGATGACCACGGTTTAAAGATCGACATCATCACGACGGATATTGTTGCAGCAGGCAGCAAAAGTACGAACGAAGTATTGGCGACCGCGGCCAAGCTTGGCATCCCACATTATCGCATGGGTTTTTGTCACTACAATCTGTCCAAGCCAATAATGCCTCAGTTGGACGCGTTGAAAGAACCGTTTGCCAAGCTTGCGAAGCTAAATCGCGAAGTTGGGATCTCGGGCGTCTATCAAAATCATTCGGGCGCTCGATACGTTGGCGCGACGTTTTGGGATTTGCAGCAATTACTGAAGGAGATCCCTAGGCAGGAAATCGGTAATATTTTCGATGTTCGGCACGCTGCGATTGAGGGCGGTTTAGCCTGGCCGATTTACTTCGATGTGATCAAGCCGCACATTGCGGCTTTCTCGATTAAAGATTATCGGTGGATTGGACGGAAGTTGGAGTACGCCCCATTTGGGAAGGGGAACGTCGATCCAGAATTTATTCGTCGATTGGGCCGAGAATATCAAGATGAATTGTTTACCGTCCATGTTGAATACTTGCCTGAGGCCAATGTTACGGAAAATCTGGCGGCCATGGCAAGCGACCTGAAAGTATTAAAGTCTCTGCTGGAACCCAGTGAAAGCAAGTAGCGGCCCTGGTTGCATTTGGGGAACCGGTCTATCGTTGGCGTTTTAAGCGGTGGCGGTTTCAACGCTAGATTCGCCCAATTCCGCCGGCCTCACTAGGCGTTTTTGTTTGGGAAGAATTTATAGGGCGGGATTCAAGACGATTTTTCCCGCCAGACTGCCGTCTTGATGCGTGGTGCTGGCTTCCTGAATTTGGTGTGCGCGTTTGGCTTCACTCAAGGGAAGTTTCATAGCGATTTGTGATTTCAATTTCCCGTTGGACAGCCACTGGCTAATATCCGCACCGCAGACTCGCATTTCATCAGCGGTTGCTTTAAACATAACAAAGCCGTGGATGCTGCAGCCTTTTACGTAAAAAGGGCCGACTGGAAATTCAGGACGAGCATCTCGGCCGGCCATCAAAATCATTTTCCCGCGTTGGGCCAGAACAGCCGTGGCAAAGTCAAAGTTGGGTTCCCGCCGTGTTTCCCAAAAGACGTTGACACCCGCGCCGTCGGTCGCGTCCAAGAGGGCCTGTTGTAGATCAACTTGTTTGTAGTTGATTGCCACATCTGCGCCCAATTCATAACATCGCTGGACTTTTTCTGCCGAGCCTCCCGTGGTAATGACTCGGGCACCAAATGCTGCGGCCATTTGCACCACCATCGAACCGACACCGCCGGTTCCACCCACAATGAAAACGGTTTGCCCAGGCAGCAGATTCGCCTCGCGGAATAGTCCTAAATGAGCGGTGACTGCTACCAATGCCGTCGAGGCAGCATCATCATAGGATACGTTATTTTCGATCAGGTTTAGCCACTGGGGGTCAACGACAACTTGTTGGGCAAAGGTCCCTTGCCGCCCAAGTAGACCTTGGTTGGTGCACCAGACCCGTTGGCCAAGAGACACATCAGAAACTTCGGCGCCGACTTCTACTACTTCGCCTGCCATGTCGCAGCCAATAATGAACGGCATTGGCAAGGGCCAATAATTCGCGCCTCCACGAATGTAAGTGTCGACTGGATTGACGGCAACCGAATGCACCGCTATTCGAACCTGCTTCGCTCCGCATTCCGGTTCGGGCAGGTCACCATATTCAATGACGTCGGGTGTTCCTGTCCGTCGGATGAATGAAGCTTTCATAGGGCTACCAATTGAGTGGTTGTTGCCACTGCTTTAGAAGTGTTTGACAAGATTGCTTTACCAATGTATTACCACCGGACGTTATTACGACTTGATCATCGCAAGAGACGGTTCCGATTCCGCAGATAGGCAGTCCTGCGAAGTGCGAAAGGAATGCTTCTGCCCGTTCGGGCGTTACTTCAACGACAAATCGGGTGTTCGATTCGGAAAACAGTTTGGCTAAATCAGCAGGGACCCGATTTTGCTCTTCCGCGTCAGCAGCATTTTGAGTGGATTCGATCGAAATGGAATCCAAATGGATCTCCACCCCAACGCGTCCAGCAAATGCCATTTCGCTAACGGCGACTGCGAGACCACCTTCGCTAAGGTCGTGACATGAGGCTATGTCGCCAGCAATAATCGCCGCATGGACCGCAGTAAAGATCTTCTTCGCCCGAGCGGGATTCACTGTCGGCACTTGGCCGTTGACGCATTGCCGCACTTTGGCGAAGTGCGAACCACCTAATTCAACGCGAGTGGCACCCACTTGAAACAGCAAGTTGCCGCTGCGTTTTAGATCCATTGTAACACACTGTTGCGCTGAACTAACCTGCCCCAAGGCGCTAATCAAAAGGGTGTGGGGAATTGAAATGGTCTGTCGCGTATTGTTTGCATCAATGTAGCTAAATTCGTTGTTCAAGCTATCCTTGCCGCTGATGAATGGAATTTCCCAAGCCATAGCCAGGTCCTGGCAAGCGATCGCCGAACGAACCAACGCGCCTAAGGTTTCTGGTCGGTCAGTGTAGCCCCAGCAGAAATTATCCAGAACCGCAATTTTCGCTGGATCGGCGCCTGTTGCGACACAGTTTCGAATCGCTTCGTCAATCGCGCTGGTAGCCATGTGGTAGCTATCCAAATCGCCGAAAGTTGGGGCCATTCCACAGCTGACGACAATCGCTTGGTCACTGTCAAGCCTTGGGCGAACGACTGCCGCATCGCTAGGACCGTCGCCGGCGGCACCCACAAGCGGCTTGATCACCGAACCGCCTTGAACTTCGTGATCGTATTGGCGAATGATCCAATGTTTGCTGGCAATGTTTAATTCACCCAATAATTGCAGCAACGTTTCTTCTACGGCGATTTGATCAAACGCAAGGCTCGATTCATTCTGCCCATTGGCCGCAGCTAGAGGTTTGATCTCAGCAGGCTGATAAACGGCTTTGCGAATGATGGGTGGGCGACCGTCATGAAGGAACCTCATATCAACCTGCCCAACGGTAGTGCCATGGTAACGCAGGTGCAATTGTCCGTCGTTTGAAAATTTGCCAATAACAACCGCTTCGACCGATTCACTTTCGCAAAGTGACTTTAGTTGCTCCCAATTTTCTGGCGGAACACTCAATACCATTCGCTCTTGGGCCTCGGAAATCCAGATCTCAGTGTAGCTAAGTCCGTCGTATTTTAACGGCGCTTGTTCCAGGTCCACGATCGCGCCGATTTCTTCAGCCATTTCTCCGACGGCACTTGAAAAACCACCGGCGCCACAGTCAGTCACCGCGCTGTACAGATTCAAATCACGAGCCGCCAGCATGACGTCCATGGTCATTTTTTCGGTGATGGCGTTTCCGATTTGAACCGCGCCACCGCTTACCTTTTCACT
The DNA here is from genome assembly GCA_041688615.1 of Mariniblastus sp. Classification (GTDB taxonomy): domain Bacteria; phylum Planctomycetota; class Planctomycetia; order Pirellulales; family Pirellulaceae; genus M30B19. Next base: position 15,615 of record JBDNHU010000081.1, on the reverse strand, counting down.
CTTGTCCGTCAATTCCGCTGATGAAAAGGTAGCACCGTGAATTCCATCGCGGCCGGTACGTCCGCCTAAGGTCACAATTAAATCACCGGGTTGCGGTTGCTTGAAACTCTTGTCGCACGGAATCAAGCCAACGTTGCCGCAGAAAACTATAGGGTTACCGAGGTAGCGGTCATCGAAGTAGACCGCGCCGTTGACCGTTGGGATGCCCATCCGGTTTCCATAATCGCGAACGCCTGCAACCACGCCTCGCATGACTCGTGCCGGGTGAAGCACACCCTCCGGGATGGAATTGTTTTCAGTTTCAGGGGACGCAAAACAGAAGACATCCGTGTTGCAAATCGGTTTAGCACCCAAACCGGTGCCAAGTGTGTCACGAATGACGCCACCAATGCCGGTGTTTGCTCCGCCGTAGGGTTCGATGGCACTGGGGCGATTGTGAGTTTCCACTTTGAAGCAAACATGAAACTGATCGTCAAATGTCACAATGCCTGCATTGTCCTTGAAAACACTGACACACCAATCATCTTTTCCCCATTTTTTTCGCAAATCAGTGGTTGCTGCAAAAATGGTTTCCTTGAGCATGTTGTTGTAATGGCGAATTCCGTTTTCGTCAGAATATTCGATGCGACCGGCAAGGGTTTTATGACTGCAATGTTCGCTCCAAGTTTGCGCCACGGTTTCTAATTCGATGTCCGTTGGCTGACGACCAAGCGACTTGAAGTGCTGTTGGATTGTTTGCATTTCGATCAAAGTAAGGCTGAGGCCACCTTCACGACTGATCGACAATAATCGCTGGTCATCCGCTTCTAACAAGTCGATGGTTTGCAATTGAAAATCGTAGGGCGAACCGCTGGCCAAAGTCTGCAATTCCAAGGGTGCAGAAACGATTTCTTCAATCGAGGCGTTCGCCAAGACGCGGCGTTTAAGCGTTTCAAGTGTTTGCGCCGATGCGCCGCTGATCCAGTACTTTCGGTACGTGCGAACGGCGGAAACCTGGTAGCCACCGGTTTGCATGGTTCGCAAAGCGGTGAGTGCCACGGGATCTGTCACGCCAGTCTTTAGCAGAACATAAAAACAATTTTCAGAGCCACTGAGTTGATTGATTGCCATGTTGCCGGCCGGTTGGATCAACGATGTTTCGGTGACACTGTCGACCAGCAAGCGTTTGGCTAAGAGATCAATCGACTGGGCATCTAAATCGCCCTCGACCAAATAGCCATGTGCGGATCGAACCTGTAAAGCGACAGCTAGCTGCAGATCTTTTGCAGCGGACAACACTGCGGACGCTCCGTGGTCGCTTTGGCTTTGCCCAGGCAGGATCTCGATTTGCCAAAGTCGATTTGTGTTCGAATCTTTTTCGATCATGTTGCCTTCAATTTGTCCCGTAGACAATTTCAATCTCCCGCAGATTGCGATGGATGAGGTCGCCAGATAACGTCAGTTGTTTTCAACGCTTTAAAGATGCCAAAAAAAGGTCGTTTTGGCTACGGGTTGAACCTGGGCCGTTGGGCCTGGTTCCACCCAACCCTGGGCAACACTCTTGACCCAACGGGTTGGCTGAAACCAGGGAATACTAAGCGGCAGGAGGTTCGTGCTGCTGACCCCAAGGTGGACTGGAAATGCGATTTTCAGCCAAAAACGCTGGTTCGCTTCCCTGGCAAGCGGTGAAGCCTTAAGATTTTGCGGCGGGCTGTGATGGCAGACCCGGCGAAGTAGTTTGGCGGTTTTAGCGAGGTTGGCGATGGAGATTACTTGGGATGATTTTCAAAAAGTTGACCTGCGGGTTGGGACGATTGTAGATGTCCAGGAGTTCCCCGAGGCTCAAAAGCCGGCTTTCAAGCTAAAAATTGACCTGGGCCCGCTAGGCGTAAAACGTTCCAGTGCCCAAGTCACAACTCTTTATCACATGGACGATCTGTTGAATCGACAGGTGCTTTGCGTTTGCAATTTTTCACCCAAGCAAATTGGCCCCTACGTTTCCGAGGTATTGGTCACAGGATTTGTGTTAGCCAATCAGTCTGTGGTGCTGGTGAGCCCAGACCAGCCAATCCCCAACGGCAGTCGCTTGGGGTGAGCGTTTGGAGTGGCGTTCGTTTGGGGGAAGCATCTGGGCGGTTTTGCGAGATTGCTGCAGGCGGCAGCGACTTGCTGCGTTGGCGGGAAATCAGGTCAGGATCCGTTCTTGTCGTTCTGGTCGCTCTTGTCGTGATCGTGGTCGTGGTCGTGATCGGTAGTGTTGTGATTGAGTTCTTCGGGGCTGGGAATATTGTCGGGTAGGTCGATAATTCGCGGTTCCCAACTTTGATCGATTGGCGTTTTGATCAAGAGATAGCCCAGTGCATTTGCTTCGCGGGCTCGATCGATTTGAGCCTGAATTTCCTCGGCCGTGACTTCCCAGCCTTGCAGCACCGCAATCAGGCGAGTTGGGGCAACGCCTTTCCCGGCGCGAAGTTTTGGCATGGATTCAAACGAATCCAATGCGTAACGGACAAAGCCGGCCGTCTGCGGGTACCGCGGTAGATTTCGCTGAAATTCTTTAAAAAAGCAGGCGACCCCAATTTGATTCGCCACATCGGCCAAGGGATCTAGTTGTTTGGTGAAGTCCTTCCAGCAACGCCCTTCAAAGCAGGCGACACCACAGCAAACGGTGTCTTTGTCGGCCTGCTCGCATTCGCTGACGAAAATTGGGATGACATTCGATTCCGGGAAGAGTCGTTGAACCTGTTGTGTGAACTTCGCTGCGGCATCGTTTCCCAAAGGCGTGGCCGTCAGGATTGGACCATAATCAGCGGTCCAACGGCAAAGTGGATGTCCACAACCACATGCAGAAGGCGCGCCTTGAAGATCGTTCAGATAGATCGTGGCCGGCGTAAGCGTGGAAGCGGTTAGGATTTTGATACGCTCCAAGTGCGCGGCAAAGGTTTCCTTGTACAGAATCGGAACCCAGGGATAATTCTTGACCACTTGCCGCTTTGTAGGCATGGCAGAATCTGGAAATTGTTGTCGCCATTGGGCGTGCCCTTGCAGGCTGGCCATCCAAGTGGGATGAGCATCGGCTAGTTTCGGGTTGCGGCCGACTTCGATAAAGTAACCAAGCTTTAGGCCAGCTTGTGTGATTTGTTTGGCCGCAAGATTGACGACCGCATTCTGGGTGTCATCGTCCAGAATGATCACGATCGTATTAAATTCGTTTTGCCAGCGGTCTAAGTTTTCCTGGTTTATTTCAACAGCGGCGACAGCAATGCTTTTCTGCAAAGCGTTGAGTTGATTGGCCTGAGATGGTGTTAAGGAAGATGGTGTTAAGGAAGATGGTGTTAAGGAAGATCCATGCGCTGCCGATTTCTGGGCAAGCGAGGTCATTGATTCGCGATGGCTGGCCGACCGATCAATAACGCTGGACGCGGCTAGGTCGGTGGTGTGGTTTTCCTGGCAACCGATCATCCAGCAAGCACACACTGCGAACAACAGCGCAGGAAGGCTCGTTCGTGGCCAAGACATGGACAATTTATTGAGCATATTTTTGCAATTTTGTCGAAGGGTATTCGTGACTCCAAGCGTACCACTTGCATTGAATTGACGGCGCCCAAGTCAGTTCCTTGCCGCGTAAAGGCCCGTCGACCGCCCGTCCGGCCAACGTCCAGCGACTGCCGGTTTGACGGTCCTTGAACGGTGCGGTTTCGGGTGAAATTTCATCGGCATAAAACGTAAGCGTTTGCCCTTCAAGTTCACCCAAAAATGCGACCGCCGTTTTCGTTGGGCCGTACCAAAAAACGGCGATTGACTGATCGTCTAAGTTTGCCATAACGCAAGCCCGAGCCGAATCGACGGGCAATGAGACGGCCAAGGGTTCGTTCTTTGCGTCGATCCCAAGAACGGTAGAGAATCGGTCCAGGCGTGAATCCACGGTTCCGATAGAGGCCAATGCCTCGGCAGAAATTTTAGTGGGAAGTTCAGTCACCTTGTACTTGTCACCATCGAACAAATCATAGGCGGTCGATTCGGGGTGCAGCATCAGCCAATGACTCCAGTGGGTAGTCATGCTGGGAACGCGTTTGAGTTTCAGCCCTTTTTTAGGCCCTTCAAACGCCAATCCGGTCAGCGCCGAAAACAGTGACCCATCTCTGGATTTCACCACCATCACTCCGCCTCGCCAGCCGTAGAACCGGTAGCCGTAGTCTTCTTCGAAAGCGGAAATATAGCCGCCATCAGCGTCGTAAAAGAAAAGACCGTACGTGTCGTTGACCACTCGAGTGCCGGCAATGAAATGTCGAAGCGGCATCATGCCGCCGTTATGTGCTCCGCGAATCCAGGCCAGCACAGGGTCGCTGGGTAGAACCAGGTTCTTAAGATTTTGATTGACGCAATACGAACAAGGTGGTTCGGTCAACGGCTGGTAAAGGTCAGGTTTGGCAATGATGGTCTCGGCCGATTGGGCAGGCACCGTTGAACTTTCCTGCGCCAGTGTCTGGGAAGCCCATACTGCCAAGGTCAGGGAAACGGTGGTTGCCAAGATCGCCAGGTGGGACCAGCGGTAGCTGGGGATCGCAAGACCGGACCAGACATCGCGGTGTCGGTGGCCGACAACGCGGAGTGCATTTTGAATTACTGGCGGGCGAGTAGAAAGAGGAGATTTAGTCAAAGTCTTCTTCCAGCTTGATTCGGCTTTGTTCATGATAGTGTTTCACTTCATTGATGAAGTCTTGGATGTCGTTGAATTCGCGGTAAACGCTTGCAAAACGCACGTAGGCAACTTGGTCCAGATGGATCAGGTACTTCATGGTTACCTTGCCGATCTGATAACTTTCGATTTCTCCATTGTAATGCGTCATAATTTCTCGTTCTACAGACGCAGAAAGCTGTTCGATCTGTTCCTGGGTGACCGGACGCTTCCAGCAGGCACGCATTACCCCGCGCATGATCTTTTCGCTATTGAATGCTTCCCTTTCCTGGTCCTTTTTAACCACGGTGACCTGTAAATCAGCCATTCGTTCGAAGGTTGTGTAGCGTTTCCCACATTCGTTGCAGTGTCGGCGTCGGCGGATCACAAACCCGTCATCGTTGATGCGACTGTCGATAACTTTGTCGTTATCTTCTTTACAAAATGGGCATCGCATAGGGGGAAATCAATATCAATTGAAGGTGGCAAAATAGGCTGTCAATCGGCAAAGGTATTCGAATTGAGGCCCAATTACAATCCGCAGACCACTTCCGAGTGAAGCAATCGAGGATCATCTTTGCCGGGAAGAAAATGAACCGGTTTGTCGTTTTGCCCCTGGCGTGCCAGTTGCATGGGTGTGCTAACTTTGCAAGTTGGAAACGCCGATCGCTGAAAATCGCGGGTCCGCCAACGATGCCTTGTCCAAGTGTTTGGAAAGTCAACGAGAGTGATTTCGCCGCCAACGGGTGCCAAAAATTGACGGTTCTTGTGGAAAAGCGACCATTAATTACCAATTTTGGCCTCGTTGGGTCGAATAGGTTTGACGCGATTGCGATCTAGTGGAAACGGAAAATGACTCGGCGAAACGCCCGATTGTTGGTACAGTCTGCTTGATTCGTTCGCAAAACATTCGACAATGACTCCCTGACAGCGAAGTCATGGCTGGGCGAGCACTGCCGCTGGCGTTTCAGGATGTCGTTCAAAGTGTCGATTTAGCCGCCCGCCGCCCATGGTGACGCCTACTAATAAGATTTGTGCAGCGAATAAGATTTGTGCAGCCATTGAAACAAGTAATCAAATTTCAGACTTGGTAGGGAATTAAAAGTGATTGATAACAATACTGAATCAAAAGAACCCAATCCTCAGGCTACTAAGCAGCAATTGCAAGACGCAGTGGGATCAGCCACTTTAGGCGATGAACAAGAGCTGTGGGACGGTAACTATTCGGTTAAGTCCATGGCGGGAACTGGATTTTCGGCCATCCTGCTGACGATCGCAGCAGTGGTTTTGGCTATTGTTTTCAAGGCAACCCTAACGATCTGGCTATGGGTGTTGGGCTTTTTGGTTTTGATTTGGTTGGCGTATTTCAGTGTAACTTACTATCGAAAGTTGAGTTTTTACTATCAGCTAACCACACAACGGATCAAGCACCGCGAAGGTTTCATCTTTCGTTCGCAAGATCGCATCGAATTGATTGACATTAGCGACGTCAAATTGCGTCAAGGCCCTTTTCAGGCAATGTTGAATGTTGGAAATATCCACGTGATTTCTAGTGATGAATCGCACCCATTGCTGATCATGGTGGGAATCGCCGACGCGAAGAAGGTTGCTGATTTGATCGATAATGCCAGACGCGAAGAGCGTCGCAAACGCGGTTTGCATATCCATTCGATCTAGTTTGGGACTTCACTGCTGAAGCCATGAGAAACAGGAAAACGCCATTGTCCGCAGGGATTGTGGCGTTTTTTATTCGTACGGGTTAGCTTCTGAGAATGGGCGATCGCGCGAATCGTAAGTCGGCCGCGGTCTGGCCGGGTGATTTGTAGGGGATGGTTTTCCTAACCTTGTGTTTGCGCTGAAACCTGCGAAATTGTAGGCGTAGGTCAAGTTTATCCCAAGTTAGGAACGGATCCAAGGTTGTTGTGCAGACTGCGCCCCAAAACATTGCCAGCGTGGCTATGACGCAAATTCCTGTCACGTCACGTTCTGTCACGTTCTGTTACGTCACGTCACGTTCTGTTACGCAATCGTCTCTGAAGCAACTTGGTTTGGTGTTACCGATAGGTACCGATAGGGTTAAGTCGTGGATAGATTTGACCTGTGGTGCAATTGATGTTCTGGAAATCGTGTGCGGTTTTCGGTTGGATAGAAATTAGGATTCATGGAAAATCAATCGAACCGTGCTTCGGAAGTCGAGCACCCCGCTGGTAATCGCCAAGCAAGTTGGCGCGACCTCTATCCTTTCGAATCCCACTTCCTTGACCTGCAGTCGGTAATGTCCAAGGGTGGCCATTCGCCAGGAAATCAACAATCGGCTCAGTCTAATAATGCGGCCGGCGGTTGTGTTCGTTTGCACTATGTAGATCAAGGCCCTACCGACCCGTCGGCTGCCCAGAATGGTAAACCGGACGAGTGTTGCTTGTTCGTGCATGGCAATCCAACATGGTCTTTCTATTGGCGAAATTTGATCCAAGGTTTGTCGCCTGAGCGTCGATGTGTGGCAGTGGATCATGTCGGTTGTGGTTTAAGCGATAAGCCGCAGCAATTTGAGTACACGTTGGCGCGGCATGTTGATCATCTTTGCCAATTGATTGATCACCTTGATCTAAAGAACATCACCCTTGTGGCTCACGATTGGGGCGGAGCTATCGGGTTGGGCGCTGCATTGGAGCGTTCGGACCGAATTGCTAGGATCGTGTTGATGAACACTGGGGCTTTCCCGCCACCCTACATTCCCTGGCAGATTCAATTGTGCCGAATTCCGGTAGTGGGAACCTTGGCGATTCGCGGATTGAACGGTTTTGCCGCCGCTGCCCTGACGATGGCAACCAGTTTGCCGAAGGGTCTGCCCAAGCTGGTCAAGCAGGGCTTGATCGCGCCTTATCACGATTGGGAAAGTCGGATCGCAACCGACGCGTTCGTTAAGGATATTCCCAGCACCGCCAAGCATCCGACCTATCAAGTGTTGGAACGGATCGAGCAATCATTAGGCAAGTTTTCCGACGTTCCCGTGCAGCTGATTTGGGGGATGAACGACTGGTGTTTTCGTCCTGAATGCTTGTACCGATTTCAGAGACTGTTCCCTCAAGCTCAGACGCTAGAGATCCCAGAGGCCAACCATTACGTGGTGGAAGATGCGCCTGAAAAAGTTTTGAAGCAAATTCAGTCGTTCGTCAATCGCACCGTTTTGCGATAAGCTGCGGCTCGGCTAGCGGGCTGCCCCCCAACTTGTAGTGTTCGCATTGTTAATGCGACGACCTGCACATTCAGCGCGTCATCGTTTCCCAATGTCGGCACTTTCTTTGCATGACGCATTGCGTTTGCCCCATGCTAATCGGCCATGGCCGATTGAATTCTACTTAGGTCTCTGGTGTTGGGGTTGGCAGGAATTTCCACCAGCGGAACGCTGCCATGGCAAGGCAACCGGCCAAGAATGCGTTTGCCGAAACGAACGGTGATGCGGCTGAGAGAAAGATAAAATGGATCGCCGCCGTGACGACCAGTCCGATGATCGAGGCGTAAAAATTAACCTCGGGGCGATTGATGGCTTTGAGCCCGCATGATGTGAAGAAGCTTAAGCCCAAACCGATCATTGCGGCTGAAAGTGTGACCAACGTCCAGTGCTGGTTTTGAATTCGTCCTTTGAAGATTGTTTCCAGTAGAAAATCACCAAAGAAGTAAATGCTCAGGCAAAACGCGCTCATCGCAATCATGACCACTAGGTTGTACTTGTTCACCATGGTCCGAACCGCTGCTTCGCCGGCCCGCGAATACTCTTGACTGCTGCGGGTGGCCAGAAAGCCAGTGATTCCCAACAGGAAAGGATTACATAACATTACGATGGTCATACATGCGGCGAAGTCACCGACCTCCTGCTCGGTACAGGCAAAGAACAAGAACCAATTGGCGAAGAAGTATTGGAATGCGGAGAGCAGATTTTCGCCCGCAACCCATTTTCCAAAGCTTAGGCAGGACTTGGCGGTAAGTTTTAGCGAATCAAATTGGAAGTGGAATTCTTTAAGGCTTCGTACGCTCCAAACAATCGAAGCCAATAAAGCCGCCAAGCCTGTCACCATAAACGCGTTGAATGCGGTCAGACTTTCGTACCGATAAAGAACCAACAAACCGCCTAGTAAAATCAGGGTGTTGAGTGAATCTAAAAAGGTGGCTTCCTTCAATTTCAAATGAGCGATTTGCCAACGTCTTGAAAACTCTTTCAGCAAACTAAAGGGCAAGATGACTAGTAGCGCAAAGAGGATCGGAAGAAGAGTCGAAGATGGGTTAACCAAGTACACCAGCGTTACGATCGAACCCAGGCAAATCATGGCGGCCACGGTCAATAACTTCGCAATGACCAGAAGATTCGCGGCGAACTTGGGCCGGTCTTCGTTTGGATAACGCGAAACAAAAACAGTATAAGGCGTATTCACGAACGACTCTTGCAGGCAAATCACCAAAGTCAAGATCGTAAAACCTAGTGAATAAATGCCCAGTTCCTCTGCGGAACCGTAGCGGCCAATCAAGATTGACGTTGCTAGTCGTGCAATACTGACGACGCCCTGGTCCGCCAGTGCCCAAAACATCGACCAAGGCAGTTGCCGAAGGCGGTCCATAACCGAGGCCCGCTCGGACGGAGCGATCGAATCTGATACTGGTTCCGAATTCAAACAGTGGAGTCCGATTCAAACGGGCGATTATTTTTTGCGGCGACTTACGAACACACTATAACTGCAAACCCCCGGATTGGGACACCGGCGCCGTTGCGGGTCGTATATGGTCGTCTGATCGGTTCAAACATTACTGACGGTTATGCGGATTTTAACGAAAATTGGTATGATTTTTCAGGAACATCGGCTGGCTGGTTGAACCAATTCTTGCTGTTTCGCGTATAACCCCTACCCACAGCCCTGAAACTGGATGTCAAACGATCGAAGTCTGATCAGGATGTTTGTCCAAAAGCGGCGAACTGGGACAAGTCTTTGGATTGCAACGAACGGTTCCACGGCAATCCGCTTGAAAGAGGGTTTCCAACGCAAAAGTCACATTGCTATAGGTGGGTTCTTGCTAGAATGAGGCTGAAGTCCCGAGGTGCTGGCAACCTTATCCACGGGCGAAGACAAAACACGCAAACCGGTTTTGTCACATCCTGGTTTTGTCACATCCCACTTTTGTCACATCCCACTTTTGTCACATCCCACTTCGGGGAAGACCTAAGACTGCTTGTGGAACCGAAATGGAACAAACCGGCGGTTGAGGAGAACTTGCGAATCGGGTTTATACTGCTCGAAGGCGGGAACTTTGAACGGGAAGTAACGACCATTGGCTTCGCGTTTTTTGAATTGTTTTGACTTAATGGGTGACTAAACCGGGATCGACACGATTGGATCCTGCTCGTTTTGCAGCAGTAGCGGCGTCCCTAGACGGACATCCTTGCTAACTAGAATCACGTTTGGAAGATGAAGAAATGACAAACGAAAAGCGAAACAATGTCTTTGATAAGCTGGCCCAAGTGGGATCAGCCAAGGCATGGAGAGTGATGTCGCGGCTTGGGATCATGCCGCCAGAAACGACCTGTGTTTCTAACGGCGGGCAGAGCATTGTGGCGGCTAGTCCCACGTTCGTTAGTCCCACGTTCGTTAGTCCCACGTTTGCCAGTTCCACGTTTGCCAGTTTTTGGCTTGCCAGTTCATACGCATCTGCCAGGCGTGTTGGAATCGCGGTGGTTGCCGTTGGTATGGTCAGCCTTTCCTTCAGTTCAAGTCTGACGATTCAGGCAGTGCACGCTGGTGCAATGACGGCAGCGGTCAGGATTCAAGAGGACAAAGATGCTGGCGGCGGTTCGGTCGATCAAGCAGCGTTGAAGACACTGGTGACAGATTCAGTGCAGGCGTTTCGGGCTGGCGATTATGAAACGTCAATCAAAAACTTTTTGGCGGTGATTGCCAAGGACGACAACGTTGCGATTGGCGCTGATGCAAGATATTATCTTGGGCAAAGTTACTATCAATTGTCTGATTATCGCCAAGCGATACTGGCATTTGATTCTTGGATTTCGACTCAGCCTGATGCTGTCAAAGATGCGTTGAACTTAAGTGCAGCAGCGGACAGTACATTCGCAGATCGTAGAAACCTTCTGGCCGAAGCCTTGAACTTGCAGGCTTATTCTCATTACCATTTAGGGTTGGAAGCTGAAAAAATCAGCGATCAATTCTCAGCTTTCGGCAAATCGGGGGACGCGGCGACCCGCCTGATTCAGCGCCAACCGTCGGTGGAGATTGTTCAGCAGGCACAGCAATTAAAGTTATTGACGGTATTGCAACAGTTAATCCGAGAACCTCAAGCGACCCAAGCGGATTTTCAAGCGATGGCGGAAGCCTTTGGATCGTTGGCAACCAGTGCGTCGTTGCCTTCGGTCCAGTCGACCGCAAAATATTATCAAGCCATTACTCAAAAGAGTGCCGGACAGGTCCAGCTGGCCACTGACCTGCTGGACGCGTTGGTTCAAGATCTAAGTACGCCAGCGCAGATTAAAGTCTCTGCAATGTTAGGTTCTGCAGAAAATCGCTTGGAAGCCGCGATCAATAACCCAATGGATCCGTCCAGCCCTGCCCAGCTGGATTTAGTGACGGCTGGTGTGCAACAAGCAGCGAAGATCTACATCGAATTGCAGGAGAGCTATCCAGCCCAGTCGCCCGATGTTGTTGCTTACAATTTAGGAATGTGTTTTAAGTTGTTGGGCGATTCGGAACCGGCGATTACGCAATTTGAGAAACTTGTTGCCCAGATCGATCGTCCTGCCCAAATCCAGACCTCTGCTGGATTGGTATGGTCCGCGGGTTACAACCAGGCTAGATGTTATTTAAGTTTGGGCCAAATGGAAACGGCTCTTGAGTATTCTGAATGGGCCTTGAGTGGAATTGATGTTGCGCCCCAGGCGTTGCAAGCTGATGCCGTTGTTTTGCGAATGCGGATCGCCGAAAACGCTGACGATTTTCCAACGATCGCGAAACTGCAGAACCAGTTCCAGGAACTGCTTTCTAGCAATGCCCAGTTGGCGTCGGAGGTGATATACCTAACGGCCCTTTGGGAAGGTCATGACCAGAACAAGGAAAACGCCCAAAAGGGACTGCAGTCGCTGGAAGCGATTGCGCAGGATTCGGCCAATCAATTCAACAAAGCCGCGCTTCTAGAGGCGGCCGAGTTAAGGTTTCAGAGTGGCGGGGCGTTGAATCGACAGTTCGCCGCACGTCCAAATTTCGATCAGGAACAAAAGTCCATTTTCGAATCGAACTTGGGTACTTGTGTTGCTCATTGCGAGAAGATTTTGGCGTTGCCTGAATTCAGTGGGCAAGGCTTTCCGCAAAATCCGGCCAACCTGAACGCAGCGCAATTGGCGGTCCTAGAAAGTCGAAAGCGAGTCCAGAATTGGTTGGCAGATTCACTGTTTGGACTTGGGAAATTTCCGGCGGCGACCGCGGTTTACCAACAGTTGATGCAAGACAATGCAAGCGATTCGCTGGTTGGCACTTGGTTGGTTAATGCGGCGACAGGGATGGCGAATTCTGACCAAGCCAGTGCTGCACTGACTACTTTGGCCGAGGAAGCGGTGCAGAAGTTGCCCGCCACCGATCAGGCTGCTGCCTATTTTGTTCGAGGCCAGATTCAAGAGAATTCGGAACAGTTTGATGATGCAGCGCGGTCGTTTGAAAAGTCCTTTCGAACGCTCAAATCGTTCCCATTGCGAGTCAACGCGATCAACAGTGCTCTGTTCTTATACAACCAACAAGGCGATTTTGCCAAAGTGATTGGCTTGGCCAATGAGCTTGAAGTTGACTTGGACGGGATTGATCTGGCGGCCGTCAAGCTTCAACGGGGTACTGCCTATTTCGGAAAAGAACAATTCGATGATGCGAAAAATGATTTTGTTCGCTTGGCCGAAGTCTTGGCTTCGGTTCCGACAAGCGAAGCAAGGGTGGCTGTACTGTCAGACGGTCAATTTAACTTGGGCATGACAATGTTGCGGTTGAATCAAGAATCGCAGGCCAAGAATGTGCTACTTGATTTTGTCCGATCCTATCCCAGTCATTATCAACGGGCAGCGGCCATTTCCCAGTTGCAGCGTTTGGATTCCAATCTAAAAGCGGCAGATTTTGAAGGTGAAAAAGTCGCAAGCACTGACCTGCCCAAGACGTTAGATGCTGGTGATCCGAAATCGGTTGACCCGAAGATGGCGGAAACTTCGGGTAAATTGAATCCTGCATTGGATGCAGATTTTGCGATTGGAAACCAGCAGCTTGCTGAAGAAAATTGGGTGGCTGCCGAAGCGACGTTTGCCCAATTGGTGCGTAATGCTGGTAGCGATTCGCGTGGCGATCAATTCCTATACAACTTGTTTTGGGCTCGGCGAAAGTCGGAAACCGCTCAGTCGACGGCTCAGGCGAAGCTGACATTGGAAAACTTTGTCGCCACCTATCCTGAAAGCAGCTTACTTTCGCGTGCCGCTTATTACCTAGGGCGGTACCAATTTGACGCCAGTGATTTTGTGAATGCGGAATTGCAATTTTCCAAAGCCACCAAGGTTACAGACGATTCGCAACTGCAACGTAATGCTACTTATATGTTGGCTTGGACTGAATTTAGCGTTGGTAAGTATGAAAATGCTGCCGATGGTTTCTCGCAGTGGGTGAAGAATAATTCATCGCAACCTTTGGCCGACGAAGCCCGTTTGATGATAGGGCAAAGTTACTTTGCCAATAAGGACTATGACAAGGCCTTCGACAGTTACCGGTCGGCGTTGGCAAACATTCAAGACTTGGCCAAAGTGAAGTCTGATATCCGCTGGACTTCATTGATCAATGCGACCCAAGCGGCGATTCAAACCGATCATTTTTCGATAGCTGAGCAATGGTTGGGGGCCTTGGATTTGAATCAAGTAGATTTCTTAGCCAAGAACTCTGATTTGACTCCGACCGCGGCTCATCAGTTATGGTTCCAGGCAGGTTACGTCCAACGAGGGTTGAACGATCTAAAGGGCGCCAAAATTTATTTCCGGAAGTTGGTTGCTCTGCCCAACGAAATAGGTGCGCGGTCTTTGTTTGCCCTAGGAGAAATTTCTAAGGTTCAGGGCCTGCTGATGGAGGCTAAGGACTACTTTGGCCCGCTGGCAAACGGTGCCTATGGAGAATCGCCATCCGCTGAAGTGCAGACGTTGCAAGCAGAAGCGGGATACGAGATGGGTTTGATCCTGCTCGACTTGTCCAAGGCTCAGACTGATTTTGCGGTTCAAGGTGAATATCGTCGCCAAGCAAAAATCTGGTTGACTCGAGCACAAATTCAAACGATTTCGCTCGAGATCGCTAAGCAGGCCGCGAAAGCCCTATCGGACCTTTAGTGAACAGCAACCACAATTGCAAATGGCCCAAGGCTTGCCAAACGGCCAAGGCTTGTGGGATTGCCAAGGCTTGAGAGAGGCTTAGATCAGGACTTCCATCACAGCGGTAAACGCGGGAAAAGTTCGGACCTGATCGAAATCCGGCTCTTTGGAGACGCTTTGAACTAATGTTCCGTCCAGTGCCAGAGCCTGTTTTAGATGCCCGATGCAGTTTTCAGATTGTTTGCTTAACGCAAAGTAGCAGGCCAAATTGTAGTGCAGAACCGCGTGGTTGGGTTGACGCATTACGCCAAATTGCAGGGCCTCGATCGCCAGATCCAAACGGTCCAACCGCTTGTAGCACCAGCCTAAGGCTAAGTAAGCACCTGTGAAGCGGTCGTTGATTTCTAAGACTTGCGTTAGTGCATGCGCTGCCTTTTCGAATTCCCCCGCCACCTTGTAGGCGCAACCCCGCAGATACAGGATCGGTGCACTGTCACCTTTTTTCTGTTCTGCCTGTTCCAGGGCTGCCAAGGCGTGATGGACCAGGTTCGCCTTGATCTCGTTGGGGAGCGTCCAGCGGTCGTCAAACACCATCGCCAATTCAAGATAGCCTTCGGCCGTCTTGAGCAATTGTTTTCGAACGGTTCGATCTTTTTGGATGGTTTCCATAATGTGCCCCCAATATTGGGGAGGTCATTCTGCCCGTGAAATTTGGCGTTTTGGCGATCCAGGGACCAAGGTCGGTCTGCGTACTTTCTTTATCATAGCTTACGCAAGTGTTTACTGGGTGGTTTCAATTTTTGTCCAGCCTAACAGCGGTTTACAATTTGCGTCCACATTGATTGAGGGTGCCAGCTTGGCAAATTCGGCGTCGGTTTCTTCCAGTAGAGTTTCTGGTGTGACCTTGGCCACCAACGCTCGAACGCATTTCCCAAAACGTGCCTGTTCTGGCCACGATTCATAAGTCACTGAGGGTAACAATGAGCAAACCGAAACGACGCGTTCGGCATTCGTTTTTGGAAATTTGCTGGTTGGTTGAACGTGCATGCGGATCATTGAAACCAAACTTTCCGGAAATTTCCAACGGGTACAGCATTGAGCCGCCACCTCGGCATGGTTCCAGCCAAAGTGTTCTTCTTCCAATTCGCTTAAGCGTTTGGATTCAACCACCGAACGTTCCAGCAGCTTCGCGTATTCATCGGGTTTGGCAGCGACCAGAAGAGGAACCGCTAGATCCTGCATCAAAGCGCCCGCAAAAACCTCTTCACCAGAAGTTAAGCCACATCGCTTCGCGAAAATTCTTCCGAAAACCGCTCGGCGAAGTGAGTCTTGCCACAGGCCTTTGAGATCAAAGTTGTCACACTTTGGGTTGGGAATCATGCTGTAAATCGCGTTCCACAGGGTGAAATTCATAATGGTTTTAAAGCCCACCAAGTTGATGGCAAGCGGGATGCTAGAGATCTTTCGCGAGAAGCCAAAGTATGAGGAGTTAACGAACTTCAGCACTTGGACCGAGAGTCCCGGATCGGATTCGATGGGCACGGCCAAATCGTTTGGGCCGACATCGGGTTGGCGCGAAATTTCT
>JBDNHU010000564.1:0-7487 GCA_041688615.1 Mariniblastus sp. | reverse complement strand
CCAGACGCTCGGTTTCCGCGAGGCGCTGCGGTGCGGCGATGTCGGCGCGGCTGACTACCACCACGTCGGCGAACTCGATCTGGTCGGCGAGCAGGTTCACCAGGCCACGCTCATCGTCGGGACCTGCGACCTCGCCGCGGTCGCGCAGGCGATCACTGGAGCCGAACTCGCGCACGAAGCCGTCGCCATCAACGACGGTGACCATGGTGTCCAGTCGCGCCACATCAGACAGCGCAAAGCCGTCTTCGTCGCGCACGGCGAAGGTTGCGGCGACCGGCATCGGCTCCGAAATGCCGGTCGACTCGATCAGCAAATAATCAAAACGGCCTTCCCTGGCCAACGCTGCTACTTCGGCAAGCAAATCCTCGCGAAGCGTGCAACAGATGCATCCATTCGTCATCTCGATCAGCTTTTCATCGGTGCGACTGAGCTTGGCATCGCCGCCGGCAATAAGCTGTGCATCGATATTGACTTCACTCATGTCATTGACGATCACGGCCACGCGGAGACCCTCGCGATTGCAGAGTACATGATTGAGCAGCGTTGTTTTTCCCGAACCGAGAAACCCGGAAAGGACAGTCACAGGTAGTTTGTTGTTCATTTTCGACTTGCCTTCGCTTCGCTCGCCGCTCGTTCAAACCAACGGATGGTGGTTGCCAACTGTTGGGAACCATAGAGCTTCGCGAACTCGGATGTTCTGGGATGGTCAGATTGACGAAGCTCCGTCAATCGTTGTTCGATGTACTTGTCCGTCAACGTCAACCCGCACCGAATCGTGATGCAGTCGCGCCATGCTTCATAGTCTTGGGGAATCGGATTCTTGCTACTCACAATCAGATACCTTCGTGTCCCAAAGTTGCAGGTTATTTGCGGCGACGGCGAGTGACACACGTCGCCAGCGGCACGTCATCCGCTCGGCAGGTAAATACCAACGTTTGCCGTTGTTCCACCTTTCCAATGACTCGCGGCGATAGTCGATCCCCAAACGTGTTAACACATTTACCTCATACCCGATGATCCACTCGATCAGCTCCATCAGCATCAGTCGACAACGGATACTCTGCTCAGCGGTCGGGTCGGCCATCGCGGGCAAGTCTTCACAGGCCCAAGGCCCGACGGTCAATCTGGATTGCTCGGTAAACTGTGGGCGAAACACGTAGCGTTCCAGAAAGACACCACCTTTCGTGTCGTCTCCGAAGAAAACACCAAAGCCACGCAGCACGATACGCTTGGACTGCGACAGCGAGAGCGTGTAAACGCTCGCACAGTTTTTTTGGTTTTCGGGCGGCGGCGTGCGTGTGAAGCCTAACTCGAGCAACCAGTTCCCTTCGGCACGCTTGATGTCCTGGCCCCAACACCATATCTGTTGGCTCAGCAATCCGGCCGCTGCACGATTCACCGCATCAGCGTCCATATCGATTGTTCCCCATTGCGAGTCTGTCGGAGTCATTGTTTCGGTTGGAAAAATCATGACAACCACTTGCCTCCCCAAGCGAGCACTACTGTGAAGACGCTCGCGAAAGTCGCTTGCCGGAGTAAAATCAAGCTGGCGGATTTCCATGACGTTTCTTTGGCGATCGTCAGCGCGGTGACGAGACACGGTAGCAACACGCCTGCCAAATAGACCGCAGTCAAAACCTGGACTACATTGAGCGGCATCGCGAGCCCCTCATCGGCGGCGAACAGGAAGATCCCGTCTTTGCGAATCGACGCCAAGACGACCGGGAGCGCGGCATCGGCGGGAAGATTGAAGAGGCTCATCACCGGACCGAGTACCTTCGCGCACGCGTCCAAAATACCGAACTTGGCAAGCAGTGATGCGGTGACACAAATCAGGATGAAGATCGGCATCGCTTGCAGCAGAAACTGCTTCACCGTCCCCCATGATTCTCGCCACAGCCCGCTCCCTGTTGGCCACTGCAGAAACGGACGCGCCGGGGTCATCAGGACGTTCAGCGAATTGCGTGCTTGAGCCGGTGCGGTCAATCGCAAATAGATCAGCGTCGTCACGAGCAAGTAACCTAGGAACGCGAGCGAAAGCGTCATACTGCTGGTGCCGGTTGTCGCTGCCGCTGCCGCCAGTACCGCTAATGTCGCAGGCAATTGGTAACTGCAAGCACTGCCGAAAGCGACCGCCGAAATCGCGGTGTTGCGTGAACAACCACTGCACGCTCGCGTGCTGATGACCGCAGGCACGTTGCAACCGAAGCCCATCATCACGCGCACTAAGTCGCGACCGCTCAGTCCCAATGGTCGTACCAGCGGATGCAGTGCCCCGTTGATCCGTTCGACCAGACCTGTTGTTTTGTAGATTCCAAGGATCAGCGAAAATAGCAGCACGGTCGGTAATGCCCAGACAATCAAGAACGGGCCCATGTTGAGCAACCCATAGCCGAAATCGCTTTGCGTCGATGTCAAGACCACTCTCGCCCATGCGGGGAAATTGGCGTCCACATACGCGACGATCGGAATGACGGCATTGTTGACGGGCGAATTCAAAATGTCGGCCAAACGATTGGCACCGTAGATCGTCGCCAGCGCCGGAAGCAAGATTAAAGCGATCGCCGACAGCGGCCCGATGAGACGATGATCAAACAGGCCCGGCTTGGGTTCGATTCGCCAACCCGCCCGCATCGTGAGCGCCGACTTCGTGAACACTCGAGGTTCAGCTAACGCCGTCAGCAATTTTTCTTGCTGCAACGCCGACGGTCGCCGGGCGTCGATGGCCACCAGCGTCACGCCCGCATCTTTGGTCAATCGCTCGATCGCTTCGAGCGACGCTTCACCCGGTTGCACCTTGTCCCAAAAAGTAACTGCGATCGCCCCACGTTTGCCTTGGACCAGCGGCAACATGTCGGCCAAATCGTCATCCAAGTGCGTCGCCTTGACGACTAGCAACACAACGTCATTTTCGTCCAGTGCTTCAAACGCCAATCGTGTCGTCTCGGTATCCGAACTGCGCAGTATGCCAGGCGTGTCGATGAAGACACGTTCGTCAGCGGCGGCGTATCGCTGGACCGAAACGGTGGAGCCGCGAAAGTTTTCAATCCCTGGCGAGGCACCGGTGAGCGACGCGATCAATTGCGACTTGCCGACACTCTCTTTGCCAACGACCACAAAGGTCGCGGTTTGCGTTCGTAAAAGAGTTTGCAACATTTCAATGTTCCAGTCCAAATAAGATCAACACACGCACTCCTCGCCGCAACAAGATAGATCATCGAGGTACATGCCCCATTTGCGATACGTTTCTAGCTCTTCCGCCGGCAGCCCAAGATTCGTTGCGATCGCTTTGGCGACCACCGCGAAGCGTTGGCGATACTTATAGATGAAACAGAAAACATGATTGTCATGACGCACCGACGGACCGCATAGAAACATGCCCGGCGTGATCGTCGATTCGTCGTGTTGACTCAGCAACGGAAATCCATCGTCACGCCGAACGAACCATTCCGATACCATCCGCACACTTCCCTCAAATCCGCCAGCCAGTAGCGGTGGTGTGAGTGATTGAAAGCTTCGCCCGTCAGGTAGATGTGCCTCGTAAATACCCTCGCGAAGCGTAACCGATTTGACCGGGCTTTCTGGGAACAGTTCCACTTGATGCTCGAACCAATCTTCTCGCATTCGTTCGAGCGAGTAGGTGGAGAGCGAAACGCTCGGGTCCGACGAATCGCCTTTCCACGGACAGCCTTTATCGAACAAGCGGACAACCTTGTCGTTGTAAGCGAGGTGATACGCCGCATCGACCCCGCTCTCGTAACCACCGATGATGATGAAGTCATCGCCGTCGAGTTCTTCGTAGCTGGCGATCGTTGCAGTGTGGCGACAAAGTTCACTGCCGGTGAATCCGTTGAGCCTGGGATATTGAAACTCGCCCGCCGCCCAAATCAGATGCTTGCCGCGATAGGTTTCACCTTGAGTTTCAACAATGAACTGCTCGCCTGATTTGGTGACTCGCATCGCAAGTATTCCGGTCTGGACCGGCAACTCGAAGAACTCCGCAACACCGCGCAGATGTGCCGCGTACTCTTGACCGGTCGGATGCTCGACTTCCAAGCTGAACGCCGGTGACACGCCAATCGCGACCGAGTTCAAATCCAGCATGCCGATCGAATTGGTCGGAAAAGAAGGAGTGATGAAGCGAGTTTCGGCGGGCCAAGCGGCGAACGACGCGCCGACCTGATGACGGTCGAGGATGACGACATTTTCGATCCCCGCATGTTTGAGCGCGACACCCACTCCAACGCCCGCTGCACCCGCACCGACAACAATCACGTCATAAATCATGTTGTTACGCCTCCACATCGCGGACTGGGCAGCACCTGCACAGGCAGCCGTAGCGTCTGTTCAGTAGATGCGCGCTGACCAATAGCATTCCGCCCAATGGCGTAATCCAAAATGCAAAGGGTGCGATGAAAGCTTGAACGCCGGTAAGTTCAGTTTGGCGTGCGGTCAAGCTAATGCTGGGTTGCTCCGTTGCATCGCAATGCTCGCAACATATATCGGTGCAGGTCGCCGCTTCCGTGGCACTGAGCACCGAAGAATTGCAGGTCGCACAGCAGTCACCCGTCAAACCGAAAGCCGCGCCGGTGATCAGGATCAATCCCGAACTGGCGACGACGATCGGTATCAGCCGCCGATGCTTTCGCCAACCGGGAACGAATGCCACGATCGCGATCACGAAGCACGCCAACGCCATCCATTGATGAAACGACTCGTCGGCCAGAAAGCTCAAGCCGAGCGTTGGCAGAAACGCGATGACAAACGGCATCGCCGCGCAGTGGATCGCACAGCCAACTGACGCGACGATTCCGACCCAATCGCGCCAGCTCGAAACGCTTGCCGGTGCATCACTTGCCAGCCGTGGCATGCTCACAGGTTTATAGGGTAACTCGTTCATCACGCAGCCTCCTCCATTTCATTTGGATCGCCCAGCTCCACTGGCGGAAACGGGTCCGCGTAACTCGCCCAGGCGTCTGGACCTTGCACAAACTCGTCATCGGACAACAAGCAGGAGTCCAGGAGCTGGCGAATGTTTTCTTCGTCCATCGCGTTGCCGATGAAGACAATCTCTTGCTTGCGGTCGGCATGTTCACCGATGAAGTTCGCCTCGATCTCGTCGATGGTTTCTTGATCAGTCGGCCATTCTTCCTCCGGCGCGGCGGCCCACCAGAATCCCGCTGGATCCATGCGAATCGAGCACCCCGCCTGCGACCAGTCATAAGCCCAGTCGTGTTTTGATGCGATCCACATCAAGCCCTTGCTGCGAAGCACACCGGCGAGCATACCGCCCTCGAAGCCCGCGTCCATCGCATCGGACAAACGCTGGGCGTGAAAGGGCCGACGGGCGCGATACACGAAGTTCGCGATGCCGTATTCTTCCGTTTCCGTTGTTTCTTCGCCTCTTGGAACTTGCAGCCATTCAGGGTTCGATTCGGCATCTTCCATTGAGAACCGACCCGTCCCAATGATGTCGGACAATTCGACGCGACTCTCTGTTGAATGAATGATCTTGGCTTCCGGATTCATCTTGCCGATCAACGCTGTCAACTGTTCCAAGTCATACGGCGTCACCAGATCGATCTTGTTGATAATGATCACGTTGGCGAATTCGACCTGATCGACCAACAAGTCGACGATGTTCCGTTGGTCATCTTCATTCAGCCCCATCCGCCGATCGTTTAGGTCGTCCCATGAACCGAAATCCCTCATAAAATTGCCCGCGTCAACGACGGTGACCATCGTGTCGAGGTCAGCGACTTGCGAAAGGCTATTCCCGTCCTCGTCTTCAAACGTGAACGTCTCGGCAACTGGCATCGGTTCGGAGATGCCGGTCGATTCGATCAGCAGATGGTCAAAGCGACCCTCTCGAGCGAGCCGAGCAACTTCGATCAGCAGATCTTCGCGCAGTGTACAGCAGATGCAGCCGTTGGTCATTTCGACAAGCTGTTCTTCGGTGCGAGACAAATTCGCATCGCCGTTCTTGATCAGTGCCGCGTCGATATTGACTTCGCTCATATCGTTAACGATGACCGCCACACGAAGCCCTTCGCGATTGGCCAGTACATGATTGAGCAGGGTCGTTTTTCCGGCCCCGAGAAATCCGGAGAGGACGGTAACAGGCAGAGGTTTAGTGGGAGTCGTTGTCACGGAGCAAATGACCTAATGAAATGTGGGGATGATGAGTTTGAGAGTTTTCGTTTACAGAGCGGGCTGCAGGGATGCGAGTAGCGACGGTAACTGTTTTTGCACATCGACCGGCGACGCTAAAGCACGTCGCGAGATCGGCGAAACGTCAATAGCCTTGACGCCCTGCTGTGCAAGACGCTCGCGATACATTGCCTGCAGCCTTGATTCGCCACCGCGATGATAGGTGGCTGATCGGCCAAGCCCACCGTCGACGACGAGAAAAGTATCGACAAGAAGCTAAACCATCGCATGTTTCCAACGATCATCAATAAATCCCTCGTAAAAGCGTTCCACATGTTATTAAACCGCATCTGCATATAGTATGCAAGTGGAGGCTGCTTGGTTCATGCGATTTTTCGGAACTTAGGATTAAGCTAGAAAAAAGTTTCCGCCCGTTCCTTAATGATCGTATTCGTGCGAGTGGAAAAGGAGTTGTTTCCGCAGAGTGAGTCATTCATAACAGGGTCGACAACCGCCCACCCAGTTTGGCGAGTTAACGCACTTGCAAATGTATTGCAATCATGTACGATGCATGCAGTTGTCGTCCTGGTCAGATACAGCGCGAGTAGGTAGGGAAGTTCCGATGAGTGTGAAGAGCGACGAGCCTCCTTCGATGGAAGCGATCAAACAAGAGATCCGTGACGCGGGCTTGAGAGCGACACCTGCTCGAATATCGACGCTACTTTTGTTGCGCAAAGCGACCTCGCCGCTGACCCACGCCGTCGTTGCCGACCATCTGGCCAGCCGCGGAATCGACAAAGCGACCGCGTTTCGCAATCTTAACGACATGACCGACGCGGGACTTCTCCGACGCACCGAATTAGGCGGTCATGTTTGGCGATTCGAGGCGATTGCTCCCGGCGGGCATGATCAAACTGCTCATCCCCATTTCTTATGCGTCGATTGCGGCACCGTCTCTTGCCTCGAAGACGTCAAGTTGACCGCTGGCAGCCAACGCCAAAACGAGAGCGTCGGCGTCGTTACCGAGATTCTCCTTCGCGGCCACTGTAACGATTGCCTGTGACGTCATGGGTTTCCGTGGAGCACTGCCTAGAGTGTCATCATGGACCAATCGAATTGCGGCTTAGCGTCATCCAGGCTTTTGCCTTTACCAATGTATTACGTTGCAAGTATTGACCGCAGGACTGAATGGCACTGCCTAAGCCGCAGTTATCTAGATGTAGTGGTTTTGGCAATCGCTTGGCGCAACAGGTTGTTCAAGCAAAAGGCGTTCGAAATTGGACAGCACTTTGAGGGCCAATTTGGGTTTGAAATCACGGTGAAGGTCCGTTGAAATG
>JBDNHU010000563.1:0-16598 GCA_041688615.1 Mariniblastus sp. | reverse complement strand
TCGACTGGACCCACGGCCTGTAAAATGTTTCTTAGCTACATCCGTGAAAAAGGGCAAATGCGAAGCAGGAATCTCGCTTGTGGGTAAAAGCGCGACTTTCTTTAAGATCCAACGTTTCGACGTTTTCGAAAACTCGGCACGCAGCAGTGGAGATTGAAATTGATTGTACAAATGCAGTGCTAAGCGTTCGTAGCGTTTGGCTAAATTCCGACCAAAATAAACGCTCAATGTGAATTTATCGGATTTTATCGGAAGCAGAGAATCCTGAATCAATTCATCCAGTTCCGACGACACGTTCCGGATGACCGCAGAATTCTTTAAATCTTGAATCGTTCGCACGCTTGGCAGCGGTTTGTGGCCTCGTGCCTCAGCCAGTAACGAAACATAATAGCCATGAGTTTGATAACGATAAGATCGAGTTAAATTGAAAACCTTGACGTTTCGCGCTTCGTTATATCGGGCATCTGTCAGATAGGCTCGCGCGTCCACGATCTCAACATCTTCAATCGTTGCCGGCCAGTCTTCTGGCTCACTGGTCACAATTAGCGTTGGCATTGTACGAATCAGGAGGACTTGCCTCCCCCCAAATTTCCGCCACGCTTGTCCAAAGGAAATCTGGTGAAGCTGGCATTTCAAATTCTATCGTCACCAAAGCTCAGGGAAAGTACCTGAGGTCTACTTATTTTGGTAATTGCAAGTTGCTTCCAAACCAAACTCACATCACCAACGGCGAAGCTGATCTGCCCCATGCACTAAAGGGGTTCAATCACCAACAAGTTGGCATCATAAGTCAGAACACCCAATAAGATCGAAGCGGCCAACCGATCGTAACCAACTCGGTACAAGTGCACACCTCTTGGATTGGGAAGATACGGATCAGCCACATCGACACTACGCCCCTGCTGGTCGTAACCGTCAAGAACGACGAAGTGCCCTGTGGGATTTCCACGAATGTCATCGGGGTCTAAATTGTCCCCGAATTCGCGGTGAGCATGATAAAGAAAAGTAGAACTCAATCCCGTTAAGATTGGTACGTTTCGCGATAGAACCCCTTGAATAATATCAAAGCTAAGATCCTGCATTTTGATCAATCCGCCAGAGTTCAAGAAGGCGATGTACGCCTTGCTAGCGGCCCGCAATCTCTGCGAGGTCTTATAACGCATCTGTAAACGCAGGCGTTCCACTAACTCAGCAGGCGTTAGGTCTTCTTTTCTAAGTCGCAGCCCTTTGTAGGTTTCGTGCTGTTTTTCAATCGCAAACCAACTTGGGTCAAAGACTTTCAGATTGAAAGTTAAGATGGAAACGCGAAACCCCAACTTCAAAGCGTGCGTTCCCAGCGACACCGCGAGTGTACCGCCATCAGTAAGTGTCGGAATCTCGTCAATCAATTGGGTTAAGGGGATCGTTAGCCCATAGTGTTGATAGACCGCTTGCAAACAAGTCGGGCCACAGGATACATCATCAGGCTGAGCCTGGATTTTCAAGCCTAAAGAATGCTGGGTTAATGGTGACAACCGCGTGGGTACTTTCTAATGGCGATCAAACACGATAGCTAAGAAGCACTGCATCTAAGAAGCAAAAGCTGAAGAGAATTACCAGCATCTCTGGAACGGCAAACCAAAGCTTTCACTCAACTCTACGGTTGAACAAGTCAAACGGGCTACCATTTCAACGGGCTACCATTTCAACGGGCTGGCCTTTCAACGGGCTGGCCTTTCAACTTGCAGCTTCATTTTGGCTCAACTTAGCTCTACCTAACTCAACCAAGTTTCAACTTGGTCACTTCTCCAATTTCAGCGAAAACACTTTACCCAAGCCCGGATAGCAAACTTTAGGCTTCCAAGCATGCCGTGCTAACACAAGGTCAACACACACCTTAAGGCACGATCAAGTATCGGAAGAAGTTTCGAACGGGCTGAGTACTTACGTAAGCCTTGGGTTGCCCCAACCACCCCTGCCCAATGTAGGTTCCAGCCGGCAATGTTCTAGGAACCAGGGAACGGTAGCCGCTATTAGCGGGCGCTGCGCCATTGACGCCAGCATTCTGCACGCCGTAAAAACCGGGCACCGCAGGATTCAACTGAGCGTTAGGCGAGATCGGACCATAGATCCCACCATTGGTCGCCGGCAGCATTGGCGTCTGCGCTGCAGCCATCGGTTGATAAGGGATTTGCTGGTACTGTGTGGGCTGGGTCAGTCCATTAGATTGACAATTGACACACCCCGGAACCGCACCTTGGTAATTGACCTGTTGAAGGTTCTGCTGATAATTTGCCAGTGTACTTCCATTCATAGGAACATAAGTCACCGTTGGAACCAAGAAGCCGCCGTTGCCTGTTGGAATGGGAGCGTAGTTCGCGCCCGGTTGGTTGCCCATAGCCGACCCAATGGGTGAAACGCCAGCTAACTGCGGACGCTGGCTGCCAATCATTGCCAGTTCGCCATTGATGCCGGGCTCTTGCAAACTGGTCAATGAACTTCCAGACTGCGGAAAATAAGTAGTGGTCACTGCACCGCCACCAATCACTGGTGAACTGGATTCAACCCACTCGGCATTCACCTCTTTGGTTCCGTCATTCCCATTTGCTAGCAAGCGACTTGTCTGCCCAAACAATAGAACTGGACTTTGAGTTAGGCAAATTGCCAAGGCCAAGCATCCGACGGTCGACCACCCACAGGATGAGCGTTCGAGGCCAAGCCGAGCGATGATTTTTGACTTCATAATGCCACCTAACCCATTAAGATTAAAAATAGAAACTCGTACTTCCAAACAAAGCCCAACTGAAAACACTCACCCTTTGGGATATAGCGAATAGTGGACCAAATGTCAATTTTAATCGATCTTCAGGAATTACCCATCTGGCATCGAATCGATTTCTCCCAAACCACTTAATTAATGGCTCAAAATTTCAGCCAATTATGGTTATGCAGGCAAATAAATGGATACTTTTAGACCTTTGGGCTGAAGCGATTGAAGCCTCATTTGACCGCCATTCATTTCAACGATGCGGTAGACTTTACTTAGTCCAAACCCAAGTCCACGCCCCGCTTCCCGCCCCGAGTGGAATGGATCACACACGAATGGCAACAAATTCGGATCCACGACACTCGCCTCGTCCCAAACACACAATTGGGCTGCTGGCAATTTCGAACCCGGAAAAGACGTACTGCAAAGGACGATTCCCAAGCGAACCACGGTCTTCGGTGTTTCGCAATTAGCTTGCGAAAATTGGCCGGAATTCGTTTCGCCAATTTGAACGCCTGATGCTTCGATCGCGTTCCGCAACAGGGCAATTATCATCAGCACCATTTGCTGAGAATCAACATTAGCCAGTCGTGTTTGCTGGGACTGCAGATCCGCACAGTCAACTTCCAGCTGAACATCTGGAAAGAAGGCTTTGGTTTGGTTTAGACTCTGTTGCACCAGCGGCAGCAAATCGACGCACTTGATTTCCGCCTTGGGCGGCGCGGCAAAGTGCATTAAGTTTGCCAGCATGTCGAAACCACGAAAGGCCTGCGCGTTTATCACCTGCAACGTTTGGCGGCGATGCGGGTCAGCCTCTTTTAAGATCAGGGTTTGGGCCCGAGTCGCAATGTTGGCCAACGGATTATTGATTTCATGACTGGCACCATAAGCCAATCGTTTCATAGAATTCAGTTTTTCTGTAGACAGGCGCTGAAAAAATTCCAGCTTCAACTTCAGCCCATTTATCAATTGCCGAACCAAACGAACCAGTCGAATCGCCTCGGGCACACTTCCGCCAAGACAGTAAACGGTCGCCTGAATCGTTTCCGAACTGGCAGACTTATGTTCACGATTTGCCAGCAAGTACGATTCATCGCAAAATTCAAATCGACCCAATTGCGTCCAGCGCTGGCATTCTAGCGACAGCTGCATTTGAAAGCCACGACCGGTCTGGCCTGCTCCCTCATCGGCAGCATGGCGGATCGTTGACACCTTTGCGTCTAGGCTTGAAAAATCGACTTCCCAGTGAAGCAAAAAGTCATTGTCCGCCCAAGCAACAAAGGCCTGAACCAAATCAACAATCGTGATCGCACCCGCCTGATCACCAAACCCTGCATCACCATTTGCCCCAGACTCGTAGTCAACCACCAACACGCGGTGCCGATCAACCGCCCAACGGTCGCGATTGGATTCTTGAAATCCATGCCATTGATAAAGAATCGCATACAAAGATGGAATTTCAGAAAAGAAAGACTCAACCGCTTTGGCGTCACAAATCAAATTTTGCCCGGCGAACTTAACATTCTCAAGCCCGCCGTTCTGACTCTCGTGCCTTTCAAGCGACTCAGCAATCACCAGCAATCGATCGACCAGCAATTGTTGCTGTTCCAATGGCCACACCGATTTGCCCTCCCATTTTTGACGTTTGATTCGCTGATTCAATCTCGACGCCTTCTGCTTTTTTCTTAGGCCCGAAACGCTGGCTGACACTCTTCACCGGGTGCTCGCGCGTGCGATCGTTCAGTGCCTTGAGACTCTAAATAAATAAAAAAAGGCACACTCGTCTAAAACAAGCATGCCTTTTGAATTAGCGATACCACTTTGCAGATCAACAAGAACAACTAGGTTCCTGTTGCCACCCGATCCATATCCAGCATTTCACAGCAACGATACAACAAGTCTTCTACAGAAAACGGCTTGTTCATAAAGTCGTTGGCACCCGCCAAGCGAAGATCATTGATCTTCTCTTGTTCAATCATGCCAGAAATACACATAATTTTGACCGATTCCAAAGTCCGATCACTGCGGACTCGTTGGCAAACTTCACGCCCATTGATGTCTGGCAGCATCACATCTAATACAACCAGATCGGGGCGAAAATCCAAAACCATCATGCCAGCGTCAAAACCATTGTTGGCGGTCTTGATTTCAAAACGACCATCACGGACAAAGACGTCCTGCATCAATTCTACCAATTCGACGTCATCATCAACCAACAGGATTTTGCGTTTTCCACTCTCCAAAGCGTCCGTTGGAATTCCGTTGTCCTTCATGAACGAAAAAAGTTGATCGCGCGGAATACGACGAAACCGGCTACCAGGAACTCGAAATCCCTTTAGCGAACCGTTGTCAAAGCAGCGAATAATCGTTTGCTGACTAACCTTACAAATCTTTGCCGCTTCACCTGTTGTGAAGACCGTCTTCTTTGTCATGGAACCATCCTTTCCCATCGGTGTACGCTGGTAGAACTAAGCCCCGGCCTTGTCTCTAGAAACCGAATCCGAAACTTAGTAACACTCGGGTGCTTGCATGAGTGACAACTCCAAGCATACGAGTATCCCAACCACTGTTAACCAATCGGGAATCACCCGTTTGGTGTGAAGCAATCCATTTTTCACTTAGATATTCAAGGAATCAGTGTCCCAAAATCGGGACTCGAAATTCCGTAACCTCTCTTGAACCATCAAGATGCAATTCAAAATCACAGTTACTAACCATCGACACGAGGGACTGGCATGGAAATCTGTAGACCATTCCAAACCCGCACTCGACATCAAATCCGCAAACAATCTTAAACTCGTAAGCATCTCTAACACCCAGAGCTTCCAAGACTGCCAAGATTGCCTGTGTCACGGCAATATAGCCCAGTACACCAAAGCGGGTCAAGATTGATTTAAAAGACGTAATTTACTGAAAATGCTTAACTTAGGTGCGATACCCAAAAAGAAATAGATAATTTTCACATTTCGATCGATTGTCCGTAAACCTCCCCGTTACCTTCCCTGTTTACCCCTTCTAAACTTGCCCACCGATGATTCGCCGTTCCTCATTCACTCGCATCAACTAAACATTTGATTCAGCCCTTGATCGACTGAGTAGATACACATTGGGAACACTCATCCGTCAGTACAAATGATCACAGAGCTGCTGACAGTCACTCGGACTTTCTGACTTTTCGGTGTTCCATTATCTTGCTTTGCTTGCTATTTTCTGCCAGACGATCACCGTGCATATTGACCGTTCGGCCAGGCAAATCTAGTTGACGCTAGGTCCCAGATCGTTTGGTGAACCCATGCAACCAATCCGCCAAGCACAGTAATTGATGGCATGATCGTTTCCCACCTTCCAACAAACCACCCGTCTCATGCCGGCATCAATTCACCCGACTTTTGGCCACACATGGCGACCGGTAATTTACTGGTTGGCGATCGCCGCTCTGTCGTTACTTAACGGTTGTGGAACCACCGCGCAACGTGGCGCCATGGAACAGCTACTGGTTTCAGATGCGGTCGATCAAGCGGTATCCAAAATTGACTTTTCACCCCTGACTGACCAAAAAGTCTTTATCGACATCAACTACATCAAGACCGTCAAGCCAATTGGCTTTGTTAATTCAGAGTATGTAATCAGCACGCTTCGCCACCGAGTGGTTGCTGCAGGCTGCTTGCTGCAAGAGAAGATCGAGGATGCGGAGATCATCTTGGAACCGAGGGTGGGTTCGCTTGGTACCGATGAATACAACATTACTTATGGAATTCCACGCAGCGATACCGCCTCATCGTTGGCCTCTTTGGCTGCAAATTCGCCAGTTAGCTTGCCCGCCATTCCAGAAATTGCAATCAGCAAAAGCGAGTATCGACAAGGCTTCGCCAAACTTAGCGTCTTTGCTTATCGAAAAGAGAACCAAACCGCAGTTTGGCAATCAGGTGTTGCAAAATCGACATCGACCAGCCGTGACACTTGGGTTTTCGGAGCCGGCCCGATCCAACGGGGCACTGTCTACGAAGGCACCCGATTTGCCGGTTCGAAACTAAAATCCAAGCTAACCGGGAAACCGTTGGATAAATCACCGGCGATCGACCCTAGTTATCGAACCGCCAAGTTGTTTGACCCGATACTGATCGAAGCCGAAGCTGTTCGGCTGGCCCAAGCGGATCAAGCGACACTAGAATCCGAAGCTAGTTCTCAGGCCAAACCATTACAACCGGTAACACCTAATTCGATTGTTCGGTAGATTTTCGACGACCAACGATTGACGCTGCAATCAATCCGGCAAGAAAGAAAAAAAAACGACGTGCCGTTGGATTTGGCAAGCCGCTTTCTTCTTTGAAAATACGAAGCAGTTTTAATTTCGCAACCAATGCGATTGGTCAACTAAAACTATTCGCTAACATACTGAGAATTCAGGAACTTCCCAAGACG
This sequence comes from Mariniblastus sp., assembly GCA_041688615.1. Classification (GTDB taxonomy): domain Bacteria; phylum Planctomycetota; class Planctomycetia; order Pirellulales; family Pirellulaceae; genus M30B19. The sequence goes on along the minus strand of JBDNHU010000563.1, from coordinate 9,430 downwards.
ATCGTGAATGTCAACCAAATGAGCAGTGGAATAGCTGTCCAAACTGCCTCCATTGGCTTTGGTGTATTCGCCGATTGTCGCGTGCAAATCTCGCAGCTCTTGCTTGGCCAAGGTTGCGATGGGACGCAACGCGCTGGTAGCCGCAGTGTGTTCCTTGGCAAGCACGATCAAGCGACTCACATGCTCGGCTTGCAAATTTCTGCGTAACGATGAAATTGCCGGCTTGCGATCAGTTGACTTACCTTCGGGTGCTTTCTCTAGCTCGGTCCAAATCGAATCACTTACCGTGCTTAACAACTCAGGCAAGGTAAAACATTCGGAATCGGCTGGAATTCGCGATTCATTGTCGTAGACACGACGCAAAACGGTCGGGTTTAGCAATTGAGTCAACGTCGTCGCTTGTAAACCCATGATTTGGTCATGCAATGGCCAAGTCGGTTCACCACCGGTGCCGAACATCTGTGGTCCCAAGTCCAACCACTTATCAATCGTCTTTCGGTTTAGCAAATCCGTGCTCAAACCGAACGCTTCGTCCTTAAAACTGTTGGCAAGCACAAATTGCAGTGCACGACGCTGTTGATCGGCTGGAACCGCATTCAGAGGCACGCGGCCATTGGGGTCACCTTTGCGGTCACGATAGACGAACGATCCACCAATCCAATTGGCCATCATCGCCGTTGCACGCATCTGCATCGACAATGTCAGATTGTAACCCTCACGACTTTTCGCCCAACTGTCACCGTCCTGCACAAAGTCCGTCAAGATTTTGCCACGATGGTATTCTGCCAAGGCGATCTGTTCTTTGGCAAAGTCCAATGGATCTTTGCCGAAATCATAACGTCGCGCCAAAGGATCTGGACCGGAAGTATCTTCGTCCGTTGCGAACGCTAACTCTGGTTCAGCCACTCGCTTCAGAATTTCTTCCAGCTTCTTGTCAACGGTATAGCCGTATTCGATCGCCCAGAAATCGTAAGGACCGATGTCGATCATGCCGTAGTTGCCTTGAGTCTTACCGCTAATCAACCGAAAGTTGGTTGGAACGTAATCCATCACACTGCCCGAGATGGTCTTCTTGTCCTTAACCTCGTCGCTGTTGATTTGATCCAAGGACCAAATGCTTGACCCCTTAAAGTTGTGCCGCAGACCAAGCGTATGACCCACTTCATGGCAAACCAAATCGGCGACAAGTGGCCCGATAAAATCTTCAGGCATTCCATCTAGCAATTGCATGTCGTCTTCTTTCTTCTTGTCGTCCTCTTTCTTCTTGTCTTCGTCTTTTTTCTCGTCGTCCTTTTTCTCATCATCTCTCTTGGCTTCAGCGTCTTGCATCGCCAAGATCATTCGCATGAACGCAATGTCCATGGTCTTTCCATCAGCGGCTAGGCAGTAACCATTCACTTGACTGGTGCGGCCCACCAAACCGTCCATCGGTTCATCGCCAAGCATTCGAGTCTGCAGGTGGTCGCCATCCATTTGTTGGTTGGATGCATCTAGAATTTGTTGCTGAATTTGGCGACGAACTTGTTCGCGAATCGCAGGCGCAGCCATGCGAACACGGGGATCCCAATCAGGATGTTCCGCCAACCAAGCCAACGTTTCATTGTTCATGCCGTCCATTGCGATCTTCGGCATTTGCTTCTGAAATTGCATCTGAAACGCACGGATCCAACCGTCAGTCAATACAATGTCCGCGTCCAGAATTTCACCCGTTTCTGGATGCACTCGGCTTGGACCAATTGCTGTCGAAATGTCATTGTTCAACCAGCGAATGAAGTTGTAACGCACGTCTTCAGGATCGTATGCCTGATAAATTGGATTCGAATCTTGATCGTGAACAATGATCGCCTGGTCGAATCCAACTTCTTCAAACGCCTTATTCCAATACCCAACGCCTTTGCGAATCCACTTTCGGTAACGTACCGGAGTCGTGTTTTCGATGTAGAAAACAATGGGTTTCTTAGGCGGGCTAAGCTTTAGTTCTGGATTCTTCTTTTCCAAATGCCAACGGTTAATGTAGCGAACACGAGTCTCGTCGGTCTCATATTTTCCATAATCATCGTAGGTCGTTGTGAAATATCCAATACGTTCGTCTGCCTTACGCGGACGATAGCTGTACTCAGGATTGCTTTTCTCTGGAACTAAACTGAATGAATAATGAAATTCCTGCAGCGTTCCTGAAGTGGTCGGCGCTTCAATCGCAATCTCAACATTTTTGAGAAACGCTTTGACGCTGGCAATGGAAGCAAGTCGACCATTGACTCGGCCCGCCGGACCGAAGAAAGTTGCCGATTCACCAACCAGCATGGCATCCATATCAAAGACCGGGGTTCCATCAGCTTGCGTAGTCAAAATTGGCAGGTCAAGCATCACTTCATCGGTAAACAAACGTGACACACTTCGCTTGGATTCAGCATCGCCATCAGATCGAACCGAAGTGTTCTTCTTGATCAACGCCAAACGGTTGCCAATGCGACGCCAATAAACGTAATAATCGTCGCCCTGCAAACCCGCGAACACTTCGCCACTGGCGACAGTCAACGCGATAAAATGCTTTTGTTTTTCGTAGCCCTTTGGCAAACCGCAGAGGATCTGATTCGTCTTTTTGTTCACCCACAATTGGTAAAAAGGACGCTCGCCCTCAGGGGCTTCAACCTTTTCATAACCTTCGGTAACTTTTTCCAAAGGCGGAAAATCGTCGTCGGCCGCACACGCAAAGCCAACCCATTGGGCAGTGCACGCACACACAGCCAAGACTCGCAACATTAAACTCATACGTTCTCTTTCTCCAACGTCGTGACGATACAAAATACCGATAGTAAGGACCGAACGGGACTCATTTTGTCACCAAATCAATCCCAAACGCAGCTAAACTAGAATTGCCCCGTTCATTCAATTCGGACTCGAACAGTAAACATACATCAAGGCCGATTTCACGAACTACGCCGCATGCCCAAATTGCATCTGCTTGCAGCGGTTTCGCTGGTCTCCTACTTCAAGCTTTCGCCAGCTTCCTAACGCAAGCGAAGGTCGAAAGTAGCGGTTAACCAACGAATTGTCCCAAACACTATGTTGGGTAATGCGATCCTGTTCAAGGCTTCACATCAAGATGCGTGCGATGAACAGACCTTCAGAAATGGCCTAGCCAGTGTCCGCGTCCCAAGTCAAAATGCTGGATCTGACGAGCCAAACAATCGTTTCAACCGCCAAATCCAGCCCTGGATAAGAGTGTAGGTTAAGCCGTAATTTTCTGGCTAAAATTTTCCATCCATTGCCCTAGATAGAGAACTTAAATTCAATCCAGGTGACCGAACGTGGACGACCAGCAATAACGCAGATCAATCCAGATTCCCGTGATAACAAGCGTAAGTCAGGCGTCAGCGTTTGCAGCGTTTCTCAAGAAGCACTTCTATTCTGCCTGGCGACCGTTTGTGACAACCGATCCAACCACACCAGTTAGCGGCGCCCATGCGTAAGAATCTAGCGCTGGCTGTCTAGAACTGAGACTCAGACCAACCATCTGCTTGATGCACGGTGCGGTTTGTCGCTCGACTGCCAATGCTAAAGAGAATCGTCCAATAAGTTACGGGTTTAGCAGAATCGCGTGAAATGTCCGGTGCCGCGTCATAGGTAAGAACGCGTCGGTAAACTACTTGGGTTTTCGTGAAACCGTGACCCAATACAGACACAACACGCAAACGGGTGACCCAAGCGGTTTGGTTGCAGACGCCGCAGGCTTGAATAGCAACAGGTCCCTTACGATCTGCTACATCACTCGTGTTTCGCGAAAACGCGACTCAGTACCAGCAAGACTCGCTAGACAGCGACCCAACTCATTTCGTTTAACATCGCACTGCCAATCAAATTACGCGTTGTTGCTTCTTGAAAGAGAATCGAAACGAAGTACTTCTGCACTTTGCTCCACCTCGGGTTGAGCAGGTTTGACTCCCGAGCGAACTTTTGCAAAACTCGAGATGCAAACAATGACCGCCGCGATCAAGACGACCACTTTCAGCCAAAAGGAACGATTATCTCGCATTACTTGAAACTTTGGCGAACGACCCACCAAGACGGACGCTAGAAACATCAACCCCAACGCCAACAAAATTTTCGTGCCTAACAATGCATGGTAAAGTCCGTCACCTTCATGAAGTGGCATTGCACGAATGTAATTATAAAACCCGGTGACCAGAAACAACAGGATTCCGATATGGATGAACTTCTTCCAACGACCCACTACCTGCTGACTTAGCGATTGATGAACCGACGACTCTAAGGTGTTCGACGAGGGGATCAACACAAACGCCATAAAAACACTTCCACCCACCAAGCAAATTGCTGTGCTCAAGTGAACAATTCGTGAAACGACGTCTACCCAAAATATGTTGTCCATCTTCGGAAACCTTTCAAGCCAATTTTCGCTGGCGAATTTTCAAGTCACGCATTCTCAAAGCCAACGACGACGAAAACCAATCGCACATCCGTATCGTCAAGCGTTCAAACCATCCGCATTTTTAGTCGATACATTTTTTAATACATATTCTAACGCTCGGCAACCGCCACCCAAGGGGAGCGTCAACCGTAAAAACGTCGCAACCATCGGGCGAAACGCTGGCACCCAAAACAATTTGCCCCGGAACTGAGCGACATTTCACAATTTACGACGGCGATTATGGATTGGGGCCAACGTTTCCTACTTCCGCAGGGGGTCGAAGACTTCGCAACACTTGTCCAAAAAATTTCGTATTCGGCGGACCTATACCTTTGATTGACGCTGACTCTCCAAGGTCCATACGACCTCGGCTAAGCGTCCCACTTGGATCGCAAATGCATAAAACGCAACCAATGTGTAGATCAAAAAAATGATTGCTCCCGCGGTTCCCAGGTAGCTACAACCCATTCCAATGAACAAACCAAAAGTGACAAAAGAACCCACCGTCCCAAAGCTCTTGTACCATTCGTCAACTCCTGTTGAGAAAGAGCGATTCACAGCCGAGTCCGAAAAACAAACTAGGGTTCTGCGATAAGTAGCATTCGTCAGCAGCAACAACCCGGGCAAGAAGATCGCTAAGCCGGCAAACAGACCGGTAACAATAACGTTTGCAAAAGGAATCGAAAGAATCGCCCCAGCCATTCCTAGCACAGGCAAAATGCTATATTGAAACAGGAAAAAGGGAAGTTCCTTCGAATCCAAGTCAAACGCGGCATGCCTTTGGTAAGACTTAGTTGCGACCGTCCCCAAAAACCAAAATAGCACAGGCAATAAGCCCAGCGTCACAAACAGGGCAACAATGCCGACGCCCACGCGAAACACCATCGAAGCCTCTGAATCCAGGGCAAAAGCCCACGAAGCCGCAGCGACTGCCACTCCAAAGACCAAACATACCAAGGAGGAAACAAACAAACCCGATCGAAAAGGGCTTACCCAATCATTGATAAATGGCCGCTCGAAAACCGTCAGTTCCGCTTCGGCATTCTGTGGGTCGACCCTAGCGTCAGAAACAAATCTGGGTTTGTTCGGATCATGAAACGGCGGGGGACCTAGTGGCGAAAGCACAGCGGCAGGAACACAAGCCGACCCACTTGGCGAATGGCTGGGATGCGGTCCCGCCGCATTGTAGGCGGGCATTCCCGATTGGGGATCCACCGTAACCGGGATTGCTTCATAGCGTCTGATATCTTCGCCTGAACTTTGCGGCGACACGCCGGTTGCCAAGGGAACGTCGTTTCTTACAACCGGGGGCACTGAAGACCGAAGCGGCTTCAAATAATCAGCATAACGTTGTTGGAAGGGTGGCAAAGATTCCGGACGCGAAGCAATGTCGTCGCCATCCAAAAACAGCGAATCGGATCTTGCCATTTTCACTTGATCCCCCGGCGAAGACGCTCCCTGGCTTTGCGATGTCTGAATTTCGAGACGATCAATCACTTCCAATTCGTCTTCTTCATCGACAATTTCCAACAAATCATCCAGAACTTCCGCATCGGGCAGGCCCTGTGAATCCTGAACTTGGGTGACAGCTGGCTCATCAACCGGTTGCAATCGCAATTCATCTTCGGAATCTTGTTCGACCGATTCAATCTCTTGTGTAGAATTCCCAAGACTGCTTCGCTTGGCAAGAGCGGTTGAACTACGTTCCGTGTTTTCCACTTTCAATTCGGACTCGGTAGCCTGATTATATTCGCCAGAATCCTGCTGGTCGGTTCCTGGAATGACCGCCGGACGATTGCCATGCGAACCTACCTTATCAACCCAATCTAATTGATCTTCCTGGGGAACTTTAGATTTATTGCCTGACACCGTTGAAAACGACTGATCCGCGGCTACGGTGCGAATCAGATCATCTACTTCATCGCCGCCCACCGCTGGTTCGGACGTCATGTACTCTGACGAACGATCGTCCATTCGGCCCAAATCGCCAACTTTTGCTCGGGATCTTTGCTGCGGAATCCCCTCGGATTCCTTGGGTACGGGCATGTGACGCGACGACATCTTCATCGGGGCAAAGCAAACTTCGCACTTAAAATTCTCACTGGCCGAAGCTTCTCGATATTGGCGAGTATCACAAATGCGACAAGTGATTGTCACAATTCGATCCGGCCTTTGCGATGTTTCGATTCCCGATTCATTCACTGATTCTGCCAACCCAAGCATATCATCATCCAAGACTTCCAGCCCTGGCACATGTATCGTTTCATCATTGCCACCTTCAGGCATCGGGTACCTCTGTGAATCTTGATATTCTGCTTGGTAATTACCCCGGTATTGTTCGTGGTCGCCCCCGTGCAACGGCGGTTGCATTTGATAACCCGAATGATTGGGATCAGCCGCCTGAGTAGGATACCGATTCGGATAATGACTTCCTTGGTCGGGGTAGTAAATTCCTGGCTCCGGATCGCCAGCATTTAGTGTTACATCGCCCGGCACTTCATCATCCAAAGAGAGTTCAATTGCCACACCTGGAACCGGCGCATCATAAGTAGGTGGCTGTGGCGTCTTTGGCCTCGGGGGGCTCTTGGGTATTTCGTAAGGGTCGACCGTCAGCGGCACCGAGTAAGGATCATCCGCAGCGTTGAAATAAGGGGCTGGTGGCGCGAAAGGCGGGGGAATCGGAGCAGGCGGGGGCGTTGGGACAAATGGTGGCGGAATCGGTGCCGCCAAAGACACATTGGCGTCTGCGGGTTCCGAAGTCGCGTCGCTATTGGTTTTAATTTTCGCTCCGCCCCTGGGGATATCAGCCTTCTCGGGTGAAGGACTACCGGGGCGGAGTTGTTCCGCCCTTTCGCGATTCTTCGTTTGCTTCTTAGGTTCGTTCCCCTTCTCCGACGCACGAGCTGACTTAGGCGTTTGGCCCGAATCTTGTTTGCCAGCAGATTCATTGTTCCGAGTTCGACTTGGAGCGGCAGATCTCCTTGAATCGGTGCCGCCGGCAGGTCGCGTGCTTCGACTAGGCATCGTGGAGGAAGCCACAACGTCGCCCTTGTCCAAGTAATCAAGATCCAAGTCATCAAAAGAAGTACTCAATCGACTACTTGGATTTCCTTGGCGATTGGGAACCGATTCAGAAGTCTGACTTGTCGATTTATGCTTGACGGGCTTTTCCTTGACGGGCTTTTCCTTGACGGGCTTTTCCTTGACGGGCTTCTCATTGGCCTCAATATCTGCGACGCGAACCAATTGACCGCAGCGAGTACACGCCTGCAGCGGTTTGGAACCATCGACTTGGCAAGTCACCGAATGATTGCAATTGGGGCACTGAAAATGAATTTCGCGGTGGGATGGACTCATTTTTCTACGCCCGTCAAAGAAAAAATTCGCAGTTCAATTATTTCAATTGAGTGCCCACCGACGACAAGAGCCGACAAAATATCGACCAAGCGGACCCTTATTCTATTTTACACAAGATCTTTAGGCGGCACACGAAGAAAATCAATCACCCGTCAATGGGACTTACCTATCCACCTCAGACCAGACCACAGCCCCGGCACTAAAGCAACCGCAGATTCACTGGCAACCCCTACCCAAGTGCCGATCAATACCCGTTGGATTGGACTCAATTTTAGAACAACACCGAAAGTGGGTTAGGCAACGCAGGGCTTCAAGCTTCCGAAAAATTGAAACCGCGTTGGCCAACCCGTTGTCATTTCAGTTGACCGCCGGTCACAATTCTTTTGGCGGATCGGTCACAGGTGGCACAGCATTGGTTGACTTATCTTTGGGCTTTTCGTCTTTTTCAACAACCTGTTTTTGGATGGGTCCGCCCTCGTTCTTTTGGGCGTCACCCGCACCATTGGCCTCAGTCATTTCCGCTTTTTCGACCTTATCACCACCCTCGACCTTATCACCTCCGTCAGCCTTTTCGACGCCATCAACTTTTTCGGCTTCGCCTTCTTTGGCGTCGGGCTTCCCTTCGCCGCCCGGTTTCAACAATCCCGGTTGCAATAGCCCATCGTCACCGCCGTTGGGTGCCTCGGGGTCGCGATACCAACTTCCTCGATCAATTGCCATCGCGTTGGCCCACCAAAATGGATGATCCGCCTTGATGACTTGTTCATCCTTCAGTTTTCGCAACCGTGTTTGCCGCTCTGGATCGACATCCATTTCACGGACCTTGAGCATGGCATTTCGCAATGCGGTTGCCGTCGGCAGACTCTCTAATCCCTCGGCCAATGCAAGATTCATATCGTAAGCCAAATGGCCTCCTGTTCGCCAACGTGGCAACACCATACTTTCGCATCCCGATGCCATCATCAAGGTCGCGTAGAACGCGATTTCCGACCCGTTGACTCGCCCCTTCAACCCTGATGCCATTGCTGTATTCGCACCGGCGATCACAACCAAGTCTGGCCCCTGGTTGGGCAAGTTGGGCCACAATTCCAAATTCAACTGGCGATAACTATCACGTTTGCTACTAGCCGAAGCCATTGGTCCTGGCCACATATCTTCTCTGATCTCATTCCAATAAAACATTCCGTCGACTAGCGGCCCAATCGTAGCCGGCGTGAAACTGGATGATTCCAAGGCCATCATAGAGGGCCAAACTTGATCCAGATTGGTTTTGCCATCAATGGACCAAGCCTCTTCATCGCGTTCATCAATTTTGCCAGGATAAAAAGCGACCCGATTGATCCGCCGAGGTTTCTGTTCACTGAAACCAAGACTTAACGAAGGAGCGTAGCGAATTGCCAATTTATCGAGTAACAATTGGCTAGCATCACCTTCTTCCAAAGCCAATGTCTCAAATGGAAGATACCAAAACAATCCATCGGGAACGACAACCAGTTCGTCAAAATTGTCCCAAAATTCTGGAGTCGTTTTTGGCACCAGCGCTTTCAATATCGAATGACTTAGCTTCTTCCAAGTCTTATCTTCGATCACTTGGCTTTGCAGGACCGCATTGCTGTTAGTATGCCCCCATTCTTTGGCTAAACC